>JAGOMP010000093.1 GCA_017993505.1 Planctomycetota bacterium
TATTTATATATTTGAAATTTTTTTTCAAAAATTTTATATTTTTTTATATCTTTTACATTTTTTAATATATTTTATTTTCGAATTTAAAACTAAAATAATTAAATTAACCCTGTTTTTTTGTTCTCTTACAAACATAATGTATATTTAATTTTTAATTTTTGGACACTTAGATTTCGACAAAAAATTTCATATCATTTTTTAATTTACTTTTTCTAAGTTTTTTTTTATAATAAAGGCAATTATTTATAATTTTATAATTTTTTATTGTATGAATATGAATAGAATCAAAAAGTAAATTTATAAACATTCTATTCATATCTATCTAAAAGTATCTTTATCATAAAGTATCTTTACAGTGAGGTATTCTCTCATGAATTGGAAATGTTTATGTTTTTTAATTATCATCTTGTGTAGTAGTATAATTGTTGCACAAGATGAAGCAAGACTTTTACGGTTTCCTACTATACATGGAGACAACGTTGTTTTTACTTATGCAGGCGATCTATATACAGTTGCCAAACAAGGTGGGATTGCTCGTAAATTAACCAATGATATTGGTTATGAAATGTTTGCACACTTTTCACCTGATGGAAGTAAAATTGCATTTACTGGTCAATATGATGGAAATACAGAAGTATACGTCATGCCAGCACAAGGAGGAGTTCCACAACGTCTAACATATTCGGCAACTTTAGGAAGAGATGAAGTCTCAGATCGTATGGGCCCCAATAATATTGTTATGGGTTGGAAAGACAACGAACATATTATTTATCGTTCTCGAACAGCATCATGGGACGCATTTGTTGGTCAATTGAATCTTGTTTCCATCCATGGTGATTTACCAGAACAAATCCCTTTTTCCACAGGCAGTTGGTGTTCTTATTCACCAGATAAAAAATCCATTGCATATAATAGAGTATTCCGTGAATTTCGCACTTGGAAACGATATAGAGGCGGCCAAGCTGACGATATTAGAATCTATAATTTTGAAACAAAAGAAACAACACAAATCACAAATGATCCTGCCCAAGATATATTTCCTATGTGGCATGGAAAATATATATATTTTGTTTCTGATAGAACAAAACGCATGAACTTATATCGTTATGATACAGAAACAAAAGAAACTGCACAGCTCACAAACTTTACAGAATTTGATATTAAATTCCCAAGTTTAGGTGATAATGCAGTTATTTTTGAAAACGGAGGCTATATTTATTATTATGACTTTGCCACAGAACAAACAATCAAAGTTTCCGTTCAATTAGCTGAAGATTTGAATAATCGCCGTGAAGCCTTAATTTCAGTATCCAATCGCATTGAAAGTGCATCTATTGGCCCAGATGGAAAGCGTGCTGTATTTTGTGCTCGTGGAAACATTTTTACAGTTCCAGAAAAAAACGGTGCTACACGCAACATAACAAATCAAAATGGAGTCCATAATAGAAATGCAGTTTGGTCACCAGACGGACAATGGATTGCCTATATTTCTGATGAAACAGGCGAAGATGAAATTTACATTAGAAAAGACAGCCAAGGAAAAGGCGAAGTCATTGCACTTACAAACCAAGGTGGCTATTATAAATATAGACTTGTCTGGTCGCCAGATAGCAAAAAAATTCTTTGGGCAGACAGAGCACAAGATTTAAAATATGTAGATATTGATACAAAAGAAATCACACTTGTTCGCCATTGCAAAGTTTTTGAAATTCCAGAATATTCATGGGCACCAGATAGCAATTGGATTATCTATTCTGAATATACCTCATTAAAAAGTCCATGTTCCATTATCAAAGTATATTCTTTAGAAACAAAAGAAACACATGAAATTACAGACAAATGGTATTACTCTTCTTCTGCTACATTTAGTCCAGATGGTAAATACATTTATTTTGCTTCTGCTCGACATTTTCATCCTACTTATGGTTGGACAGAATGGGATCATGTTTATGTTGACATGTACAAAATTTATCTAGTAACATTAAATAAAGACACTGCATCTCCTCTTACACCTCAAAGTGATGAAGTTGAAGTAACTAAAAAAGAAGCCGCTCAAGACGAAATGCCAAAAGAGGAAAACAAAGAAAAAGCTAGCAAAGAAGATAAATTTGCTGTTACTATTGACTTTGACGGACTTGCTTCTCGAATTGTTGAATTTCCTATACCAAATGGAAACTATGGTGCTATAGAAGCTACAAAAGATAAACTCTATTATATTGGTATGAAAGATGATACCGTAAGTCTCCATGTCTTTGATTTCAAATCTCAAAAAAGCACAGAAGTTGGAAATTTCCAAGGTTATACAATTTCAGCTAATCAACAAAAAATGATGGTTAAACAACAAAATCAATATGCTATTGTAGATTTGCCAGCTGGTAGACTTGACATCAGCAAAACATTAGACCTCAGCAACATGAAAATGCGACTCAATCGCACTAAAGAATGGACTCAAATTTTCCATGAATCATGGCGTCAAATGCGAGATTTTATATATGCACCCAATATGCACGGAGTTGATTGGCCCAAAATGCGAGACACATATGCACAACTCATTCCCTATGTTAGCAATCGACGTGATTTAACATACATCATTGGCGAAATGATTAGCGAACTCAATCTTGGACATACTTATATAGGCGGTGGCGATTTTCCACAAGCACCAAGAATTAAAATGGGTCTTCTCGGTGCTAAACTTCAACGAGATCCAGAATCTCAATACTATAAAATCGTCAAAATTTTCCAAGGTCAAAACTGGAATAAATCATTGCGTTCCCCACTTACAGAAATCGGAGTCAATGCAAAAGAAGGTGACTACATCCTTGCAGTCAATGGTCAATCTGTAAAAGACATGAACAACATCTACGAATCCTTGATTGATACAGCTGACAAAGAAACAATTTTAACTATCAACAACCAAGCATCTGAAGAAGGAAGTCGAGATGTTACGATCAAACCCTTAGCAGATGTGCAAGAACTTGTATACTTTAACTGGGTAGAAAACAACATTGCTAAAGTTGACAAAGCCACAAATGGAAAAGTAGGATACGTTCACATTCCAGATATGATGTACACAGGATTAAATGAATTCGCAAAATACTTTTATCCTCAACTCAATAAACCTGGTCTCATCATTGATGTTCGACACAATGGTGGTGGACACGTTTCTCCCATGATCGCAGCACGACTTGCGAAAAAACTCGTCTTCTTTGTTATTACAAGAAACGGTCAGCCAGATGTCAATCCAGATGAAACGCATTATGGTAGCAAAGTTGCCCTGATCGATCAATATTCTGCCTCTGATGGCGATATATTTGCCTATAGATTCCGCAAACTTGGTCTCGGAAAACTCATTGGAACAAGAACATGGGGTGGTGTTGTTGGAATTCGAGGAAGTTTACCATTTGTAGATGGTGGCTCCCTACATAAACCAGAATTTTCAAGATATGATGAACAAGGTAATTGGATTATGGAAGGCGTTGGTGTTGAACCTGACATTGAAGTAGAAAACGATCCAGCACTTGAATTTCAGGACATTGACCGTCAACTTGAACGAGCTATCGAAGAAGTACTTCGTGACATAGAAGCCAACCCAAAAACCATTACACCAATTCCACCATATCCCATAAAAAACTAATTGTAAAATAAAATACAACTATAAGTAGCTATAAAGTAGCTACTTATAGTATTTGTCTTCATTCTTTGTGTTCATTAAAAAAAATTTTCATAACTCATTATATATCAAAAAAAAGCAATTAAATCTTTTATTTGATAAAATATAAATATTTTTCATACCTTTGATAATTTTGATATAAAATAACATTCAATCAACATTAAATAAAATCGACAATCAAAATACAAAATTTCTTCATTCTTTCATAGGAGAACATTATGAAATTGCGTTTTTTTACTATTTTACTTCTTATTTTTTCTTTCTGCATTATGGCACAAGAAGCTATTGATGAAGATATGGAATTTGAATTGACAGAAGAAGCTACATTAGAAGAAACATTCACAGAAGATATTCCTGTTGATTCCATTCCTACCCAAGATCCTATAGTAGAAGAAGCAGAAGCACCATCTGAAACAACAGCACCTGCTAAATGCTTCTTATGCATTCCAGAACCTAAAGAAGAAAATAGAGATTTTTGGTTATCACTTTCACTATGTGAATTAATTATTTTCTTTCTACTAGTAGCTCAAGTTTTAGAAAGAATCCTAGAACTCTTCTTCGGCCTCTTTAAATTTGAAGCAAAATGCAAACTATTCTTAGGATTTTTCCTTGGCATCATCCTTGCAGGCGTACTTTGCTTTTTTCTAGAAGCTTATGTTATCTTAGATAGAGTCCCGGCTATAGTAAAATGGAACGCATGGGGCAAACTTCTAGCCACTTCATTTATTATATATGCACTCACACAACCACTCCATAAACTTGCCAATCCTAAGCTTGCAAAATGCAGAATTCAAGAAGAAGTTAAAAAAGAAGAAGTTAAAAAAGAAGAAGTTAAAAAAGAAGATAACAAAAAATAATCTTCTCATCACAATTTAAGAATACAAAAAACTCTTGTATATCCTAAATGTAGAAATACAAGAGTTTTTTTCCCAAAGGCAAATTATGGACATAAAATATATTATAGAAAAATTAAAAAAAAGTTCCTATACAAAAAACTTCAAAGAAAGTAAAATAACAGATTACATAAAAAAAGAAAGCATTGTTTTATATAAAACAGATACTATCGAAGGAATTCAGAACCTTCTTTGCAACAAAAACATATGCGACCAAATTACATATTTCTACGTAGTAGACGAAGAAAAAAAACTTTGTGGCATTGTACCCCTCCGTCGCCTCATCACAGCTGAAAAAACAACAACTGTTGAAAAAATTATGATTTCTAATATCATTTCACTTCCCCATACTTCAACAATAGAAGAAGCACAAAATCTATTCATGGAATATAAATTTTTAGCATTTCCAGTTATAGACGAAGAAAAAAAACTCCTAGGAATATTTGACATTACGGTTCTAACCTCGAATGATCTAAACTTCCAAGTAAACCAACGATTTGACGAAGCATTTGAACTCATTGGTGTACGTGCATCTATCATTCAGTACCTAACACCTTGGAGCTCCTTCCTTATGAGATTTCCATGGCTAATTCCAACAATAATAGGTGGAACATTTTGTGCCATACTTTCCTCATACTTTGAACACACTATCGCAGGAAGCATTATCCTAACATTTTTTCTAACGATGATACTAGGCTTAGGAGAAAGTGTCAGTATCCAATCACTCAGTATCACTCTTAAACGACTTCAAATCCAAAAGATAACCCTTCCATGGTACTGCAAATCCATTTTTAAAGAACTTATTACTGCTCTTCTATTAGGTACAGGAATCGGCTTAATACTATTCACCATTGTTATGATATGGAAACAAGAACCATGGCAAGGAATATCCATTGGAATTAGCGTAGTTCTATCGCTATGTAGTGCATCATTCTTCGGTATCACCATTCCCACACTTATCCACCACACAAAACTGGATCCGAAAGTCGCAGCTGGTCCACTCGTTCTTGGATTTTCCGACATCTGTACAGTATTATTTTACTTCGGTACAGCTTCCATATTACTCTAAAACAACAAACTTTAAACAACTACTACTACTGTCTTTCCAGAACATTCTCTGTCCAAAACAGTTGTAGTAGTTGTTCATTCCAGAGCAAATTTGCTTCATCTCTGAGCAACTTTCCCTCTCCCGAGCAACTTTTTTTCCCAGAGCAAAATTCCCACCCCAGAGCAAATTCCCACCCCAGAGCAAATTCCCACCCCAGAGCAAATTCCCACCCCAGAGCAAATTCCCACCCCAGAGCAAATTCCCACCCTAGAGCAATAT
>JAGOMP010000035.1 GCA_017993505.1 Planctomycetota bacterium
GGGGAGATAATTGTTGTGGGGAGGAATTTACTCTGGGGATGAAATTGCGCTGGGGAGGAAAATGCTCTGGGGATGAATTTACTCTGGGGATGAATTTACTCTGGGGTGGAATTTGCTCTGGGGATGAAATTGCTCGGGGATGAAAATGCTCTGGGGATGAATTTACTCTGGGGATGAATTTACTCTGGGGTGGAATTTGCTCTGGGGATGAAATTGCTCGGGGATGAAATTGCTCTGGGATGGAAATTTACTTTGGGGTGGAAATTTACTTTGGGGTGGAATTTGCTCTGGGGTGGAATTTGCTCTGGGGTGGAAATATTGCTCTGGGGAAGTTTAAACATAAAAAAATTGTCTGATACTTTAAAGTATCAGACAATTTTTTTATACTCTAGGATTGGGAAGTTATTTTTTGTGCCATTTTCTAAGGATTTCATTGACGAAGTTTTCTAATGTTTGGCGTCGTATAGGTGTGCATTTTGTTTGGATGATTTCTTTGTGATGTTTAGGAATGATGTGTAAATCCCAACGTTCTGGGCGTTCCATTTCATCAGAAAGGGCTTCTAGGTAAGCAAGGGAAGCGTAGACAATATGTTTTGTTTCTGATTCATAGAAATGATAGCCAATTTTTTCCTTTTGATGGCTAGTCCAACTTGCTGTGCTTTGTGCTCGTGTTTGTGTTTTTTCAAGTATTTCTGCTAAGTATGTAGCAATGTTATAGTCTAAACCTGGTCGTTCTTCACCTAGTGCAATATTTCGTTCTTGTTTCATTTTATAGCATTGGCTAAGGGTAAGAATAGTTGCTCCAAATGCATTGCAAGCATCATCTGAGATGTCTTGGTATATTTGGTTGTAATAGTATGTTTGTATAGCACTTAAGCAGTAAAGGAGTCTATATCTATCCCATTTGTTACGTACTTCTTTAAAGAGTCCTGGACGCTGTCGAAATAAGTTTCTTGAAAAGGTGCGTATATCTTGGATTTTGTTGTCTGTAAAATACCATTTTTGGTAGAATTCTTTGAATGTAATGTTTTCTTGCATTAGGATTTGGAGTGCTTTTTCTAGGTTAGGAATAGGATTGCTATATTTACTACGTGCCCAATATGCTTCTACAAGGTTGAAGTAGAATGTGAGTTTATGTGGATGGTTAGCTGGAATGGCTTTTTCAATTTTGTCTTTATTTGCTTCATATGTGTCTAGGAGTGTGTGGATGAAGTTTTCCCACGTTTCAGGACTGGCTTTTCTCTCTTGTAGTAGGTCAAAAAGATCAGAAAGGTGTTCAATGCTTTTTAGGTATATTTCAATTTCTTCTTCTTTGAATAAGGGAACAAGTGTGTTTTTGTAGATATTGTTGTCGATTTCATAGAAATAGTTAGGGATTCGTTGAAATGCTTTGAATGTGATGGCATTTTCTGCTGTATGGTTTTTATGGATTACTACTTTTTTTTGTTGGACTATGTATTTTTTTAAGTTAAATGGCGTGTATGTGAATGTGTATTCTGCATAGTCTAGTTCTAGTTCACTAGTTCGAGGTGGACGGAAGCTATTTTTGCCTTTGTGCATAACTTTGATGCCTGATTTTGTATAGATTTCGATTTTTCCAAATCCATCGTTGGCACGTCCATAAGATATAGGGTTGTCATTGATGTCTATGAGTTGTAGTTCGATTTTAGCTGTACGACGTTGCAATTGTAGTTTTGTGTCTTCTTCTCCTATAGGTTCGTAGTTGTATACAGGTTGGCGAAATTCTTGATCATCTTTACTGTCATCTATGTGTAAGATTTTATGAAATGTGGTAATTTTGTTGCTCAATAAAGGAACTATCGTTTGAATCATGAGTGGTCTATAGTATTTTTGTTTATGTACTAGAAAAAGTGTAATGGGCATAGTTCGTCGCAATGGATATTTGTTGAATTCAAGATAGGAGAAAGCAGGCCAATTGTTGTTTTGGAATCTAGTTCCCCATCCATATGTATAGTATATGGTGAAGTTTGGTAGTTCGTCTTTGATAGAGGGAATAGATTCTGCAAAGTTGATTCTTCCTTTATTATCGATAGTAGCACGTCTATATGTGCCATCTACAATTTCGCTTGCTTGGAAGTAGACGTCTTCTTCGTCCATGTAGTCAACAGTAATTTTGTTAAGTGGTGTTTTTTCTCCTCTTAGAGATTCTTGGTCATAGAATATTTCTCCTTCTACAAATCCTTGCAATGTAGAGGCTTGGCTCATCCCGTCTACGACTTCTAGAGGTGTGGGATATGTTTTATGAAATGTTTGAAATAAAAATAACCCTATGTTTTTTGCGTTCATTTTTTCTTCTATGTAGGATAGAAGGTATTTGTTGTTGTCTTGAACTTGAAAGTAGTAAATTTGTATGAGTTTAGGGTTTTCATGTACGAAAAATGCGTAAAATCCGTCTTCTGCTTTTTCGTTATAAAAAGTAACAAGGGAGTGTTTATATTCTTGAAATTCTATGATTTCTTCGAGTTCTATTGAATTTCTTTGGAATTCGTCTTTCCATATTTGTGGAACTTGTCTAAATGAAGATTCTATATGGTAGTTCCATGTTTCCATTTCTTGCGCATAGATTAGACAAGTCATCCCTAGTATGATCCATGTTAAGAATATTTTTTTGTGCATTGTTTGCCTTTCTGTTTTCTATGCTTGTTCTTTTGCCCATTTTTCACATGCTGTTTGTAATGGGCGATATATTCTATTGTTTGTTAGTATTGCACTTTGAAAGATTTGTCCAAAGGAGGCGATGTCACCGTTGTGGACTACGAAATTCGCACTAATTACAAATGCTTGTAATGTGTTGCCTGTTTCTAGGCTGCTTCCTATGACTAAATAGAATATATTGCGTCGTAGAACGCTGGGCAAACAGGCTAGGTGTTGCATGATTTTTAGGGAGTATGTTTCTTCCAGTATGACTACAGGGAATGCATGGAATTTGAGTTTTGCAAGTGCGTCTTCTTGAGATTTTGTGGGATATACTTTACAGCCTAAGTTTAATAAGGAATTAAGAACTTTGCTTGTTTCCTCAGAGGGAGGCATACAAAGCAAAATTTCTAAATCATTGCAATTTGTAAAGTTAGGATCTAAGATATTCATTATTTTTTCCTTATTCTAGGCTTATATTAGATGGTTATAGTTAAGCTTATAATGTAAGATTATAATGAGATTTTGTATGAATTGCTAGATATTTTTTTCTTTGTTGTTTTCAGGAATATTCGTCTTTCATTTCTAGACCTACGATATCAGAAGAATCTACTCCTTGTGTGGCTTTGTAGTGATCGATTCCAAAGGTAACTACTGTTTTTCGAACACTGTTTATTTTGGCTGTTTCTTCTGTAATCACTAATTTTTTATATAGAAATAGGATGTTTTGATCGTATGTTTGCATTCCTGACGTGCCTTTTTCCATAATATCGTAGAATTGTTTATTTTCTGTTTCACCTTGTAAAATGATTGTTCTTGTTTTAAAGTGATTGGCTAAGATTTCGAAAATAGGAATTTTATTGTTTTGGATTTTAGGGTGATTGATGACTTCTTTTCTACAAGGAAGTAGTTTTTGGCAAAGAATCCAACGGAATGTATCTATAAGTCTGGCTTTGATATCTTCTTCTTGATTAGGAAAATAGTTGATAATTTTGTAAATGGCTTGACTGATGTTGGAAGCTTGAAATGTAGCTAAAACAAGATAGTTTTCAGCTGCTGTGAGTGCTAATTCAAGTGTTTCTTTGTCTTTAATTTCGCTAATCATGAGAACATGGGGAGATTGGCGGAGAGCATCTTGAAATCCGTCTGACATTTTTTTAAAGTCACTACCTAGTTCTCGTTGACTGATAGTAGCTTGATGGATAGGGTATTCGAATTCTATAGGGTCTTCGAGTGTGATAACATGGACAGGGCGTTCTTGATTAATAGCATTGAGAATCGTTGCCAAAGATGTAGATTTTCCGCTTCCTATAGTTCCACAAAATAAAAGAAGTCCTTTTGTTTCTTTAGCGATTTTTTGAAAGACTGCTGGCAAGATGAGGTTGTTAAAGCTAGGAACTTGTTCACTAAGTTTTCGTATTATGATGGTGAAATGGCCTCTTTGTTTAAATATATTGACGCGAATTCGCATTTTTGCACCAATGGGATAGCTACACTCGCAGGATCCTTTTACTAATAATTCTTGAATATGTATTGGGTTGTTTTGCAATAAAGTTAATGCAATCATTTCTGTTTGGTATGGTGTGAGTTGTAGGATAGGTGGTTGGAATGTAACGGGATGTAGTCCTTCGTCATCTTGCACTTGAAAAGGTTTTCCTACGGTGATGTTGATGTTGGTGATGTTAGGAATTTCTAACAAGGAAATTAGAATTTGATCAATATCGTTTCGTAGCATAATTTGTGCCTTTTTTAAGCATTTTTTATTATTTTTAAAAATATTAGCTGTTTGTGTATTTAGTTGCATTTGTATTTTTTTGGAACATTTCCTTATATTCTTCTGGTATTTCTTTTAAATATCCCACGAATCGTTCTTTGTCTATGGCTTTGTCAAAAGCATCTTCTGGGTAGATGAGGTCTTGATCTAGAAGTTCTTGTATGGAGTCGTCTAGTGTTTTCATGCCGAGTTTTTTCCCTGTCTGTATCATATTGATGAGTTGGTGTGTTTTATGTTCTCGAATCAGAGAGGCAACAGCTGGAGTGTGGACTAAGATTTCTTGTGCACAAGAAATCTTACCATCTTTTCGTTTGAATAAAATTTGCGCAATGACTCCTTTTAATGTATCACTCAATGTATTTCTGACTTGTTCTTGTTGACCAGTAGGAAATACTTCGATGATTCTATCAATGGTCTTTACAGCAGATTGTGTATGCAATGTTCCAAATACTAGGTGACCTGTAGAAGCTGTTTCTAAAGCAAGAGAGATAGTTTCTAAGTCACGCATTTCACCAATGAGAATGATGTCAGGGTCTTCTCGTAAAGCACCTCGCAATGCTGATGCAAAGGATTTTGTGTGTTTTCCAACTTCTCGGTGATTGACAAGACAATTATAAGGTTGATGTACGAATTCTATAGGGTCTTCAATAGTAAGGATATGGTCTTTTCGGATTTTATTGGCATAGTCAATGATGGCAGCCAATGTAGTGGATTTGCCACTTCCTGTAGGTCCTGTAACAAGTACAAGACCTTTTTTAAGTAATGCAAATCGGCGAGCAACTTGAGGTAATCCAAGTTGTGCTACAGTTAAAATTTCTGTTGGAATTTGACGAAAGACTGCAGCACTCCCTTTGAGTTGTTGAAAGTAATTGGCACGAAAGCGTCCTACTCCTTCTAACGCATATGCAAAATCAATGTCGCCTGTTTCATCAAATTGTTTAAGTTTATATTCTGGACAGATTTCAAAGAGAAGTTCTTGCAATTCGTCATCGTCTAGTTCTTTGTATTTGATGCGTTGGAGTTCTCCTTTAATTCTTAGTAAGGGAACACTTCCTGCAGCCAAATGCAAGTCTGAAGCACCCTGTGCTTTCATGAATCTAAAGAATGCGTCTATTCGTGCCATGTTTTTTCCTGTATTACTAAGTATTTTGTTCTTCGCTAAGTATTTTGTTCTTCGTTGTGATGTATATCTTTTATTGCAAAGTTGCTCTGCATAGATGGATATTTTTGTTCTTTATATTGTGTTAAAATTTGGATGAGTTCTTCCATAGTTTGATAACGGTTTTCTGGTTTTTTTTCTAACATTTTCAATATGATGTTACAAAGTTCTGGTGTGAGTGATGGATTATATACTTGTGGAGAACTTGGTATATCGTTCAGCACTCTATATAGTAGTTGTATTTGTCCGTTGTTATTTGCAAATACATGGCGGTTTGTAACTAGGAAATAAAATGTAGATCCAAGAGCGTACATGTCAGCACGACTATCGATGAATTCGTTTTTAATTTGTTCTGGTGCCATGAATTGGGGTGTTCCAAGAACAATATCGGAAGATGTGACTGTGTTATCTGCCTTGACTTCTTTCACAATGCCAAAATCTGCGATTTTGACAATGCCATCTTTTGTTGTCATTAAATTAGAAGGTTTAATGTCTCGATGGATTAAATTGGCTTCGTGTATACAAGCTAATCCTTGTGCAGCTTGTAGAATCACGTCAATAGCTTCTAATTCTGTCATGGGACCATTGCGTCGGACAATGGATGCAATACCTTCTCCATCTACATATTCCATGATGATGTAGTAAAAACGTCCTTTTTCTTCAATATCGTAAACTCGCACAATGTTGGGATGCTGAATCTGTTCTGCTGTTTTTGCTTCTCGAATAAATCGTTTAATGCTTACTTCGTCGACTTCTTCATCTTTACATAGGAATTTCATGGCTCGTTCTGTGTCTAAAAGTACATGTTTTGCAGCATATACTGACCCCATAGCCCCTTTTCCTAAAAATTTTGTGATTCGATATTTTCCAGAGAGTATCACTCCAATTAAGCCAAGAGGATCTGATTCAGTTGAGTTTTGAGATTCAGTTGTTTTGAGTGCATCTGGTGTAGTATCTTGGAATGTAATGGCATTGGGGAATCGCGTATTTTCTTGGAATCGTGGCAATACTACTCTTTGTTGAGTAGGGACAAAAGGTGGTGTTGGCTCTCTTTGTTCTAAAGATGGGGGAATAATTTCTGATATTTTTGTCTGTTGGACAGTAGGTGTTTCAGATTCTAAAGGTTTGAGCATTACAGTTGGAATATCGCCTTCCAATAATGGAGGTTCTTTTGGTTCAGAAATGTCTTTTTTTACCACAAAATCAATGGAAGACATAGAATTTTCTGCATTGGGAAATGGTTGTCGTAATAAATTATTTTTTTGAAACGACATAGAATTGAACGACAATGATTTTGCCAATGCTTCAAAACTGTCGTTTTTTTGTTTTTCTTGTTCACTCATGGCTTCTCTTGTCCAAAGTGGATAATAGACCGCATGCTGCATTGATATCTTGCCCTCTTGATTTTCGAATAGTAGTGGAAATGCCCTTTTTTTGGAGTTGTGATTGAAAGTTTAGTAATGTTTTTGTACTTGCACTAGGAAATGGTTGATTAGGAATCGAGTGATAATGGATGAGATTGAGTCGGCAGTTTAGGTCTTTCATCCAATAATAAAGTTGTTCTACATGTTCTTGGCTATGATTGATATTTTCCCAAACAATATATTCAAATGTAAGGCGACGATGCTCATCAAATGTGTATTTTTTAAGTGTTTGAAATAGTTCTGTTAATGGATATTGTTTAGCACCTGGTACGATTTTGTCTCTTTGTTCTTGAAATGGACTATGTAGGCTAATAGCAAACCGACATTTTGTTTGTTCTAAAAAAGGAATCATACTAGGAATGATGCCAATAGTAGAAACTGTGATTCTGGAATTGCTCTGATAATACCCATATTCAGATGTAAGAATTTCAAGGGAATGTAGTACATTTTCTAAATTATCCATGGGTTCGCCCATTCCCATGTATACAAAGTTTGTGATTTGGTCTCGTTCTGGTAAAGATGCATATTGTGCGAGAATTTGACCTGATGTTAAGTTGTTTTGCCAACCTTGTCGTGCTGTCATGCAAAAGGAACATGCTCGTTTACAACCTACTTGGCAAGATAAGCAGATAGTGCTTCTATCTTTATCTGGTATCCAAGCTGTTTCTACTTTACCAGTAGGAAATTGGTAAAGGTATTTTTTTGTTTTGTCTTTTGATGTTTGATAGGATATAGGTTTTTCAGCAACAATGTTGTAGTTTTGAGAAAGTGTAGTGCGTTGTTTATGTGATAAATTGGTCATTTGTTGAAAGTCATGCGTGTGTTTAGAATATATCCATTGTGCAATTTGTAAGGCTACGTAGCTTGGGTAGTTATGTTTTTGTATGATTTGTTGCAATTGAGTTAATGTGTATCCATAGATGTTTTGCATGTTTTATAGTTTCCGAATAGCAGTTAATGTAATGTCGTCTCTTTGTTCGCTGTTTCCTATATATTCTATAAGTTCATTGAATAAACAAGATACAAGGTCGCGAGGTGCTTTTCCAATATATTTTTGTACCATACTTAGAAAACCTTCTAATTCTAGCATGTCACCTGTGGAAGAAACGCATTCTGTTACGCCATCTGTGTAAAATATAATGGTATCTCCTGGCATGAGTTCGATTTCTTTTTCTTGCAAGGACAATTCAATGTCATCACGTACGCCTAAAACCATACCACCTGCAGGAATGACTTCGATTTTTTTATCTTGGAAACGACAAACAAGGAGATTTTCATGGCCTGCCCCTGTGTAGCGAAATTTATGGTTTTGTGCATCCCATTGTGCTAGCAATAGGGACATGAATACAAATGGTTCTGTGTTGTCTTTTAAAATTTTATTTGTACTAATTAAAGTCTGTCGTTGGGTGTATTCTAAATCTACAAGAAAATGGTGAAGCAAAAGTCGTGCCATAACCATGACTAAACCTGCAGGAACACCTTTTCCTGCAACATCGCCAATGACAAGAGTTAAAATATTGTTATTGGAAGATTGGATAAAGTCGTAATAATCACCTCCGACTTGTCTTGCTGGTACCATTCTTCCAAATACTTCTAGCCCTGGAATTTTTGGAATGGCTTTAGGAAGAAGACCAGCTTGGATGCGAGCTGCAATGCAAATTTCTTGTTCCATGCGTTCTTTTTCTCGAATTTCTTCGTACAGAAACGCATTTTCAATAGCAATGGCTGCTTGATTTGAAAATGCAACAAGAAAATCAAGATTTTTTTCTGTAAATAGACCAGAAACAAATCGATTGTCTAGGTATACGGCTCCAATGACTTGATCTTTGATTTTAAAAGGAACGCAAAGAATGGAACGAAGCTTTAAATCAATGATAGACTCAGACTGAAAACGGGAATCTGCTTGGGCATCAGAGGTTAGAACAGGTTCTCCTGTTTTAATTACTTTTGTGACAATGCTTTTAGACAAAATAAAATCTTGGTGCGTCATTTCTTCCTGGTCAATGTTTCTTGCTGCTTTGTAGTTAAAGGTATCATTATTTTCTAATATGACTAGAAATCCACGTTCAGCTCGAAGTTCTCGGACAACCATATCCATAATGAGATTGAGAAGTTTTTGAGAATCAAGTACTGTATTGATCGTATTGGATATTTTTTGCAATGTCAATAGACTTTCGCGTTCTTCTTTCAATGTTTCTACTTGTTCCAAAAGTCCCGAGTTTTCTGTTTGTAATTTTTCGATTTGTTGGTTAAATTTAGATTCTAGCTCAGCTAGTTTTTTTTCTACTTCTGCGAAATCCATGTTATCCTCGATTTCTTGTTGAAGTTGCTTTCTAATATCTTGTATCTCTTGTAAACTGTCTCGTTTTAGTTCTATAATATCGCGTCCGATTTCTCGTACTTTTTTACTTAGATCTCGTTTATAAAAATCATTGCTTTTTTCCCGTTGGCATTCTTTGATCAATAGACCAGCTTTATTGTTCATAGCAGTTAAGCCAGATTTTGAAAATATGTCATATGCTTTTTCTAGTTGGTGCAAGGCAACTTTAAGAAATCCATGGTCGCCTCGTCTTTCAAATTGTAGTAATGTACGACCATATTCATAATAAGATTGTGCCAAGATAAGGTTACAAGTAGTGCGTTCTAAGAATACAATGGCAGATACAAAGTGTTCTATAGCTTCTTTATGTAAATTTTGTTCTGCACAAAATAAGCCGTATTGTGTATGGATCTGACCCAACATAATACTATCATCGTATTTTTTAGCGATTCTCAATGCTTTATTCAGTGTTTTATTGGCTCTATCTAATTTCCCTAATTTTTGGTATATGCTTGCCAATCCCATATACACTGCACTGAGTTTCCATTTAATATTCACATGAATTAATGTTTCTTCTGCTTTTCCATATTGTTCTTCAGCGTTTTCGTATTCGCCTTGTCCAAAGTAGATGTTTGCTAATAATAAGTAACATTCTATCATATATAAATCAAGTTGTAGTGTTTGGAACAATGCTTGGCCTTGTCTTAAATCATAGAGTGCTTCCATAAAATTTTCATTCAGAGTATGAATTTTTGCTAAGCCTAAATACGATAAAGCACGTCCTTGTTTCATGTCTAAATCTTGTGCTAATTCTAAACATTCAGAATATATTGCTTTAGCTCGAATGAGTTGACCTTGGTATTCAAACAGTTTGCCCAAATCAATTTCTGTCATGAGTCGCTGTTCACGATCGCTTGTTAAATGGCAGAAATACAAGGCATCTTCCATGTATTTATAAGCTTCTAGCGTGCGACCTTGGTGCAAATAAACTTGGGCAGTGCCTAAGCTAATTTTTGCTTTTAAACGATAATCTCGGGAATGATGTAGATAATCTAAGGCTTTAGCATAATATATTTGAGCATTTCCCCAATATCCACGCATAAAATTGAGTTTAGCAAGCGAACTGTAAATAGAAACTAAGAGTTCTTTGTTCCCTTCGTGCGAATATTCCACAGCCTCTCGCAATAGTTTTTCTGCTTCTTCATGTTCACCAATCGCAATGTGTATATCTGCAGCTAAATTCAATTCTTTTACCATATTGCATTTTTGTTTGCGTAGGGAATCAAGCAGAATTTGAAAATATTTTTTACTTTCGTTGAAATTGCCTTTATTATAATAGCATAGTCCTAAACCTTTATTAAATTCTTCTTCGCTTTTGTTTTGTTCTTTTGCTTTTTGTAAGCCTTCTAAATAATATTCTAAAGCAATGTCATGCTGGCCAGATAAGTAATAAATATGACCAAGTTTTTCATACATGAGCAATGTATTTTCGGAAAGTTTTTTTTCTTTGCTAATTTCTAAGGCTTTTTTATAAAATTTAATGCAAGACTCGTATGCATATTCTGCTTCAAATTGCTCTCCTGCTGCAATTAAATATTGCATGGCCTTATGTTTTTGATTTGCATGTAAATAATGGTGTGCTAGTTCTTCTACTTTATGTTCATAAGTTGAAATTTGTTCTAGTTGATGGGCAATTTTTGCATGAAATTTTTGTTGATTCTTTGGCGTAATTTTTTCATAAATGAGTTCTGCTAATTGAGGAGAAACAATTTGTATTTTTGTTTCTCTACCCATTAAAAATCGTGAACTAATTAAATTTTGGATGCGTGTTTGTAAATTGTCATCTGGGGATTCGTAAATTTTTTCTAATAAGCTAATATCAAATTTTCGTCTAAACACTGTAGCAATTTGCAAAATTTTTTGGTCATTATTATCAAGTTCTTCGTATTTTTTGAGGAGTACTTCTTCTAATACATTGGGACGACGAATTTTTCGGATATCATCAATATCAATAATCCAAACTCCACCACGGCGATAGATTAGACCATCATCTGCTAGAATTTTCATGGTCTCTTCTGCTAATAATGGAATTCCGCGTGTGATTTCGTAGATTCTTTCTGTTAGTACTTGTTTAAAGGATTCTTGCCCAATCATGGAACCAATCATTTGATTTGTTTCTTCCAAAGTTAAGGGTACTAGACTGATTTTTTCACAAAGTTTTCGATTGTGTAATCTTGGAAGAATGCGTTCAATCGTATTTTCATCTGTATTAGCATTACTTTTGTATGTGCCACAAATAAAAATGGAATGGTCTTGGCTAGCTTCGATGAGTTGTAAAAGAAGCAATGTATTATGAGTTCCTAACCAATCTAAATCATCTAAAAAAATGCCTAAAGCATATTGACGTGAAACTTCTACGAAAAATTGACAAAGATGTTGGATGATTTGTTTGCCTTGGAGATCTGTTTTAGACTCCATTTCCTGCATGTTTTGTTCGCCTTGAATATTTGTTTTAGGCTCTATATCATGCATGTTTTGTTCGCCTTGAATATTTGTTTTAGGCTCTATATCATGCATGTTTTGTTCGCCTTGAATATTTGTTTTAGGCTCTATATTATGCATGTTTTGTTCGCCTTGAAAATCTGTTTTAGGCTCAATTCCATGCATATAAGATTTATGCATTAAAGAAGGGACAATTGGTAATAAAAGTTCACCCCATTTTTCTACTAATCCCATCAAATAGGAAATATCAATTTTTTCTAATGTATTGAATGCTTCGTATATTAATTGTGGAAAAGGAGAAAAATCATCACTCATACTACTATCGCATATCACGTCTAAAAAAATAATTCCTTCTGTTGCGTTTTGTGCCTTGAATTCATTGATAATTCTAGATTTTCCATATCCTTCATCGCCTTGTATAAGAACAAAACTGCTACGACCACGCATAGATTTTTGAAAACTATTTTTTAATAGTTCAAGTTCTTTTTCTCGACCACAAAATTTAGCAGGATAAAGAAATTTACGTCCTTTGTCAATTTTGATTTTTAAGATTTCAGAACGCCCAGCCAATCGCATCATAGCACTCAAAAGTTCATCAGCAGATTGAAAACGTTTGGAAGGCGATTTTGCGATAAGTTTTATAATAATGGATTCGAAACCTGGCGTAACTTTGGGATTGAGTTCACTAGGCATAGGCGGATTCATTTCTATTTGTTTGACTACTGTAGTCAGCAAATCTGAGCTTTTGAAAGGTAAAGTACCAGTAACAAGCTCGTATAAAATAATTCCTAATGTATATAAATCTGCTCGAGGATCGACTTCAAATCCTTTAATGACTTCAGGAGCCATATAATTCAATGTTCCTGCAATATTATGTTGGCCAGAAGTAATTAAATTGGTGACATTATGACCAATGGCAAATCCAAAGTCCATGATCTTGACTTGACCAAAGGGCGTGATTTTAATGTTGTCTGGTTTTAAATCACGATGGATTACTCCTTGGCGGTGAATATATTCTAAAACTCGTGTAATGTCGATACCTAGGTCGAAAATTTGCGATACATCACATTCTTTAAGTTTGGACAAAGAGTCGCCATCCACGTATTCCATAGTAAAATAGCCTGGACCTTGCTCATAGACTTTAACAACACCTGGATGTTTTAAGTTTTTAACTGCATCAAATTCTCGTAAAAAAGACGCTTGTTCTTTTTCAGAATTGAGGCGATCTGTTAATAGTTTTATGGCAACATCTTGCTCTTGTTGTTGGTCTCTGGCTAAATATACTTTTCCAACTCTACCACCCCCAAGTAATTTTTTGAGTTGATATCGTGAATCTATTATATCTCCGATGTTATACTCTGGCATAATCCTAGCATACCCTAATGAAAAACCTAAGAAACAAAATAAGTATTTGTTCATTCTTTTCATTGATTGTAAAGACAAATCAATGAAAGGAATGAAAATGTGAATATTCTAACACTCTAGTTTATCATAAAGTTTCTGCAATTACAAAATTTATTTTGTTTTCTATACGGATTGTTGTAAAAAATTCATGAAAAACTTTTTGTTTTCTTTTGGTTTTGTTTTTGGTCTTCCTAAATCTTTTCTGTAGCCTTGTTTAATTTTGACTACAAGGAGACAGGGACCTTCTTGTTGAAAAAATTGCGTCAACGCACATTGCAGTTGTTCCATATTTTCCACTTGTGTTGCCTTTTTATAACCAATAGCTAGGGCAATTTGACAAAAATTGATATGACTGGATTGCGTAGGCTGTGCTCCTGTAGATTCATAGCAAGCATTGTCAAATAAAATATGGCGTAAATTTGTATAATTGCCATTTCCTAAAGGTGCCCAAGAACCTAAATGCATAAGGGCAGCACCATCTGCATCTAATGCAAGAACTTGTTGTTTAGGGTTTCCTAATGCAATACCAGCAGCAATCGATAAAGAACAACCCATAGATCCCACAGTATAAAAATCAGTTGCATGGCTTTGGTTGTTTCTATCTCGATATTCATAAAGTTCACGAGAGAGAAAACCAGTAGTAGAAACAAAAGCATATTGTGGTGGTGTGTGTTGTAAAATTTTTTCTAGTGCTTGTTCACGTGTAAGTGAATATGTTGTTTCTTGTTTTGGTGCATCAAATTTTTCAAACATTCCTTTTTGCAAAACAATTGCATAAGGTGCTTCATGTTCTTTTGTATAGATACATGCAGTGTCCCAAGCTTGTTTCATGCTGTCTTCGTTTCCTTCTGGAATAGAATAGGCAATCTCTAATGTTTCTAAAATAGGAATTGTAATGCGTCCCATTTTAATATGTTGTGGTTCATCATGTTCGCCTGGTTTTCCACGCCAGCCAATGAGAAGGATCATAGGAATGGAGTACACTTCTTTATCTGTAAGTGAAGTCAACGGATTAAGAGCATTGCAAAGCCCCGAATTTTGCATATAAGCAACGCCAATATTTCCACTTGATAAATGAT
Source organism: Planctomycetota bacterium (assembly GCA_017993505.1). Taxonomy (GTDB): domain Bacteria; phylum Planctomycetota; class Uabimicrobiia; order Uabimicrobiales; family JABWCH01; genus JAGOMP01. The sequence goes on from JAGOMP010000035.1 coordinate 14,318, forward strand.
AGCCTGTTGCCAAGGCAATGGCATCGCATTCATTGCTAGCAGCAATATGCGTAAAATCGGAACAATTGTCTAAATATTTAAGCCATTCTTTAAAAACACTGTCTGGAACGCCTGCGAAAAAATCAAGTTTATGTTCTTTGAGAATGTTGTGCATTTGTTGGCAAGTGAGCATAGTTATTCCTCAATAATTTTAATTATTTTATTCCTTAATAATTTGATTTAAAATATTTTGAACTTTGGGGCTTCCATTTTTATACATATTTTCATGTTCTTTCATGGTAGGCATGGTCTGGATTTCAAAGACTTTTTTCATAGGTGCGATTTGATGTTCTACAGATCGAATGTCACCAGTCTGTTCTAATTGTGCCATGACTCGTTCCATGTTGTAAATAGCAGCACGAATTCCATGATTTGCAAAAATATAAATTTTGACTTTCCCTGTTTTTTCAGCTTCTGCAACTGTAAAATCAGGATAACTTGTCGGACATACCATTAAAGGGGTAGATTCGTTCCATTTTTGAATAAATTCTTGAATTTCTGCCATATCTTTACTTTTAGAATGAATGAAAATGGCATCTGCACCTGCTTTTGCATATGCTGTGGCACGCTTTATAGCTTCTGCCATGCCTTGGTTGGCAATCAAGGCTTCTACGCGAGCAAAAACGCAAAATTCTGATGTTTTTTGCATTTCTTTTGCAGCAAGAATTTTGCCTACAAATTCACCAATGGGAGCAAGTTCTTGTCGTCCCAGTATATAGCTATTAACTTTTGGGAAAAGCTTATCTTCAATACAAACTCCTGCAATGCCTGCAGATTCAAATTTTTTCACCATAAATTCTACATTATTGGAATTACCGTAACCAGTATCGGCATCTACAATAATGGGAATGTTCGTAGCATCATTTATAGAAATACAGGCTTCCAGTTGATCTTTCATACTTAATATATTGGCATCAGGTACACCATGCGAAGTGCTAACTTCTAAACCAGATGCCCAAATGCCTTCAAAACCAGCTTCTTCTACAAGCTTTGCACTCATGCCATTATGAGCTCCCATAATGCGAATTATTTTTTTTTCTGCAAATAATTGTCTCAGTAATTGTGCCTTATGCATTACCATCTCCTATTCATAATCTTTGTTTCTCTATTTAATAATCTTCGTCTTTATATTGATGATATTGACGATAAAACATAGATTCTAAATCTAAAAGTGTAGGTTCGTCTATAGGACGTTCTAAAAAAGTCACTCCAATTTTCATAAATCTCTCGGGCAAATCTGTGGTAAACATACGAAGTCGTTGTTTAGTGGAATCTCCTATAGGTGTTAAATATGTTTTGAGTTTTTTCACCAATGGACCAGTAGAGTCTACCACTTTGATTTTATCTCCTACAATTGCTTGAACAGTATTTCGAAATAAAGGGAAATGAGTACATCCTAGAACAATGGTATCGATTTCTTCATCAAGTTTTTTAGAAATATAATGTCGTATGATAGATTCTGGAATTTCACCTTTTGTAATGCCTTCTTCTGCTAAAGATACAAGCAAGGGACATGGTATTCCAATGACTTCTGCCTCAGGTTCCAAAGCATGGATCGCCTTTTCATACGCACGACTTGCAATCGTTCCTTCTGTTGCCAAGACCATAATTTTCCCTGTTACTGTGGATTCTACAGCAGATTGTGCTCCAGGTGTAATCACATCTAAAATCGCAACATTAGGATTTGCAGCACGTAAAGATGGGATTGCCACAGCACTGACTGTATTGCATCCAATCACAAGACAATCTAAAGGATAACGAGTTAAAAACCAAGTTGCCTCTAAAGCATATCGAATCACTAAAGAGGAACTCCTTGTGCCATAAGGGACTCTGGCAGTATCTCCTAAATATAGGAAAGAGTGTTTAGGATATGCCTTTAATAGCTCAGCTAAAACGGTTAAACCACCTACGCCAGAATCAAATACAGCAATGTATGGTCCTGCCATTGTGCTAATTGTTTTTCTCTCTGCTGACATAAATCCTCCCTTACTTCTTTATTAAACTGTAAACTGAGTAAAGTATATAATAAATAAAAAACAAGGGAATTCTTTTTTTTAAATTTTAAAAAAAAGATTCGACTCATAAATTTTAAAAAAGAACAAGAGAGAAATTATACAAAAAGCTTTTCTAAATATTCTCTAGTTCCATAACTATCTATAAAACGTTGGATAAATTGTTCTGGTGTGTACGAATAAGACTGTGTACCTACATGTTCCACAGCATACGAGCCTACTACAGATCCTAAATATGCTGCTTCTTGTAAAGGTAAATCTAAAAGTAAACCTTTTAGTAATCCTCCTCGATATGCATCTCCTGCACCTGTAGGATCTACAACTTTTTTCGCTTTTGCAGGTGGAATCACAACAGGTTCTTTATCTCTTTGGTACATTACACTGCCTTTTCCACCTTTTGTAATAAGAAGAAATTCAAGATTTTGTAAAAGATCTTGTTCAGATAACTCAGCTTTTGTTAATAAAAGATTCTTTTCATATTCATTCATAATAGCAATTTTTGCACCTTTTATGAGTGTACGAAGTTCTTCTTTTTGAAATGAAGGAAGAGATTGACCTGGATCATAAATATAAGGTATATTTGCTTCTTTTAATTCTTTTGAATGAAGAAGCATTCCATCACGTCCATCTGCAGCAATGATCGCATAATCAAAGCACTCTTTTTCTAAAATAGGTCGAATACTAATATTATTTTTCAACATAGCACCACCATGAAAAGCTGTGATTTGATTGTCATCTTGGTCTGTGATTATATGAGCAGAAGCAGTCCATTCATCTGGATAAACATGCACATATTCTGTGTTGATATTCAATTCTTCCATTCGTTTTCTATATTCGTCAAAATCTTGTCCTACACTACTAAAAATATGAGGCTTTTCTTGTAAAAGGCTAAGGCTATAACAAATATTGCCTGCAGTTCCACCAAAATTTTTGCTCATTTTATCAGCTGTAAAACTAACATTTAAAATTTTGAGATTTTCTGGAAGAATATGTTGTGAAAATATATCATTAAAGTGCATGATATAATCATACGCAATGGAGCCAGTTACTAAAATTTTTTTCATAGTTTCCCCTTATTTATATAATTTTTGGACGAATCTATCCTTCAATAGAAGTTTTGTTGTGAATTATAACATACTTATGTATAAATACTTATATATCGATACATAGAATATTACTTAATCTATAGACATATTTTGTATTTGTTCTTGCAAAGTTTCCAATACATTATCAGAATCCGCTTCCAACATTTGACGCAGAAGAATTCTCTCTTGTTTTGTACTACAAATATTGTCTTGCAAGAGACGATGAAAATGACCTTGTGGTAAAGGTACAGAATAATATAAATCTTCCCATTTTTCTTTGGAAAATAATATACTTCCTGCTTTATTTTTTAATATATAAGAAGAATCATTGATTTTACAAATTTCCAAGAAAATACTCCTAATTTCCTTTAATGTCAATGACATATAAAAAGTTTATATTGATATCAGTAGTGATATCAATATCCATTGTATTATCACGACGTTGGATTGACAATTTAGTATTACCTTGTGGTGCTTTTGTTAAAATTTCTTCAAAGCAATAGATAGGTTGATTGTTAATTCCAACGATAATATCTCCTTGCTGAAAATTAGCTTGTTGCTGTAAATTCATAAAATATATTTTGATATCGATCACTTTTTTTATATATTTTGCTGGAATATCTCTTTGTAATATTTTTGTCCCAACATTCTTTTTTACATCATCCATAGCATCTTTCATCCAATCTGCCATGAATAATTCATTTGTTTCTTGGTTTGCACTCAGATACGCCTCTCTTGCTTGAAACACTTTGTATAAAAGATTGGCATACGTTTCTTTTACCCTCTTATTTTTCGAAGTTTTATACATAGCATATAATGCCATATGCGATAAATATTTTCTATTACCTTGTAAATATTTTTTTGCTTCTTCTCGTGTGTTGGAAGACTTTACTTTTACTAATAAATATAAGTATAATTCTATATTTAAAATAAGGTCTCTTTCTAACAATAATTGATCGTTCCTACTTACACTACTAGGTTTATCTGGTTGATAATATTTCATAACATATTGTATATCTTCGAATGCACTTTTAGGATCTTGATCCCAAGTATTTTGAGCTCGTATTTGATAATAAAAAACATAATCCTTATCTATTTTTATATATTCTTGGATATCATTTAATGCTTTTTCTCTATTATTATTAAAATCATTTTTCAACTTTTTAATAGCTTGCGTTTGTATTTCTGTTAATTCTAGGGAACCAATGGCAGATTCAATTTTTCGAGCTCTATATATAAAGTCTAAAGCCTTTAAAAATTCTTCTTGTGCTAGATATAATTTTGCTTTCCCTATCATTGCCGTTTTATATTCTACTGCACTTTCAGGAATACTGTCATATTGTTGATGTGCATCGTCCCAGTTATTATTTTTCTCATAGCATTGTGCTGTTAAAAGAGCGACTTGATGTACCATCTCAGGCGAAGGTGTATAATTTTTTAACAACGTCAATGCACTATTATAATAGCCATCATGACATGCACATTTTGCTTGAAAAAATCGAATATCTTTATAATTTTCGTCTTGACTAATAACATTTTTAATAAATATATCTGCATCACGAAAATTATTTTTCTCTATAGATCTATGTGCTAATGCATAATTCTCTTCTAATTGTTGCTTTATTATTTCAGCTTCATTTTGTATTTGTTTTTCTATATTGTTGCTAGGAGGTGTTATACCTTGTGTGTTCTCTTGTTGTGTTTGAATTATTTGAGGAGAAGACGTTTGATGAATAATAAAAAGAATTCCTATAAAAATACACACTAAAACAAAATGAGTACCAATATACAACCATATATTATTTTTTTTAGTAGCTATTTGTCTAGTACTTGCCTTTCGAGACATTTTCGCTTTTTCTAAATAACGAGAGCGTTTTTTCACATGAGGACGTTTTACAGGTGCCTTTTCTTCATTTTGTATTGCATTTTGTTTTAAAGCAAGTGACATATCCTCAATCTGTTGTAACACATTAGATACCCTATTATTCCCTGTGTAAGTAGGTACATTATCCGTGGAAGAAATTGAGGAAGGTTGAGGAGTCTGTAAAGGTCGTGTTATTTCTGCATCTATAGAAGATATAGGTAAAATAGGATCCATTTTTTTAGAAGAAGGTGTATCTAAATCCCAAGCCTCACCTATAGGACTAAAACCAAATGTTTCAAAAGGATTATCTCCTTGTTTTGATTGCGAAAAATTATCTAAAGCATATTCTTGTCCAGAATCATCTATAGTAGAATAAGTTGTATTATCTAGATCCTTATATGGGGTTCCATCAAAAATATCAGAATAAACAGCGTCCAACTTTATTTCAGAAGGAATATTATCATTCCAACTATCTATTGAATGTTTTTGAAACACATCCTCAGATGGAAATTCTCCAACCTTATCATTTTCAAGGCCTACACCATCTAAAAAATCTGTTTCAAAAATATTCTCTAAAACAATATTTTCATCATTTTGTGCTGGTATTGCTTCATTTTTAGGCAAATCAAAAAATTCATCCGGTGACATTTCTCCTATGTTAAATCCTTGAACAACGTCTTGGTTGAATAAGACATTATCCAATACCTCTGCATTTGGAATCATTTCTATTGCTTCGGTTTTCATATTTATATTTGTAGGACTTATCACTTCTTCAAACACATTTAACGCTTCAGCATTTGGAATTACATTTAATGCCTCCGCATTTGGAATAATATGCAATGTTTCATCATTAGGTGTCACATGCAATGCTTCTGCATTAGGAATCGAATGCAGTGCTTCTGCATTGGGTATCACATGCAATGCTTCTGCATTGGGAATCGTATGCAATGTTTCATCACTAGGAATCTCATGCAATGTTTCATCACTAGGAATCGCATGCAATGTTTCATCACTAGGAATCGCATGCAATGCTTCTGCACTTATATTCATTGGACTTGTGACTTCATCAAATAAATCTGAATCTGGCATTTCAGGTACAATGCCAGCGTTTTTAATTTCTGCGTTCGATGCATACTCTAAATTTGGAATTTCATCAAATAAATCCGAATCTGGCATTTCAGGTACAATGTCAGCATTTTTAATTTCTGCGTTAGGTACATGCTCTAAACTAGGTACTTGATCAAATAAATCTGAATCTGGCATTTCAGGTACAATGTCAGCATTTTTAATTTCTGCGTTAGGTACATGCTCTAAACTAGGTACTTGATCAAATAAATCTGAATCTGGTATTTCAGGTACAATGTCAGCATTTTTAATTTCTGCGTTAGGTACATGATCTAAACTAGGTACTTGATCAAATAAATCTGAATCTGGCATTTCAGGTACAATGCCAGCATTTTTAATTTCTGCGTTAGGTACATGATCTAAACTAGGTACTTGATCAAATAAATCTGAATCTGGCATTTCAGGTACAATGCCAGCATTTTTAATTTCTGCGTTAGGTACATGATTTAAACTAGGTACTTGATCAAATAAATCCGAATCTGGCATTTCAGGTACAACGCCAGCATTTTTAATTTCTGCGTTAGGTACATGATCTAAACTAGGCATATTTACAAATAAATTTTCAGGTACAACGCCAGCATTTTTAATTTCTGCGTTAGGTACATGATCTAAACTAGGCATATTTACAAATAAATTTTCAGGTACAATGTCAGCATTTTTAATTTCTGTGTTAGGGATATTTTCTAAACTAGGCACATTTATTTCTATGTTGGAAGCATGCTCTAAACTAGGTACATTTATAAATAAATCATCAAGGACAATGTCAGCATTTTTAATTTCTGTGTTGGGAGCATGCTCTAAATTTGGCACTTCTTTTGTTGTATGAAAAATTTCTTCTTTTCCCTTTTCAGCATCCAACATTGATGCCGCCAAAGGAGGTTCAGAGGAATATATAGTTTTCATTTGTTCCTGTTGTTTTAGAATCGTACTCACTTGATTTGTATGGAGATACCCTTTTGTTGCCATAATAATACCTAACATACGATGTGGACGACCCTTAGCATCCCATTTTTTTTGGAAATCTAAACATTCTACCAATTGTTCAGAATTTATAAATCCCATATCTAACGCAATTTCACCAAATTTTTGCAACATGAAACTGTATCCTTAATTGGAAGGTGCAATTTTCTCTACACATAGCAAAGTTGCCCCTACTACATGACAAGGGACGATAAAAACAGAAAGAATAATATTATATTTACTTGTAAAAATCATGTCCATAAAAGAAGGTAATGCAGTGAACGCCATACATAAAAGACCAAAACCAAATACATATCCTATATTTTTTTTCAAAAGTTTTTTTCTTTCAGAATACGTTAAGTCTCGGCGATCTAAGGGAAATTCAAAATACGTAGAAGCCATCAAATAACTTGAAATCAATCCACTAATAATTATGCCTACTACTGGAATAAAATTCATACACAATGCGATCAATAACAAAACAACCATATCAAATATCGCATGTATTGTACCAAAAATCGATGAAAATAACCTCTTAAAAAAACCTTTTTTTCTTTTTATTTCACCTTTGCTTCCAGTTAAAGCAATTTCTGTTTGTTCAGATAACCATCGTTGTGCTGGTGAACTTAGAAAACTTAAAATTAAAAAGAAACAAAGGCAAACAATAAAAATCGCCATAACTAGCAAAGCTTGCCCACCATATCGAATGGGTGCATAGTACCATGCTGTAGACGTCTCTGTAGTCATTAGATTCATATAATAATGGTACGTTTTCATACCATAATCATGTAAAACACCATATCCCACATAAGAAATAGCACCAGGCAAAAGCGAATATAATAATACATTAGGATGCATCAATAAAAAGAAAATCCCACGTATATAATATCGCATACCACCTAATAATCCCATTTTATTTTCCTTTACTGTATATCTTCAATAATCGTTTCAGCAAAATGAATAGAATCGTCATCCTCTTCTTCTGGTGGTTGGAGAGTTTCTAATGCCTCTTTTTGAAAAGCTGTTGGCATTAAATCCCAAGGCAATATTTTAGCTAATACTGGTAGGAAAATAGAGCCTCCTGGTAACATAAAAATTCCTAAAGCTGGTACTATTTTTGCAATATCTTTTAATTGTGTCTTTACTGCTTTTTCCTCTTCTGGAGTGACCTCTTCTTGTTTCAGATATTTTAAAAAAATACGAAGCATCTCATCAGATTCTGAAATTTCAATTTTAACTTTATTCCAATTGTCATGCAACATATCTTTTAACTTAGGGAAAAACTCTTTTTCACGAAACTCTTTATTGTCTACAACTTTTTTCTTTAAACAACGTATTTTAAAAAAATTTCGAATTTTACAACACATAGAAGGCTCCTTTGTATAAAAATAGGATGACTTCCTTATATATGTATGTATATGGAAGTCATAATTTTTTCATTTAATGCTCAATGGTATGTTTAAATCTTCTTTGTAAATAATAAAGAAAAATTAAAATAAAACAACTGATAAAAATAGAATTATTTTCATGAGTTCCGCGATTACAACCACCGCCGCCCTTTACTTTAATGAATTCAGGTTCTTCTAATAATTTCTTTACATTCAAACGTCCTTGTGTCATATTCCATTTTATTGGCAAAGTATCAACAGAATAGAGTATTTTTTGTTTAATTTGAATATTTCGCAGGATAGGAAACTTTGTCCAACATAATGCTGCAGCACCAGACACTACAGGACATGCCATAGAAGTTCCAGATTCCAAATCATAATTGTCATCAGGAAGTGTACTGTAAATATCTACACCAGGTGCTGCAAGGTGGACTGTTTGCACACCATAATTAGAAAAATAAGCTCTATTATTATTTTTATCTGTTGCACCTACAGAAATAATATTGGGTACTTTATAATTTGCAGGATATGATGGAACTTCATCATTATTTTTGTTTTCATTACCTGCTGCTACAATAAATAAACAACCAGCATCATGAGTTCCCCAAATAGCATCTAGTAAAGGATCATTTCCTCTTTCATATAAATCTGAATCTTTTGATCCACCCCAGCTATTGTTTAAAATTTTAGCTCCATGTTTTACAGCATAGTCCATGCATTGAATGGCATCGTCATTATAGCCATATCCATCATCATCTAAGAATTTTAATGCCATAATCTTAACACGCCAACATATTCCTGAAATTCCAATACCATTATTAGCTACAGCACCAATAATTCCAGCAACGTGCGTTCCATGACCATTATCATCCATAGGATCATTGTCATTATTATGGAAATCATATCCACAATTTCCATGGCCATCATTCCACATATTGTCTTTTAAATCAGGATGCGTATAATCTACACCTGAATCAATCACAGCAACGATAATATCAGATGCATCTGTATGTGTATCCCAAGCTTGAGGAGCTTGAATTTTATCTAAATGCCATTGTTGACCAAGGTCAGGATCATTGGGATACGTTCCTAATAATTTTCTTTTATACGAAGGAACAGCATATTGTACTTTTTCTTCCAACAATAAAATTTGCAAAGCCTCTTCTAACGAAGAATTGTCTTGCAATTTAAGAACATATAAATTTTTTACTAAATTTATTTTTATTTGTTTTTGAAGAAACAATTTGGATAAAATAGCACTTTGTTCTTCTTCCAAGGCAGTATCTATAAAACGCACCATGATTGTATTTTTGGAATGTTCTTCTGCCAACATTGCTTGAATATTGTGCATATCTGCTCTATGTTGTCCAAAAACAGAACAAACACAGAATAAAAGAAAAAAACAAATCAATTTATTCATATATTATATCCTAAAAAAAATCAAAATAAAAATTTAGGCCAACTTTGAATGCTAGAGAAGATATATCTAAATCTCCAGGAAAATAACAACCAGAAGCTGGTTTATAAGTAATTTTTGAAATATCATGGTATACCCAGTTTGCTTCTACAAATAAGCTAAGATTTGTTTTTAAAAAATATTCCATACCAAGAGTCACTTGAGTTGCCATATTGGGAGTGTGCAAATCTAAATTTGCATTGCTAGCAATATCCCAATGGATTCCAACTCCAGCTTGTAAATAGGGAAAAAACCATTTACCAGTATCTGTTTTAATAGGATAGCGGATTTCGCCAAAAAAAATCAAAGATAAAGTATGAATATCACATACCCCATATTCATCCTCTAAAATAACATGAGTTGGAGATATTGCTCCAAAAGTCAAATCATTCAATGCCATATAGCGATAATCAAAATTAAATCCTATAGAAAAATATTCTAATGGTGCTGGCAAACCATGTTTCATTCCTATATTTAGCAAAAAATTCTGAAGTTGAAAAGAATCTATATCATCTTTTGTGATAAGAGCAAAAGAATTCTTCATAATTCCTAGCCTATCAAAATCAAAATTAGCATATGTCAAACCATATCCTAATGCAACACGTATGCATTGTTCATTATAAGAAGGGAACATATCGCCACTATAAATAGATGTTTCTTCCAATTGGATTGAAGGTAAGATATTTGTCATATCCATATCTGTACCTTTATTTAAATTATAATATAATTCTTCTTCTGCAACTACAGTAAAGACAAAAATAAAGAAAAACAAGAAAAAAACATGAAACCTCATTTTTTTCTTCCTTAAAAAACTGTAAAGTGATAAAATAGGAAATATAAAATAAAAAAATAATTTATAACATTTTTTAAATGAAAAAATAACTCATAACATTTTATACGATTTCATATGCTTTTTTCAAGTAAAAAGGAATGACGTAGAAAAAAAATGGGATTTTCTCCAATTATAGCGTTTTCTAGTATAGGAAACAAACATTTAAACGGAACAAACTATTTCATAAAGAAAGGGAATTTATGTTTCCACAAGACATCATCATTAAAAAAAGGGACAACAAAACCCTTACAAAAGAAGAAATACAATACTTTGTACAGGGAGTAGTCAATGGAGACTTTACTGATTACCAAAGTTCCGCCCTTCTCATGGCAATCTATTTAAATGGCATGTCACCTGAAGAAACAAGTTGGCTTACGGAAGCTATGATGAAATCAGGAGACATCATCCAACTTTCAGAAATTGATAAACCCAAAGTAGACAAACATTCCACAGGCGGAGTAGGTGACAAAGTTTCCTTAATCCTTGGTCCCCTTGCTGCAGCATGCGGACTTTGCGTTCCCATGATTAGCGGCCGTGGTCTAGGTCATACAGGAGGCACACTCGATAAGCTAGAATCCATTCCAGGCTTTAAAATCGACTTAACCATAGACAAATTTCGAGATCAACTGCAAAAAATAGACATTGCCCTCATTGGTCAAACATCCAACCTAGCACCAGCCGACAAAAAATTATACGCATTGAGAGACGTTACAGGAACAGTAGAAAGCATTCCACTTATTTGTGGTAGCATCTTGAGCAAAAAATTTGCAGAAGGCACAGATTCCCTAGTTATGGATGTAAAATGGGGCAAAGGTGCATTTATGAAAACATTTGCAAAAGCAAAACAACTTGCTGAATCCATTGTAACCATTGGAAAACAACTCAACCATCCTGTAGTTGCTCTCATTACAGACATGAATCAACCTCTAGGCAAAAACGTAGGAAACGCTTTAGAAATGATAGAAGCATTTGACATGCTCAAAGGCAAAATCAAACAAGGCGATTTATATGAACTTACCATTATACTCACTGCTCACATGCTCGTTCTAGGAAAAATCACAGAAAACATTGAACAAGCAAAAGAACTTATTCAAACAAAAATTGACAATGGGGAAGCCATTAAAAAAATGCAAGAAGTTATCGAATTCCAAGGTGGAAATCCAGAAATTATCAATGACTATAGCTTATTTCCACAAGCTCAACACACTATGGAACTCAAAGCCCAGCAAACAGGTTATATCCAAGATATTCACGCATTAAAAATAGGAACTGCTGTCATGTACCTAGGAGCCGGTCGCAAATCTATACAAGATTCCATTGACCCTGCTGTTGGAATTACTGACCTTAAAAAGGTAGGAGACTTTGTTCACCAAGACGATATTCTTTGCAAAATTTACTACAACGACCAAAAAAAACTCGACCAAGCACTTCCTCTTCTTATGGAAGCCTTTCAAATCGCAGAAGCTCCACCATCAATCAATCCTATAGTTGCTGAAATACTCAAAAAATAACTATAAAATACTCTACCCAGAGTATTTTATAAATAACTTACCCAAAGTAGTTTACCTAGATAATTTCTTTAAATGTTTGGTAAACTACCTAGGTGTTAAATGTTTGGTAAACTATTCTGGGGGAAATCCCCCAGAGCAACATTTAATTACTCAGGGTGTTTTTTCTCTCAGAGTAACATTCCCTCCCTAGAGTAAGTTAGCCTTTTCCATAGTAAATTTCCTTCCCCAGAGTAAATAATTTATTGATCTTACTTATTTCTAAGCTCCTTAGGGAAATGTAGCAATTTTTCTCTATAATATTCATATTGTTTTTGTCGTAATTCTATTTCTTTTAGTAATCCTTCTGAAATATCGTTGATTAGAGCTTGAAATGTATCTAGAATTTTAACTATTTTATCTTGGATTTTTTTGTGGGGTAATTTTATTCTTATTTTTTTTAATATATCTTTCGTAAGGGTAGGGCGAGTGAAATTTGTACTTAAAGATTTTATATTATAATTTTCAATAAAATAATAAAAATATTTTGGTAAAATTTTGTTTTCATTAATTTCAGTATAAAAAATTGTATCTATATTCCAAAAAGGTTTTTCTAAATAAAATACATTTTCTATTGAACCTTTTCTTGGTATCAGCACAGTAGGTTTATTGTATAAATATTGATCTACATAAAGGTTCATTTTCCCACCACTTCCATATACGGGGACTATTCCTGTACCTAGTTGTTTCCAATCTTTCCCATGTTTAATTTTAATAATATGTTCAAGAGAAAACTCTTTGAGTTTCTTATTATTTTCTAATTCATCTATTTTTTTAGAAATTTTATGTAAATATTTTTTACTGAATAATAAGCTTCTATAGTATTCATACTGTTTTTTTCTAGCTTGGTATTCTTTCTGTAATTCAGCTTGTAAGGCAGTGATATAACTTGTAAATTTGTCTAGTATTTTTACAATTTTTTCTTGCGTTTCAAGAGACGGAATAGGAATTAAAAAATTTTCAATATCGTGTAACACAATATAGGACATAGTTGCTTGTTTTTTTTTGCTAAATAAATATTTTTTTAATTCCATTTTCATGTAATGCATTAAAAATAAAATATTTATATGTTTGAATTTCTGTAATACATATATTCTTTGGTATGCATTAAATTTACCATTAAAATATTTAACATCACCAATATTAGCATTTCCTGCTATTAATAAACTTTCACCATCAAAAGCATATGTATCGATATTACTAATTTTTTTAGATGTTGTAAAAAATGGATATTTTCCATTTTTCATTTTTTCTTTTGCATTGAGTTTTCCTGTTTTGATTTCACAGACTTCTCTTAGTTTTTTCCATTCTATTGTTTTATTTTTTAGCAATTCATTGATTGGATGCATTTTTAAGTTCCTTAGGTAAATGTTACAATTTTTTCTATTTTACTCATTAAGTTTTCCATGCTCTACACACTTAAAGTTTAAAATTGAATTAAAATATATTTTTTTATTCAAAGTTTCAAAAATCAATGATTTATCAATAAGAAAACATTTTAAATAAGCATTTTCAAATTAGAAATTTTAATTTTAAAAAAAACAGTAAAAATTAATTTATAGTCTCATTTTCCCAGGGCAACTCACCGCCTCAGAGCAAGTTCACCCCAGAGCAACTCACTGCCCATAGCAACTTTTCTCCCGAGCAACTCCCCCGAGCAATTTTGCTCCCCCGAGCAACTTCCCTCCCCCGAGCAACATTTGCTTCCCCCAGCCACTTCCCTCCCCCCAACCACATCCCCTCCCCCGGCCACCTCCCCCCCCCCCGTAACAT
>JAGOMP010000037.1 GCA_017993505.1 Planctomycetota bacterium
TTTACTCCCGAGAATTTTTTTTTTCCCTAGAGCAAATTTTACTCCCCCAAATAATTTTTTATTCCCTAGAGTAATTTTTACTCCCCAGAGTAATTTTTGTTTCCCAGAATAATTTTTACTCCCCAGAGTAATTTTTACTCCCCAGAGTAATTTTTACTCCCCAGAGTAATTTTTGTTTCCCTCAGAGTAAATTTTGTTTCCCTAGAGCAAATTTTACTCCCCAGAGTAAATTTGCTTCCCCAGAGTAATTTTTACTCTCCAGAGTAATTTTTGTTTCCCTCAGAGTAACTTACTCCCCAGAGCAAATTTCCATCCCCAGAGCAAATTTGAAGCAATAAGCTACTTGATGCAGAAGTAAGGAAAAATATTTTATATCAGAAGGAAAAATATGTATTTTTATCAAAACTTTTATATATAATAGAGAATAAATATCTAATGAATATAATGAAATGGAGTTGTTATGAAATATTTAGTTTCCTGTATCCAAATGTGTTCTACTTCAAATATTGAAAAAAATATAGAAGTTGCTGTAGATTTGATTCATCTTGCTATTTCTAGAAATTCGAAGTTGATTTGTTTACCAGAAAATTTTGCATATTGGGGAGCAGATAAGTATAAGATTGAATTGATAGAAGATATTCATCAAGCGTGGTCAGAGAAAATCATACCTTTAGCTAAAGAATATGGTGTGTATATTGTAGCTGGAGGACATCCTACTAAGGCAAGTGCATCAAAGTTTTATAATACTTCTTCTTTGATTGATCCATCTGGAAATATATTAGCTCAATATCATAAAATTCATTTGTATGATATTGATATTCCAGGTCGTGTGCAATGGCAAGAGTCTCAATATACTATGCCAGGGGAAAAAGCTGTTGTTCAAAAAACAGAGTTAGGCAATATTGGTTTTAGTATTTGTTATGATATTCGTTTCCCAGAATTGTATCGAAAGATGAGTGAACTCAAGGCAGAAATTTTAACAATTGGTGCAGCATTTAGTATGGTTTCTGGTCGAGAACATTGGAATACGCTTTTGCGTGCTCGTGCAATTGAGAATCAATGTTATGTGTTGGCTGCAGCACAATGGGGTAAACCATCATCATCATGGGAATCATATGGTGATTCGTCGATCATAGATCCTTGGGGAAAAGTTCTTGCTTGTGCAGCAAATAAAACAGGCATTATTTCAGCTGAAGTTGATTTAGAATATTTACAGAAAGTGCGTCAAAGTTTGCCTGCTTTGCAACATAAGGTAAAAATTTAAATTAATATAGAAAGATTAAATTATTTATAAAATATATATATAAAATTTCAATTAAATTATTATTAATTATTATCTATTTTATAAATATTGTTAATTATATATAAAAATCAAAAATAGAAAGATGGAACATGATGTATCAGTACCAAGAAACAGAACGTTATTTTGCACAAGTAGCACCAGATATGCAAACATTTGTAGTGGATGAATTGCAAGAAGCTGGGGTAGAAGATATTAAACCAGTATATTTAGGAGTGTATTTTAAAGCCACACAAAAACAGTTGTATATTTTAAATTATACTTCTAGAATGATTATTCGCATTTTAGCACCTTTAATAGAATTTCCTTGTAAAGATCCAGATGAATTATATGAACAAGTAAAAAAAATTGAATGGAAAGATTTTCTTTCTTTAGATAATACTCTTGCAGTGTTTGCAACATTGGCAAATAGTGATATGAAGCATACACAATATGCATCTCGTCGTGTGAAGGATGCTGTAGTAGATTGGTTTAGAGAAAAATTTGGGCGACGTCCCAATGTAGATCCAAAAAATCCTGACTTATGGTTGAATGTACATATTGAAAATAATAAAGCATTGCTTAGTGTAGACACATCTGGCGGGTCATTGCATCGACGAGGATATCGAAAACAACAAGGATATGCACCTATGCAAGAAACCTTGGCTGCTGCTATTGTAAAAATGTCGGGTTGGGATGGAAGTACGCCTTTGTATGATCCAATGTGTGGTTCTGGCACGCTCCTTTTTGAAGCCATGATGAAGTATTGTAATATTCCTTCAGCGTATTTACGAGAACATTTTGGTTTTTATCAATTGCCAGATTTTAATCGTTCTGTTTGGGATAAAGTTCGAAAAGATGCAAATAACCATATGAAAAAGTTACCTTATGGTCTTATTTCTGGGAGTGATATTTCACCTAAAGCAATTCAAGTAGCAAGGGACAATGCAAAAAATTTGCCTTATAGTCAATCGATTCGTTTAGAGGTAAAGGATTTTAATCAAATCCATTCTTTAAAAAATACTACGATCATTACAAATCCTCCGTATGGTATTCGATTAGGAGAGACAGAAGAAGTAAAAATACTTTTTAAACAATTTGGAGATTTTCTCAAACAAAAATGCACGGATTCAAATGCGTTTATTTATTTTGGTGAACGAGAATTTTTAAAAGAAATTCATTTACGAAGTACTTGGAAAAAAACTCTGGCAAATGCTGGGCTTGATGGACGATTGGCAAAATTTGAGCTTTATGAAGGAAGTGAAAAATAGTAGTTTTTAAGAATCATCCTATTCTGTAATGAAAATTTTTGTTGATAATATAGATCCACAAAAATTTTTAGGGAGTGAATTATGAAAAAAATTAATTATTTTATAATATTATGGTTGATATCAAGTTGTGTATTTGTATATGCACAAACAAAGAAAAATCCAGCTATATTTTTAAAAACAGAAGAACAACAAATATCTTTAGACTCTATTAAAAATTTAGACAATGGTCTTTTCTATGAAATGGATTATATTGCTGATTATAAGTTAGATTTAGTTTTAGATTCTAATATTCAAAATGTTTTTCAATTAGCTCAATTTCTTCAAAAAGAGTTGCTTACAGAGAATCAACCCATAAAATTTCATGATTCTTTTGGATGTAGTTCATTTTCTGTTAAAACAAAAGACAATCATGTGTTATATGGAAGAAATTTTGATTATAATATGAAGATGACTGCTATATTGATACGGATTACCCCTAAAAATGGATATAAATCTATTGGTCTGGCAGATGTTGGTTGGATTGGATATGATATTGGTAATTTAGATGATGGAAAAACAGATTTATCTATGTTAGTAGGCACTCCTTATATGATTATGGATGGAATGAATGAAAAAGGTTTTGCCATTAGTGTTTTGCAACTCAATCATACACCCACACAGCAAAAGACTGGTAAAAAAGCAATTATGACTTCTACCATGTTGCGTTTATTAATAGACAGGGCTGCTACTGTAGATGAAGCCATTGCTTTATTGAAAAATTATGATATGTATTCTGCCATGCCTGACTCAGATTTTCATTATTTATTATCAGATGCTAGTGGAAAAACTGTGGTAATAGAGTACTGCAATAATGAAATGTTTGTCTTAGATAATACATTTGTAACGAATTTTTATCTTCATCCTTCTATGAATAAAATTGGTGGTGGATATCAACGATATGAGATCTTGCAATCGATTCTTAATTTTAATAAGAATCGATTGAACCATCAACAAGCGATGAATTTATTAGATTTTGTTAGTCAAGATACTACAAAGGAAGTAAAAAGTAAAACACAATGGTCTGCAGTGTATGATTTAACTGCAAAATCTCTTTCTGTTGCTATACGTGGGAATTATGAAAAAATATTTCATTTTTCTTTAGAAAAATAGCAGATTAAATTTAGATTGATATATGAAAAAATATTTCATTTTTCTTTAGAAAAATAGCAGATTAAATTTAGATTGATATATTGTTATATATTGTATACAATGTATTTAATTGTATAGTAGGCTATATTTTCGTTCCTTTGTTACGTAGAACAGGTAGCAATTTTACGATTTTATGAAGGAGGTTTTTATGCCTTTAGAAAGATATGGTGTTTTAAAAGGGATTGCCGTTGACAAGCGTTTTGCATCGAAAGCCAATAATCATTATCAAATTTTACTTGTTGATGAAGACGAGCAATGGCGAGTTGCAGTCAATGTGCAATCTGTAGATAAATCTGAAGTAGAATATTTAATTATTCCAGATTTTGAACATCCCATTATTTCTAGGATTATTGATTTACCTTTAGGTTTTACAGAATTAGGTAATTATCATGGTTTAGATTATATTCGTGGAAATTTTGCAGAACCAAATTTATTTATTCCTCTACCTATGCATCTTCCTGGACCAGATAATGATTTAAATGACAAACTTGATCGATATGTTCAACAAGCCATGGCAGATGAAGATGCTCAAATTTATGTATTTGGTGAACCTTGGGGACCAGAAAGACAAAGAGATAAAATTTTTGGATTTAAACCTGGTCGAGGCATGCATGATGTTCATATGAACCAAGGAAGCCCTGGCTACTTTAAGAAAGATAATGGAATATGGCAAGATGGCGGATTGTTGTTCCATTTTCCGAATGATAATTGTCCTTGGGTAGGTATTTTTTTAAAATTTCAATCTCAAAGATGGCATACGTGCGAAGAAACAGGACATCCTTTAACCATAGAAACAAGTGGACCACCATCAGATACAATAGCAACGTATACTCGTTTACCAAAATATAGTTTACCAACAACAGATATTCCTGATGGATTAGTTCGTATCATTGCTGCATTAGTCAATGATACTGCGAAAGCAGAACGAGAAAGTGTAACATTGCTCAATACAAGCAGTCAAGATATTGATTTGCAAGGATGGCAATTACTAGACTCAAAAGAAAACAAGCTTAATTTAGAGGGCGTTCTTTCAGCAGGTGAATGTAAAAAGATTTTAGTTCGTCCTACATTAGAACTTTCTAATCGTGGTGGTCTTATTACGCTTCTGAATAGTGAAGGTATAAAAATTCATGGTGTGAGTTACACAAAACTACAAGCACAGCATCCAGGTTGGACTGTTGTTTTTTAGGATTACAAACAATGGCGGTAACGTCATTGTTTATTTTTTTGTAAAATAATGTAAATTTTTTTCTTGCAATTTTTATAATTTTATGTTACATTGAATCTAATGTAGTTCAAGTTACAGAGAACGTGCCCGTAGCTCAGTTGGATAGAGCATCAGACTTCTAATCTGAGGGTCGCAGGTTCGAATCCTGCCGGGCATGCTTTTTTTATGTCTATTGCGAATTGCTAATATAATTCAAGTTACAAATAACGTGTCATAGCTCAGTTGGATAGAGAATCAGACTTCTAATCTGAGTTTTGCATATACAAATCCATCAGTCTTGCTTTTTATGTTTATTGAAAATTTGATTATATAATCTAAAAATGCATGTTTACATGTTTTTTTTTATGTTTATTGCGAATTTTTTTCGATACATAATCTAAAAATCGCATGTTTACATGTTTTTTTTATGTTTATTGCAAATTGCTTTTAATTATATAATTTTTTTTTATTTAGGGATTGATAATTTTTTTTTGTTTAGCTATTTTTTGTCCCATAAGATCTAATAATAAAATTAACCATGTTAGAAAAAAGCAAGGAAAAAATAAAATCCACCAGCCTTCTTGATGCACACTTGGGTCATTCACTAATCTACAAATTAAGCTTCCTAAATCTTCTGGTTGTAAATGGACACATCCTATAAAGGTGAGTATGGATAAAAATAATATATTGTCTCTCATTTGTTTTACTATACTAATAGGTAATAAGGGACAGTTAGGAAGGATGTGTTTTAGAAAAATCCAAAATTCGTTCCATCCTAAAGAGCGAGAAAACTGTATATATATTTTGCTCTGTAAGATATTTATTTCTGGAGATGTTTGGCTAAAAATAAAGAAACTTCCTATAATTCCGAACATGAGTATTAAATAATATGAAGTGGAAAATAGAAGTTGTGATGTTTCTTGTAATTTGAAAATATAGGTAAGTATGATTAAAAAAAATAAACGTGGAAAGTAGGTCATGATTTTAGCTATGGGATTAAAGTATGATCCGATATTTTTATGAAAATTGCAAAAAATAAGCGTAAGTCCACCCAAGATAGACAGAATAAGGCTTAAAATGCTGATTTTTAAAGTTGTTTTTGTTGCTGTTAAAATTACGTATAGCATATTATAGTTTTGATACGTACCACATAATAAGATATGTTGCACAGTAGGAGGGTGTATCCAATATTTTTTTGGTTGTTCTATACTATTTATGTCTATTTCTTTTGAAAGAAAGAATGGGATAAAAAGAGTGCAGAAAAGTGTTGCAAATATTACCCATAAAAGTATATTTTTATAAAATAATTGCATGTTGTTTTTCCCCTTTTTGAGTGTATTTTTTGTTTTTTTATTATATTCTAAGTTCATTTGTTTTCAAATGAATTTTGTTATACAATTTGACATTTTATATAAATATGATAAAATCAAATTGGCAGAATATTAATTTTATTTTATAAAACCATAATATATTAAAATATATGAAAGATTTTATATATTTTAAAAAAATTGAGGGGTCTATGATCAAAATTAAGCTTATTCTTTATGAAAATGGAAAAGGTCCTCGCACTGTTTTGAGTGATTTGACTCTAGGGGATAAACTTTTGGTCGGACGAGGACAAAATGTTCAGTTATGGGTTAATGATAAAAATATTTCTCGAGAACACTCTGCTTTATTATATGAAAATAATGGTATATACATTACAGATTTGGGCAGTCGTAATGGTACCTATGTCAATGATGAACGTATTGAAGAGAAAAGGAAACTGAACGAGGGAGATGAAATTCGTTTAGCTAGTACAAGCTATATGAATATATATTTTGATTATGGTGAAATTACATCAAGAAATGTCTTAGAACAAACAGCGTCTTTGCCACGAAGGTCAGTAGTAGACAAAGGTGGGATTACATTTCAAGACCTCCCAGCATCACCTTTGCAATTTCCTTTGCAAGCTAAACGGGGTTTATCGCTTGTAGGTGTAGAATTTAAGGGATATCAAATTGAAGAACGCATTGGAAGTGGAAATGTAGCTGTTGTATATCGTGGTACGCATCTAGCTTTAAATCGTCCTGTTGCAGTAAAAACGCTTTCTCAAAGAATGTTGCAGAGCCCTACTGCCATTCAGCGTTTTTTAAATGTTGCTAAAGTTTCTAGCCAATTGACTCATCCGAATATTGTTCAAATTTACGATAGCGGTCTTTTAGAAGAATATGGCATTTATTATATTGTTATGGAATATGTAGAAGGACAGAGTTTAAGTTCTCTTTTGCAAGAAAAAAAACGATTCCCCATAGATGTGGCATGCACTATTATGGAATATCTTGCAGGTGCTTTGACATATGCTAATAAAAAAAAGATCATCCATCGCGACATAAATCCTTCTAATATTTTAATTGGAAAAGATAATATTCCTAAATTAATCGGTCTAGGATTATCCAAGAGTCTAGATAATGAGTTAATTTCTTTAACACAACCTGGAAAAGGCATGGGAATGGTAGGATATATTTCACCAGAACAATTATCAGATGCTACAAAAGCAGATTATCGTTCTGATATTTATTCTATGGGAGCAACGTTTTATCATTTACTTTGTGGACAAACTCCTTATGATACTAAAAATATGCGAGATTATTTTGAATGCATTCAGAAAAAAATTGCACCACCTCCTCCCCATGAAGTAAATAATGAAGTGCCACGCTTTATTAGTGATATGATTCTAAAAACATTAGATTTTAATCCAGATAAACGTTATCAAACAGCAGATGAATTTGTATCTGACCTTCGTACGTACCAAGCATTGAATGATGTTCATGAAGAAGGAATTGAACGTGCTCGTCAACAAAGGCGGGCTATGTTGCCAGTCTTAAAAAATACAAAAGATTTTCAATTTGAAAAAATTGATATGCAATTATTGGAAGGATTGGGTGGCGATTTTTATGATTATATTCCTTTAAATCATGATGAATTTGCAGTTGTTATGGCAGATATTACAGGGCATGGTGTGGAGGCTGCTGTTGTTGTGGGAATGGTAAAAGCAGCGATCCAAATTATTAGTAAACAAAAGTCTTCCACAGCAGAAATTTTAAAAGAGGTCAATCGAGAACTCTTACCTTGTTTAGATAGAACAACGTTTGCTACAGTGTTTCATTCTATTATTAATCGAAAAACAAAAAAAATGCGATTTTCTCGTGCTGGTCATAATCCATTGATTCTTTATAATCAAAATCGAA
Source organism: Planctomycetota bacterium (assembly GCA_017993505.1). Taxonomy (GTDB): domain Bacteria; phylum Planctomycetota; class Uabimicrobiia; order Uabimicrobiales; family JABWCH01; genus JAGOMP01. Next base: position 8,176 of record JAGOMP010000037.1, read on the forward strand.
AGCCATCATTTCAAGTTTTTAATCCTAAAGGCAGTGTATTAGGAATGTTTAAGGAATGTATATGTGATGAACAAGAAATACAACTTATAAAAGGAGATATTTTAATCCAATATACAGATGGAATTTCTGAAGTAATGAACAGTGAGAGAGAAGAATTTGGTTTGGAGCGTTTGTATGAAGTCGTAAAATCAGTGGGTGATTCTGGTGATTTACAATATATTCTTCATTCTTTAGTCGATGCTGCCAAACAATTTCGTGGTGCTGAAGAACAACAAGATGATCTCACTCTTCTTGGAATTAAGGTGCTTTCATAAGAGAAAATAGCAATGAATTGAGATTTTAATTCGTTTTTTAGGAGCAACAGTTCATGATTCAACAAGATCCTTGGATTGGAATTAAGTTGCTTTCGTAAGAGAAAATAGCAATGAATTGAGATTTTAATTCGTTTTTTAGGAGCAACAGTTCATGATTCAACAAGATCCTTGGATTGGAAAAACCTTAGGAAATTGTCGTATTGAAAAGTTGATTGGAAAAGGAGCAATGAGTGATGTCTATCTTGCACATTATTTAAAGTTAGGCATTCCTGTTGCTATTAAAATCGTCAGTTTTATAAATGAATCAGAACAACGTGCTAAACGATTTCAAAAACGTTTTTTACAAGAAGTGCAATTTATTTCTAAGTTAGAACATCCCAATATTGTCAAAGTATATAATGCCGGCGAAGAAGATGGATATTGGTATATGATTATGGAATATGTTGCTGGCATAAATCTTTTAAAAATGATTGAAAGTAAAGGGCATCTCAGTGTAAAAGAAACATTATTTTTTATGCATGAAATCGTTTCTGCGTTGAAAGTTTCTCATGAAAAAGGCATTATTCATCGAGATATAAAACCAGGAAATATTTTAATTACACCTACTGGACATTGTAAACTAGTTGATTTTGGTCTAGCAAAAGGAACAAACATAGATGCGTCTATTTCTCATGAAGGTCAAATTGTTGGCACTATTTTTTATATTTCGCCTGAACAAGCCATTGGAAGTAAACAAGTAGATTGTCGAACAGATTTTTACTCATTAGGCGTGACGTTATTTCAAATGTTGACAGGAAAATTACCTTATCCAGGTCGAACGCCGATTCAAGTGATTCAACAACATTTAGAAGCACCGATACCTAGTGTGCGAGATTTTAATCCAGAAATTCCAGAAATATTAGACCAAATTATCAAAAAAATGATGGCAAAAAAACCATCTCAACGATATGCTTCTGCAAATCAAATTTTAGAACAAATAAGTTTATGTTATTTACCTGTTAAAACAAAACAAAGAAGATTTTCTAAGTCTTATAAATATGTAGGACTTATTTTTTCCTTGTTACTTCTTGTGTTTTTTACATATTTATTTAAACCTGTAAAAAATTCAAAACCATTGGGCCAGAATATTCCTGCTATACAACAAATACATAAACAACAAAAAGAAAATCCAGGTCTTATTACTACACAGATAGAAACACAATTTCCAGAAACACCTAAAAACAAAGTAGTTCGTTTGGAAATTATTCCCAATAATATACGATTACAAGTCCATCAATCCATACAGTTTACGATCAAAGCATATAATGAATGGAATGAATTAGTAGAATGCGATCCATTTTGGATTTCTTCTGGTGGAAATTTAGTGGAAAATAAAAAGACAGCAACATTTACAGCAGGAAAACTTGAGGGACGTTTTATTATAAATGTTCGAGACCAAAATACATGGATTCAAACGCAAGCTACTGTAGAAATCACAAACCTTGAACAAGAAACAGGTTGGTTTGGAGAATTGATTCCCAAAGGTATGCGTAAAAGTTCTATACGAGGGGAATATTTCTACATAAAAGATGATAGTATTATGATGTATGTTCCTGCCGGTGATTTTTGGTCTGGCGATAATTCAGGCAATGAAGATGAACAGCCTGCTAAATTAATTACTTTGGATGGATATTATATAGATAAATATGAACTTACTTGGGCAAAATATAAAGAATATTGCAAAATAACCTCGCAAGAATTACCCCCAGAACCTAATTGGAAAATACAATTGAATCATCCAGTTGTCAATATTAGTTGGAGCGAAGCAAAAAAATATGCAGAATGGGCAGGAAAGCGACTTCCTACAGAAGCAGAATGGGAAAAAGCAGCACGAGGTGGCATATATATTCCCAATTGGATGGAAGAACAAATCCCTATTCGTACGACTATTAATCCGTATCCCAGAAGAACGTATCCTTGGGGAAATTTATTGCCTCATTCTAATGGTTTTTCTTGCAATTATGTAGCATATGATCAATGGGAAAAAAGAAGTGAAGATGGATATGAAAACACTGCTCCTATAGGTTCTTTTCCACAGGGTACTTCTCCCTATAAAATTCATGATATGGCAGGAAATGTTTGGGAATGGTGTATAGATAATTATGATAAAATTTTTTATCAAACACGCTCAGATAGTAATCCTGTTTGTTTGTCCAACGAAGAAAACTTTGTGGTACGAGGCGGAAGTTGGTATAATCATGCAGAAGGATGCAGAACTTCACGCAGAGCAATGATGCAAAATGAACGTTTCCCTTGGGTCGGAGTTCGTTTTGCAAAATAAAAGGGGATGATTATATGAAAATACTCCAATGGTTAATCATATTCTGCTATTTTCTTTGTTTGTTTGGTTGCGGACAGATGAACGAGGAAAATCAAAAATTACAAAAAATCATTGACGGTAAATTAGAACAATATAACGTTTATATGGAAAATTATAATACAATAAAACAAGAAATTGCCCATATATGCTTTGCAAGTTTCAAAGGTAGATTTCCAGATATACAAGTAATTACTCCTAAAATTTTTCCCATACAAAATAAAGATACTCCTTATATAAAACATATGCAATTTCAACGAATTGATCAGGGTTTAAAAGTTTTTGTTACGTATTTTACTACAAAAAAAAATATAAAACCTAAATTTAATCTTTATCTATTTTCACAACCAGGCACTAATATTCATAGAGAAACTATTCAATTTAAAGGTAAACTTTTTGCTAAATCATTAAAGCCTAATCGCGAAATCCAAGAAATATATACAGTCAAAATTTTTGGTAATGTGATTCCTTGGAGTTTTATTGTAAGGATAGAATAATGAGATATATTATATGGATTCTCTTTTTTTTGATTTCTTTTTGGAATATTTCTTGTGAAAATCAAATTTCTAAATACAATAAACTAGAAAAGAAAAATGAAAATTTAGATCAGGAAATCATAAACATACAAAAATTTATCGAAAAAGAAGAACAAAAGTTAGCTGCCCTCTATCAATGCACTTCTAAAGAAAGAATCGAAAAATTACAGTCACTTCAAACAAATAAATTGATCCTTATACAAGGTTCTTATATTGACTCTATTCTATGGAAAAAACGTGGAGACATGCAGTACCAAGCAACTGTTGAATTAAAAGCAGATAAAGGTAAGATTAAACCTGATTTTATGTTATATTTATATGATGCACAAGGTCTTATAGTAGGAGAGTACCACAGAAAACCAAAATTTATTTTTGGTAAAGTTACTACAAAAACAAAAGCAGAAACATATGTAGTTTCGTTGCATAGAATATGTTCTCCAAAATATTTTTCCATTGTTTATCAAAGGACACAATAGTTAAATGATAAAAATAATGGGCATTGATCCAGGCACCCTTGTTGTAGGATATGGTGTAATTATAGAAAAAAATGGAAAAGCTTCCATAGAAACTTATGGTGCTATAAAACCACCTGCCCAACAGGAATTGTCACAACGTTTACTGTATATATATCAAAAACTTATAGAAATTTTACAAATATACAAACCAGATGTTGTAGCTATTGAAAAAATATTTTGTGGTAAAAATATGCAAACTGCTATACGTACAGGTGAAGGGCGAGGTGTTGCATTATTGGCAGCTGCTAGTGCACAAATTCCAATCTATGAATACGATGCAACCACTGTAAAAAAATCTATTGTTGGATCTGGGCAAGCTGATAAAAAACAAGTTCAATATATGGTAAAAACAATTTTAAATTTAGAAAAACTTCCTACACCACTAGATGCTTCTGATGCCCTTGCCATTGCACTTTGCCACCATCATCAACCAAAATATGAATAATTATTTATCCTCAATTGCACTTTACCACCATTATTAACTAAAATATGAATAATTATTTATCCTCAATAAAGGGAAATTTATGTATAAATTTTTACTATGCATCCTTACATTCAGCGTTTTAATCACAGGATGTCAAAAACAACAAGAAGTAACAGATGAAATCCCCATTGTTGTATGGGTTACTTATAAAGAAATAGAATTAAATCAATTTAACAAATTTGTTGAACAATTTGAAAAAGACTATTTACTTACACATCAAAAAAAGGTCAAAATTATTCCTAAGCAAGTTCCTTTTGATGATTTAGACAAACAAATTAAAATGGCATGTCTAAGCAAAAAAACGCCAGATATTGGACGAGTTGATGTACAAAAAATCTTAGAAATGGCGTATCATCAAGCATTAGTTGCTTTAGACCAACTTCCTAATTTTGATGCAAAAAATATTGATGAAAAAGCAAAAGATTACATGACAGGTCCTTTTCAAGTAAATGTAGTGGAAACAAAAAATACAGATACAAATAAATTTGAACGCCATCTATATGGATTACCAGAACAAGCATCTTGCCTTGCTTTATTTTGGAATAAAAAAATGTTTCGAGCTGTGGCTGATAAACTTCAAGCTGCTAATCTAGATCCTAATCGAGCTCCACGAACATGGGATGAACTCATTGCATATTCTAAAATCATTACAAGAAAACAAGATGGTGAACAATATTATGGTTATGCTATGCAAAATAGCCTATGGTGGACACTACCAATGTTTTATTTGTACAATGCAAAATTTGTTTCTATAAATGAAGATGGTTATAAAGTATGCAATCTAGGCGATTCATTAACAACAGCTGCTTTTCAACTCAAAGTAGATCTTTATCAAAAACATAAAATCGAAGCTGGTGCTTGGAAGTCAGGTGCTATTGGACCAGATATTGGATTCATAAATGAAAAATACGCGATGATCTTTATGGGACCATGGAATGTAGAAAAATTTTCAGAAAAAGGACTTGATTATGGAGTTGCTTTAATTCCAAGCATTTCTGAGGCTGAGGCAAAACGTCTCAACATCAAAAATCCACCCAAATCTGCTACAAATGTAGGCGGCAATAGTATGGTTGTTTTTAAAACATGCAAATATCCAGAAATTGCCTATGATTTCATCAATTATATGTCTTCATGGAAAGTTCAGCTAGAATTAGCTAAAGAACTAAAACAAATTCCAGTCCATAAAAAAGCAGCCGACATCTTATTAGGAAATATTCAAGAAGCTGGCTATGAAAATATTACTATTGACCCTATATTGCGAGTTTTTATGGAACAAGTACAATATGCAGTTTTTCCTCCTCCTTTACCAAGATATGATTATATTGAATCTGACGTTATGAATCCAGAAATGGAACTTGCATTAAAAAATGAAAAAGGAGTTCAACAAGCATTGCTAGATGCTGCAAAAAAAATTGATGAAAATGTTCTAAAACTTGTAAACGAATAAAATAAAAATAAGACTAGTCAAATTTACGGCTAGTCTTATTTTTTAACATTCATAATAAAATTAAAAATAACATGGTGACAACATGACCAAAGGAAAAATTACCTTATTAGGAACAACTGTCATTACATTTATTGGTCTATTTTTCGAGGGTGAATACCGCTCTTTTTTATTTTCTGTAGGAGTTACTGGTTTTGTGGGTTGTAGTACCAACATGCTCGCAATACGCATGCTATTTGAACGAGTATATCTTATTCCACACAAAAAAAAATTTCCGCTTCCTTATTCCGGAATTCTAGAATTACAAAAAGAAAAGCTTGCACTTGTGATTGGAAAAGTTATAGTTCAGCGTCTGATTTCGCCAGAAATACTTTTAAAAATGATGAAAACAACAGATTTTAAAATGACGATCCATAGCATTTTAGAAAATAAGCTGGAAGTTATGTCACAAGATCCTAAAGTAATACAAAATGTTATACATAAACTTCATCATACATTCCAAATATTCATAGAAAGTTCATTTTTCCATGATCATCTGCAACAAAGCATCTATCAGCACCTAGGGAATGTAGGTTCCTTATTAACAGCTTCTAGAACATTTAGAAATAAAGAAACTATAACTCCTTATTTACAAAATGAAATAAAAAATATTTTAGAAAATATGTGTACGGATCATCAATTTACAAAACATGTTCATAACATGATTCAAACAATCCCTATTCAAATAACACTGCCTCATAAAAACAATGTATTTCACATATATACAGAAGAGTTTTTACAACAAATCATTATTAATTTAGACTTACAACAAGTTATCACTCATGAAATTCAACAATTTCAACCAGGAGAAATGAGTAAACTCATTCAGAGAATCACAGCAGATAATCTAGGTTGGCTTGAAGTTTGGGGTGGAATTTTAGGCATCGTTGTCGGTGCCTTATTTTGGATATTAGAAAAATTAATATAAAAAATGTTATTATCAATATTGCTACTCTACTCTGGATTTCCCACCCCAGAGTATTTTTTTTCTCTGATCAACTTTACTCTGGGGAATCTGCTCCGAGGAATTACTCTGGGGAGTTACTCTGGGGAGGAAAGCGAACTTGCTCTGGGGAAGCAAATGTTGCTCTGGGGAGGGAAAGTTGCTCTGGGGAAGCAAATGTTGCTCTGGGGAGGGAAAGTTGCTCTGGGGAAGTAAATGTTGCTCTGGGGAGAAACGCGTTAGAAAGAAACACGAAATAAAATTCGATAGACTACGTAGAAATGCGTTAGAATATGTAGAAATACGTAGAAATGCGTTAGATTATGATAAAATGCATAAACGAGTGAAAATACATTGTCTTATTTTGAAATACGTTGCTTTAGGGCGAAGTTACTCTGGGGTGAGAAAGTTGCTCTGGGGTAGGGAAGTTGCTCTGGGGAAGAAAGCGAACTTGCTCTGGGGAGTTGCTCTGGACGAAGTTACTCTGGGGAGGAGTTGCTCTGGGGAGTTGCTCGGGAGAGTGGAAATTGCTCTGGGGAGTTACTCTGGGGAGTTGCTCGGGGGAAGAGTTACTCGGAGGATTTACTCTGGGGAGTTGCTCGGGGGTGTTAATCTGTTCTGGGAGTTATTTTGTTCTAAAGTATATAAAAAACTATTCTTTTTTTATATACTTTAGAACATAAATTGAAAAAAAGATTGACTCATACACACTTTTTTTTCATTATTATCAAGTATAGAAATTATATTCTTAGCAATAGCATGTATAACAGGTACAGCTACAGAATTACCAAATTGTTTATAGCTTTGTGTATCGCTTACTGGAATTATATAATTTTCAGGAAAACCTTGAAGTCTTGCTGCTTCACGAGGTGTTAATTTTCTTGGATTTTTTCCTATTTGTTCAATTAAAATTTCACTGCCATCTTTATAGTATCTTGCAGACAAAGTATTTGTATATGGACTCTTTTCATTGAACAAAGTATATCCAAAACCATTTCCTTTTTCTTTATGTTCTATTTTTCGTCTTTGATGTCCTTGCCATAATTTATCAGATATAGTGTATTTATCATCTACTTTTTTTTCTAAAATATTACCTACTGATATTTCTGTACAAGGAGGAATAGGAAAAGAAAAGTCTTTGAAATTTAGAACTTTTTCTTTATCAAAACCAACTATGTATATACGTTCTCTGTTTTGAGGAACACCAAAATCTTTTGCTTTAAATAGAATAGAGTGAACATCATAATTTAAATTTTTTAGAGTTTGCTCAATAATTTTGTATGTTCTTCCCTTATCATGCGATTTAAGATTTTTTACATTTTCAAGCAAAAAAGCTTTTGGTCGTTTTTCTCTTATAATTCGTGCTATCTCAAAAAAAAGAGTTCCACGAGTATCTTCAAATCCAAGTTTTTTACCAGCTTGACTAAAAGCTTGACAAGGGAAACCAGCAACAAGTATGTCGTGATTAGGTATGTCTGTTCCAGATATTTTTGTAATATCTCCACATGGGGTTTCGCCAAAGTTGGCTTTATATGTTTTTATTGCAAATTTGTCAATTTCACTACTAAAAACAACGTTTGTTTTTCCTGTTTGATAAAATCCAAGTCTTGTGCCACCAATTCCTGCAAATAAGTCAATCATTCTATACTTAGCATTTTTATTGTTTGGAAAAGGTATTGTTTCAGGAAATTCTAATATATGTTTTAGTTTCATAACAGGTGGATTTATTTCTCCATTTTCCCATCTTCGAATAGTTCTATCTCCAAATTTTGACATCCCCACAGCATCTGCTAATTCCTTTTGAGTCATTTGTAGCCTTATACGTTTGTTTTTTATTAAAATAGCAGGGGAGTTTTCAGAAATTTGTGGTATAATTTTCATATGTACAACCCCTTATTATGTGCTGATTTAAGAATATTTTGTCCTCTATTTGACACTATTATACTATGTGAAAATTTTTTTTCAAGAAAGGAAAAAAAAGTATGGTAAATATTTCTCTTGATGAATATAAAGAATTAGTAAAAGAAAAAAGAAAAGATTGGTTTAAACAACCATATGATCTTGTTTATGATAATTTTGTTAAATTAGGTTATGATACAGTTAGTAAAGATTTTTTTCTTAAAAATGCAAGCGAGGTAGTAGAAAATCTTAGAGAAAATTCTTGGAAAGAATTTCAACCATTAGAAAAAGAATTTACTTCACAAATGTTAATGGTACTAATAGATAAGGAATATATTGGAAAATTAACACCAATAAATGCAATTATTTATTTTGTTGAAAGATTCCCAGAATATATATATGCTTTAACATTATCTAATACTCAAAGTAGGAGAAGTAGAGCGGGCAAGGAATTTGAATGTATTATAGAGTTAATTTTAATAGGAGCAGGAATACCTCTTGATAGTCAAGGCAATATTGGAAAGCAAGAATTTATTAACAAGGGACTTGGAAAATTAGTAGATTTAGTTTCACCAAGTGTCTTAGAATATATAATAAATAAAAGAAATACTGTTCTTATAAGTTCAAAAACTACCTTAAGAGAAAGATGGCAAGAAGTGCCTGAAGAAATGGGAAGAACAGGAGCAAGAGAAATATTTTTAGCAACTCTAGACACTTCTATCAGTTCAGAAGTATTAAATACATTATATGAAGCAAATATTCAAGTTACAACAACAAAAAATATTAAAAATAAATACTATACAGACAATAACAGGATCTTGACATTTGAAAAGTTAGTAGAAATATGTTTAGAAAATACAAAATATTGGAAGAATTTTAATTATTCTATTGAACAAAATAAACAGAGGATCGATTTAATAACTAAACAAATTTTAAAACATAGTAATCATAAATTTGTAGAAGATTATTATAGGGATAGATTAAAAAATATACCTGATTAGAAATTTGCTTTGGGGAAGAAAGCGAACTTGCTCGGGGGAAGTTAATCTGCTCGGGGGAGGAATTACTCGGGGGAGGCAAATGTTGCTCTGGGGAATTAGTTTGCTCGGGGGAAGGGAAGTTGCTCGGGAGAGGTAATGTTGCTTTGGGGAGTTAATTTACTCTGGGGATTTGCTCTGTTGCTCTGGGGAATTAGTTTTCTCTGGGGAGAGGAGTTGCTCTGGGAAGGTGCTCGGGGGAGTTGCCCGAGGCAGAAATGTTGCTCCATCAAATTCAATGCAAATTAAGCAGAAAAATTGAATTGTTTAACTAGGAGAATAATTATAGAACTGCATATAAAAAAGAATAGCACTTACAGTTTATAAACAGGAAGCAATATTCTTCTTTATATCAAGATTTTTTAGGAATCTTTTTTTGAATAGAGTCATATAAAAAAGAATAATGTTTACAGTTTATAAAACAGGAAGCAATATTCTTCTTTATATGACAATTCTTTAGGAATATATTAAGATTTTTTAGAAATCTTTTTTTTGATTTCTTTGAGTTTTTTAATTTCTAAGATAACTGGATATGTTTCTTGAAATTCTGAATAATACTATGATTTTACTTGAATAGGTTCATATAAAAAAGAATAATGTTTACAGTTTATAAAACAGGAAGCACTATCCTTTTTTATATCAAGATTCTTTAGGAATTCTTTTTTTATCAAGATTCTTTAGGAATCCTTTTTTTTGATTTCTTTGAGTTTTTCAATTTCTAAAATAACAGGATATGCTTCTTTGGATTCTGGATGGTATGATGCTTTTGCTTGAATATGTAATGCTTTACCATGGTTATTTTTTAGTTGTTCTTCTTGAGGTGTATTTTTTAAGATATAAGCGTAAATATATTCTTGTTCTGTGCTATCCTGGCTTGTGTAGTCTTGTCTGATGTTATAGATTTTGTAACAGGAGTATTCTTGGTCTGGGTATTTTTCTATAGAATATGTAGCTACTTCACCAATTTTTGCTTGGCAGTGAACATTTTTATCTTGGAATCGTTCTGCTTGGATTCCTTTAAAGTCTGTCCATGAGACGTTAGAATATCGATCTGGCATGAAGGGGCTTAGAGATAAGATACCTACTAGGGCAACAAGGCAAGCAACTATAGATGCTATGAATCCTACTTTAAACCACTGCATAAAGGTAACATGTATTTTAGAACGTTTTTCTAGCATACCAAGAGCTACAATATTTGCTGTACTTCCAATCATAGTGATGTTACCACCAAAGCATGCACCAAAAAGTAATGCCCACCAAAGTGGTAAATCCTGGATAGAAGTAGATAATTGTTCTACTATAGGTGCAAATGCTGCCACAAAGATGACATTGTCAACAAATGCAGATCCAATAGCAGATACGAATAATATAAAGCTAACTAAGCTTGGTAAACTAGTACCGCATAGTAATGCAAATTTTTCTGCAATAACTTTGTCTACATGTGTATGTTCTATTGTTCCTGCAATGGAAAATAGCAACATGAAGAAAAGGAGTGTCCACCAGTCAACTTCTTTTTCTACATAATCTCTTGCTCTATCACGTTTCACAATCATTACAATCCCAGCACAAATAAGTGGTGCAATGAGTAGAATAGTATTTTTCCCTAATCCAAGCCATGTTTCTAATTGATGGTGTACAGAAATGAGTAGGACTGTTACGGTAAGGAGAAGAAGACCTTCTTTGTAAGGAACTTCCACTTTTGTAATGAGGCTAAGGTTTTTATCTAATCGTTCTTTAAGATGTTGGTCAAATAAATCTAGTTCTTTTCTGTAATAGAGCATGACAACGACAACAGTTGCCATTAGGGCAAGAACCATCAGTGGGAAAGCCCAATGCATAAAATCACCAAATGTGAGTCCAGCTTTAGTTCCAATATAAATACCTACTGGGTTTCCCATCATAGTCCCTGCACTACCCACATTCGTACATAATACGCAAATAATGATATAAGGTAATGGGCTTATTTTTAATCGTTCAGAAACGTGGAAAATAATAGTAGAAATAAAAATAATAGATGTGACTTCATCTACAGCACAAGCTAAAAATGCTGAAGTAAGAGAAGTGACTACAATAAATTTTCGTCCAGTAATATTAGGCATAGCTACTATACGCTGGACTACCCATGTAAAAAATCCTAAATCTTTTAAAGCTCCGACAATAATCATCATACCGACAAGGAAGAGAATTACCTCTAAAGTCGAGGAAAGCACAAATGTTTCTATGTCTAGAGCATTAGTTAAAATTAAGACTGATACACCTAAAAATGCAATGGCAAGTCGAAAATTCCAGAAAAAGAGTGTACCCATAATAATGGCAATGAATATGGAACATGCAATTGCTTGATGTGAATTAAAAATAGTATGTGTACCTATAATTCCAACTGAAAAGGTAACAATGAACATGATGATGAATCGTTTGATCATCATTGATGTTGTAAGGGTTGAAGATCCGTTATTTTCCATAAATTTCTCTTTTTACAAATTATGCCCAAAATAATTGAAGGAGTAAGTTGTTTAAAGTTACAACACCGACATATTTATCTTTTGATGTGACAATGATTTGTCGAATTGGGTTCATGCAGAAAATTTTTGCAAGTTGGATAGCTGGTACGTTTTCATCAATAGTTGTATATGTTGTTCGCATAACATCAGCAAGGTTTGTATCCATATCGCTTCTTAAGATGTCTCCAACTGGTTCGAAATTTTGTATGGGACGTAAATCTTTCATCCAAAGAAGATGTACTGGTAAGCTATATTTAAGAATATCTTCTATAGAAACTACACCACGAATGTCTTTGTCTTCATCAATGATGGGAATATCGTATATATTTTTACTGACAAAAGCATGAATAGCTGTTTTTAATGAATCACTTTCCGTGAGTGTCACTGCATTTCTATCTACGATATTTTTTACTTTTAAATATTGAGCAATTTGTAAGGGAGTATGATAGAAAAATTTTATTATATCTTCTGTTGTCTGAAATTGAATGAGTTTTTGAAAAAGTTCTGGAGATTGAAATTTTTGTATAAGCCCAGCTAATACTTGTAAGTATATACTAGGTTGATTTTTAGGACTAAGAATTAATAAAATAACTTTTACAGGAGGTATTCCCTCAACTTGGAAATCAATTCCCTCTTGGCTTGTTCCAAATGCAATAACCACGTTGTTAAGTCCCTCTATTCGTGAATGAGGAACTGCAAGTTCTGGCTTAACGATAGAGGAATAGATATTATCTTTTGCAATTAAAAATTCTGTAAGAGAATCAACGTCAATATTCTTATAATTTTGTTGAACTCGTGAGAGTAGTTCATGATAAGCTTCTTTGGCTGTAGTGCTTTTCATGTTGCAGATAATATGATTTGCATTCAGATAATTAGAAAAATGTACATTTAAATATTCTGGCATACAATTGCCTTTCTTTTTTTTTAAAAACCTCCCTACCTTGTTGCCAAGGCATTTTTTAAAAACCAATCTACCTTGTTTCCAAGGTATTTTTAAAAACTAATCTACCTTATTTCTAAGGTATTTTTAAAAGATCAATCTACCTTGTTTCCAAGGTATTTTTAAAACCTCCCTACCTTGTTTCCAAGGTAGGGTAAATTGCAATATTAAAATTCAATATTAGAATCGTGCCTTATCTGCTTTTATAAGAGCTTCTAATTTTTCAATGGGTTTTTCCATTCTTGTTAGAAAAATCATAGCTGCGACGACAAAAGGTTTATAACTAGCTTGTCTATATGTATCTATGCGAACTTTATCAAATACTTCTTTAGTTATTTCACCTTGTTTGCAATTAACACCAGAAATATCTGCTGGTAATGGATGAAGATACAATGCATTTCCACCTTTACTGAGTGCCATTTTTTCTGCATCACATTCCCAATTTTGAAATTTTGCATTATTAGCTAAGCATTCTTTTTCAAGTGCAATAAGTCCTTCTTTATCAGATTTTTTTAGAAGATCTGTTCTACGTTCCATAATATGGTATGGTGCCCAAGATTTAGCACATATAGTATCTGCATCTTTGAATGCTTCTTCCATGCTATTGACGATTTCAAATTTTGCATTATTCTTTTCTGCTTCTTTTTTAGCAACTTCTACTACTTCTGGAATGAGTCCGTATCCTTCTGGATAGGCAAGAGAAATATCCATTCCTAATCGTGGAAGGAGTCCGATAAGACCTTGTGGTACAGAAAGTGGTTTTCCATAACTAGGAGAATAAGCCCAAGTCATGGCTAATTTTTTACCACGAAGTGCTTCAAAAGAACCAAAGTGATTTTTAAGTTGTAGTAAATCTGCTAATGCTTGTGTAGGATGATCAATGTCTGATTGTAAGCTAATTACAGATGGTCTACGGTGAAGTATACCTTTGTCGTAACCTTCTTGTACGGATGCACTAACTTCACGCATATATTTATCACCTTCATGGAGATATATATCATCACGAATTCCAATAACTTCTGCTAAGAAAGAAATCATATTAGCTGTTTCTCGTACTGTTTCACCGTGAGAAATTTGAGATTTTTCTTCATCTAACTCAGTAAGACCGAGCCCTAAAAGATCACTAGCAGCAAGAAAACTGAAACGTGTGCGTGTGGAGTTGTCTCGAAAAATGGAAATAGAAATACCAGATTCAAAAATACGAAGTGCTTTGCCTTGTCGATGTAATTCTTTGAGGCATTCTGCTAGTAGTAATGTGGCCTTTAATTCTGCATCTGTTTTTTCCCATGTTATAAGAAAATCTTTTTGATGCATATCAAATTGTAAATTTTTTAAAATAGACAAGTTGTTTTGAATAATGGACATGTTTTTTCCTTTTTAAAATTTAGTAGGGAGCTTCTAATCCCCATGATTTTGTTACGATTTCAAACCAATGATAGTACGTTTCTAAATCATAAGTTTGATGGATTACATGTAAAATTTTTGTAGTTAAATAATATAGAGCGTCTTTATCATCTAGCATACTTAAACAAAGGCGAAAAAGTCCTGGTATATTGTTTCTTTCTTGACATATATTGGCAAGGCTTTTGAGAAAAACAGTACGTTCTTTTGTAGAATCTAAAAGCTCTAATAATTGAAATGCTTGTTCGTATTCTGTTTCTGTATTTAAACTTGCACCATATGTTTGTAATAGTTGCAATTTTAAGATACTTTCTTTAGGTAAAATAAGAAAAACTTTGAAAAAATTTTGAAAATTTCCTTGTTGTAATTCTTTTTGTACTTTTACGAGTTGTTTTTGTTCTGATGTTTGTATTGGTAATTCTTCAGATTTTTGTATTACCGTTGTTTTTACTTTGTATTGAGATTGTCTCTCTTTTGCTTGCTGAATGATATTTTCGTATTTACTTGTGTCGGGTGAAACTTGCAACATGTCTAACAATAATTGAAGTAATATGGAATGTTCTTCTGGTGTAAATATAAAAATTTCTGTTTGTTTCCAATATTTTTCGACAATAGAATTTTTTGTGAAAAATATTTCCTGTATTTCTTCGTCTGTAGATATTGGAATGTAGTATTTTCCTATTTGAAACATACAAGATAGAGAATTAAATGTAGCACCATTATATTGAATATCTTGAAATATTTTTTGCCATAGTATTTTATCTTTATGTTTTTGTTTTGATAGAATTATAGCCAAGGATTCTAAACTAGATTTTTGTTTTTCTACAGTAGGCAGATTAAATACTAATTCTTCGAGACTTTGCCATAATAAAGGGAAATCTTGGTGGTCAGACATTTGTTCTAAAATTTGAAAAAGATATTGGTCTGTTTCATCTTCTTTATAAAATAAAGGAAGCAATCGGAAAAAAAGTAGGCGTACCCATGGATATTGTTTTGTTTTAATACATAATTTGGCTAGTTCCATTAATGTTTCTGAAGAGATGTTTTCTTCTTGTTCTTGGATGTTTTCTAACAAAATCGTTTGTATCATGGTGCAAGAATATTTATCTAGACCAATACTTAAGGCATGTTCTATAAAGTAGTCTAATTCTAAAATTTCTCTATTATTTTCTATGATTTCGGTAATTTTGATTAAAATGTTTTTACATTCTGCATCTTTTCCTAATTCTAGATAGACTGCAGCAACTTTTGTCATATATTCTAAACTAGTTTCAGAAATTTCTAAAAAATTTATAGATTTCCAAGCTTTTTGTAAAGCTTGACCTGCTTCCATGAATTGATTCCAACGAACCATAGCATGGGCATATTGTAAATAGAATTCTGCAGTGATTCTTGGATAATTCCATGAGTCTGCTCGATTTTCTAAGTATAATAAAAATTGTTTTGTAGTAGAATAATCTACATTTTCTGACCAAAATAGAAGCAATTCTGATACAATAGCAACATAGTTTGATAATTCGCAGATTGTTTCTAAAGAAGTGAACATATTTTGCCACCAAGATGCAGTTGTTTCCCATGGACAGCGCATGGAAAAATTTTTTAAAATGTCTAAAATATATTCTTTGGATGGTGAACCATCTTTTGTTTGTTCTTGACCTAAACGACAAAATGCAATAGCAAGTTTGCGCCATATAGGAATGTTTGCGTCTCCTTCTTCTAATTGTTGAGATATGGCTGAATATATTTTTAAAGCATCATTTATGACCACCATTTCATCTGCATGTTCTAAAATTCCCTCCCATTCTCTCTTTTTGAATAACTGTTGAGCAATGCCTACTAATGCATTGGAATAAAGATGAGAGGAAGTAACTTTTAGTAAGAGATTTCGTGCTTTATTTACTAAATCATGTCCTGCATATTCTAAAGTAAGGACTGTTAAAATTTTATTTCTTATGGAAATTTCTGCAACATTTTCGCATATTGTTTGAAATTTTTTCCATAAAGTATCGTGTGTTACAAAGCCACTTTCCCAAAGTCCTGTTGCTATTTTTGCTGTGATATTTTCTATAAAATCACGTTCTGACGTAATATCTGAGAATGTATCTAAAGCTAAATTCCAAATGTGTTCATCCGAGATATTTTCTTGTATATAATCTAATATAATAAGAAATAATTTAGCTCGCATTCGAATATTAGTAATTTGATTTAATAAAGACAATGCTTTTTCAATGTCCCCTTGTGTAGCAAGGAGATGAATAAATTTTTCTTTATCTATAATTTCTACAATTTCAGAATGCAATAGTAATCGTATGAGCCAATCGTATGCTACTTTATCTGTAGGTTTCTCTTTCCAAATTGCAAATAATGTATCGAATAGTTCTTTGAGAAAAATATTGTTATATTGTTCTTTGAAAAATGACTCTCCGTCAAATTCTAAGATACATAATATATATGCTAATGTTTGCCCACTTGGGGAACTATTTTGAAAATTTTTAGCACGTTCTTGGATAGGATTCCAATATTGTTCTTGTTTTGTTTCCCATGCTGTATGATATAGAGAATATAAACATTCCCATCGAATTTCTATATTTTGAATAGAATCTACAAAGGATAGCAATTTCCCCCAAAAATATAACAATGTTTTTTTTGTTTCTAAAACACGTAGGAATATAAAAGATTTGTCAGATTCTAATTGAAACCAAATAGGAGAAACTTTTTGCACAATATTTTGTTTTTCCTTATCTGATTCTATGCTATCCATATGTTTAAATATAACATGCATTAGAAAATATAATTGTGAAGATGGAAAATTTATTTTGCTTTGTAGTTCTAAGAGATAGTTTATGGCTTTTTGACCTTGGAATGTATTTTTCCCAATGAGATAATCTACTCGTAGAATATTTTTTTGTTTCAGACGTTTTAATAAAAATTCAAAAAATGGACGTATTCCTTTTGAAAAAAAGACAATGTGACTATCTGGAATTCGTTTAAATTCTTCTAAAATATATATTGCATGTTTTGTATTTTCTTCTTGTAAAGCATACCAAAGAACAACTAACATTTCTTGAAATTGTTCGTTTTCATCTTGATTTAATCGAATGGTATCTAAAGCAAATTCATATTTTCCATTGGCTGAGGCTTGAAATGCCTTTTGTATGTCACATGTTGCTTCTTGCAAAATCAAATGGTAGCGATACATCATTGGCAAAAAATCTTCGTATTGCTTGCTTTTATAGTATGAATACAAAATTTGATAAATGTCGTACAAATATGGCTGATAGCTTTTAAAGTAGCGTAATTTTTCTGTAGGAAAAGAACTCTCGACTAATAGAGTATATGCTTCTTGAAATTTTTTCCCTTCACAGAGATGTTTAGGAAGGTAGTATAATGCTTTTTGCCGCATATCTCCGCCACTTCGATCTTGTTGTTGGTAAAATTTAGCCAAGATTTGGTGCATTTCTTGTTGTTCTTTAATAGGGATGATTTTTTCTAAATATTGTGACATCCATGAAATTAAGGAATATCCTCCCTTTGTGTATTCTAATACTAAATTTAATTGCCAACGAATAGGTGCTATGATGTAGTATGGAATTTGGAAAACTTGCCCTACAAATTCATCTGTACATTCATGTTGCACAATGCATAATAAAAGTAAAAAATTATAGGCTACATAATTTTCATGAGCAGGTAAATTTTCTATAATGGAGTTATAAAATTCAAGATGTCCCTCAGGCCATAAATCCCAACAATCCCATTGTAAACGTCCTTGGTATATTGCTTCACGCCATAAAGAAAAATATCGTAAATCTCCTCCCTTAGATTTATTCCATAAAATTTTGCACAATTCATTTTTTCTATAGGTAGGAATCATGGGGAAATCATGCATTAGCCATTTTAGCATTTCTTGTTGTGAAAAGCATGTTAATGGTGAGCCTTGCAATTCTCGACATTCTATAGGATATTCTTTAAAAGGATAGAGTGGAATTCCATCTAAAATATATCCTTCACTTAAAATAGATTTATCTTCTTGCATTTGCCAACTTAACAGTACAAAAATATTGGCAGGTAAATTTTTAGGAAATACAGAAATAAATGTTTTTAATCGTTCGGAAGATAAGGCTAAATAGTCAATCCCATCTAAAAAAATTACCATCTTCTTTTGATTGGGTTGTAGTATTTCTTTGCTACAATTGTCTAAAATTTGTTGGCAATAAATTTGTAAACTATCTAGATTGTTTGGAAAGGATGAGGAGAAGGAAGAAACATTTTCTATAGAATCATCATAAATATTTTTTCGAATGCTTAAAAACATATTTTTGATGATTAATAATGGATCGCACCAATCTTCTTGTTTCCCAAATGCATGGTATAGAATAATATAATCGTCTTTATATTTTGTAGAAAATTCTGATAAAAGATAATTCACAACATGTTCTTTGATTCGATTGGCATTTGTACGAAAATAATAGTAGCCAGCTATGTTATATTGTAATTTTTCTACTAGATCATGAAAAATTTTATGTTGTGATTCGAGGACAAATGTGGTTTCTTGGACAATTTTTGATTTGGAGTTCAAACTTTCTTGTTTTTTTCTACGGCTAGTATGTTTTTCTAACCATCGAAACCATGTTTGCCATTGTGCTAAGACTGTTTCATCACAAACATCATGTGGTAAAATAGTATTGTTTCGATAACTATAGTAATAAATTTTGTCTTGTGTGCGATGACTGTAGAATAGAAGGTCGGAAAAAGCAGTATAGCCTTTTTGACGAACAAGCCAAGAAATGACTAAAGGATAGAGGAATAGATAATTTTTTTGTCCATCAGGCCATATGAATGGCTTATCTTGTAAATCATTCCAAGGGATATCGAAAGCTCCACGAATGCCAATAGATTTAATTCTAGTACTTTTGCATAAAAAGCCACGACTTTTTCGTTCATCTTTTCCTACTAATATGTATACATCTGCTTTAATAACATCGCAATGTAATAACACAACTTCTAAAAGATGAATGTAAAACTCTATGACTTCTTGGGAGGGAAGTTGAAAACGATATAACCCATTGAGTAGATATTCTTTCAGATTTTGAAAGAACATCATCACTTCAAACCACTGATAATATTTATATTTATTAATTTTTTCTGGGAAATTAGGGGGAACATTGCCTTTGAAATTAATATTATATTCTAATAATCTTTTTAATTCTGGTAAAGTATTATTAGAAATATTTGCTTCTGATAATACATCATTAATTTTTTTTGCAAGAGAAAACCAATCTGGAGAATATGCTTGCAAATTATCTAATAATTCACGATTTAAATCAAAATCACAGACTTCATTTCGTAAATTACTATAATGTTCCAAGGAAATAAATGCAACAAATTTCATTAAAAACTGTGCTGTTTTTAAGACGTTCCACAAAGGATTTTGCACTTCTTTTTCAGTATCATCTTTTTTAAAAAAACAAGCATACGTATACATAGTATCTTGATAAAGATTTGCTAAAGGAAATGGCAATTCTTCAATCAATTTTTTTTTCTCTTTTTTATGTAGAAGCATATCCCTTTCCGTTCCTACAAACCTATAAAATCCTATAAATAGCTATAAAAATCTATAAATAAGATTTCTGTTGTATTTCTGTTTCAACCTTGCTGGTTACAATCTGATTTATTACTAAATCTGACTGCATT
>JAGOMP010000036.1 GCA_017993505.1 Planctomycetota bacterium
CCCACGAGCATCATTTCTTCCCAAGAGCAAGATTTGCCTCCCCAGCACAAATTGTCTCCCCCGAGCAACATTTGCCTCCCCAGACCAACATTTGCCTCCCCAGAGCAGATTTCTCCCCAGAGCAACATTTGCCTCCCCAGAGCAACATTTGCCTCCCCAGAGCAGATTTACTTCCCCAGAGCAGATTTACTTCCCCAGAGCAGATTTCTCCCCAAAGTAAGTTTGCATTCAATTGTATTTATCTCATAATTAATACGCATCAATTTCAATATTTTTAATATGTTATCTATATATTATTTATATTTTATAAGAAATTACATATTTTTTAGATGGTTTAACGCTTCCATAATATGATTAGACATTTCAATATCTTGTTCTAATTCTGCAAGAACATCTTTATGATCGTCTTTATGACTTGCTAAATCTTGTTCAACTCTATCCATTTCCAATGAAAATGTTTCTAATTCCTGTTCAATGCTTTCTCGCAGTGATGCAGCTACTTTTTCTGTAAATTCATCAATTTCATCTAAAATGTGCCTTCGCACTTGCAATTTGCCATCATTGATAACTTTTTTTACGCCACGCAATATGCGATTATGAGCACTTGCTCCTGAAATCCAACGGACTAAGCCTCCCACAACCATAGCTCCGCCTAAAATTCCCCAACCTACTGGTCCGCCCACAACTAAAGGTGCAATGCTTCCAGATAAAACTACACTCCAACCACTGGCTGATTTTGACCTTGATTTATCTTCTAAAGATTCTGATAATGCACCCGACCGTGAAACATCTTTTAAAATTTCACCTAAATTTTGAACATATTCTTCTGCACATTCTGCCATTTTTGCACGAATCTTCTGATAAACAAATGAAAATTCCTCTCCAAAAGCTGTCCGAACTTCTTGTCGAAAGTCGTCTTCACGCATATCTTCTAAAGGCATTTTATCCATTCTTTCCAAAACACGATTAGCACCTTCGTCCAATAATTCTGCAATGTCTTCTAGTTTTAAATCATCCATAGAGTGAAAAAAATCATCACACAATTTATTCAATTTTTCTTGCAACCCTTCTTGTTTGCTTTTTCTTTGTTCGTTGCATTCTTCCCATTTTGCTTTTAATGCATCTTTATCTGCATTAATCAATCTTAGACGCTCTCGTAAAGGAAGTTGAGATTTATGCACTAAACTTGCAAAAATTATAGCTGTTTTTCGTGCCATTTTATGCCAAGACGTTTTTTTTGCATGTTGTCGCAATTGTTTTATCAAAGCATCTAAACCACTTTCAGCCATGCCTTGTTTATTATTTGTATAAGACGCTTGACAAGCCATTGCCACATTTACAGGCAAAATACTTGTAGGAAAACCAGTTCCACGTTCATTGGCAATATGTTTTAAAACATAAATATTATGTTCTTTTCCAGATTCTACTTCTGAAGCTGTTTCTCTTGCCCATAAATTCTGCACAAATAAACTTTCTTGCAACCTTGGCCATGCTAAATGAATAAAACCTGCTTCAGATTCTGTGATGGGCGGAACAGTGCGTAATAAAAAAATTCCCATATGTGTATTTTGCAAAAAATGCATAGTTGTTTCTTCATTTTTCGCAGTTAAACTACCCACACCTGGTAAATCTACAAAAACAAAGCCCTCTTTTAAAAAATCACGATTTACACGACAAATCACGTACTTTACATCCATTACATTCCCAGGATTATACTTATTATCTACTACTTTTTCTAAAAATTCTTTTTTTAAAGGTGCTGCTTGTTTATCACCATTTGCATAATGAATCTCTAGACCTTCTGACTCACCAGGATAAATTCTACGAATCATAGTAGGAATACAAGTTGTTTCTTCCACTTCTACAGGTAACACTTCATCTGCAAAAATCAATGCATTCAACAAAGAAGACTTGCCAGCTCCTTGCACACCTAAAATTGAAATATGACATTCTGGAATTTTTAATTTTTCTAAATGAGTTTCTAAAAAATCAAATCCATAATCATTTTGCTCACGTCGAGAAGAAGAAACTTGTACTAAAGGCAACAAATGTTTTTTATAATATGCTTGAAATTCTTCTGTTTCCAACAAATAAATCAACTGATCACGAATATCATCCATATAAACCTCTCTTTGAAAGAATAAACCATTTTTTTTACATAAAAATATTATAAGAAATCTACATAAAAAATCAACAACCCTTTTTGAACCCTTTGAAAGGGTTCAAAAAAGTTTCAAAAGAATTATTTTATTTAGATGCCTTTTAAAAAGTTTCTATAAGAATTGTTTCATTTAGATATTTTTTAAAAAAACTTAAAAAGACAAAAAAATCTCAAGAATATCTTTGAATATTTTCTTTATTTATTTCTAGAAACTGTTCTTTCCAATAATAATGTTTTAGCAAATCTATTTCAGCACGTCCTTGAATAAGGCGTGCTACAAAAAGTGCTTCCACACTAGCAAGCCCACCATGTGGCATTTCATACAACTTACTCACTCTAGGATAACTTGTAAACCATCCTGGTAAAGAACGCTTTTCTAAATTAGAAAAAATAGGATGGTTAGCCACTTTATATGCTCTTTTCCAAGACGCATCTAACAATAAAAGTGGTCTATTTGCATCTTTTTCTGACAAAGGCTCGCCCTCAGTGTGTAAAAAAAGCACATTTTCCCAAGGCTCTAAACTATCCAATCTCCTAGAATGAATAAATTTCAAATCTTCTCGATAAATTAGTGGATGAATCGAACACTTCTTTACATTTTCTTTATCTGTGATAATAATATCTTGTATCATACATATATTCTTTCTAAAAAAAATCATTTGTTATGTATCATAGAAAATTTTCTGCATTTTTCAAAAAAATTTTCATTTTTTTATTTTTTCTACCTTGAAAAACTTGCTCTGGGAGGCAAATGTTGCTCTGGAGGTAGCAATATTGCTCGGGGGAAAAAAATGCATGCAAATTTGCTCGGGGAAGGGTCTGGGCAAGCAGTCTGCTCGGGGGTGGCAAGTTGCTCGGGGGAAGCAGAGGTGCAATATTGCTCGGGGGAGGGAAGCAAACTTACTCGGTGGGAGTAAATTTGCTTTAGAGAGAGAATATGCCTAGGAAAAGTTTTATATCTTTGAATATGGAATTAAATGGATATATAGTTCATTTATTTTTTCACGCACTTTAGGAGAAATAAGTGCTTTGTATTCTTGATTATCTTTGTCTGGATGGGTGTATAATTCAAAAATTCCATCTGGAATTTTATCAAGGAGTTGTAGAAGCCAAGTTTCATGGATTTCTCCTGTTTGGTATAATCCTAGAGTGCCATCAGCATATTTTAATGTTGTTTTATTTGTTTTTGCTTTTGCTGATTTTGCAAGTGTAGAAAATACGTATCGATAAAAAAAATTTCGAATTTTATGATTCGGAGAAAGTGAACCAGTAATATGCCATGGATCATTTGGAATACGAATAGTTCTGATTCCTCGTTTTTCTGATTCTTCTAACAAAATACTAAAAATTTCTGGATGGATTTGAAAATGGTGGTGGCAATCTACATGTTTTAATTTTAATCCTGTATTTTGAAATGCATTGAATTGTGCAATGATTTCTTGTCGTATTTGTTCTTGTAATTTCGTAGAAAAATGAATGGCAAATCCAGCTTTTGCTAGATCTGTTTTAAAAGTATGGTCAGATCGTACAAGACATTTTGCTTTTGTAGTGGCTGCCAATGCTTTCCCTTCACTCAATGTTACATGCATTCCTACTTGTAAATTAGGATTTTCTTTTGCCAATCGCACTGTATCTTCTAAAATAGGACTATTCATCATAAAACTTGTATTTGTTAAAATTCCATGAGTATATGCTGAAATAATGGCTTCATTGATCGAAGCTGTTTTTCCAAAGTCATCTGCTGTTACTATTAGTTGTTTCATATTTCCTCTATTTTTTTAATGCGTGGTATAGAATAATTGGATCGAAGCTATTTTCTCAAAGTCATCTGCTGTTACTATTAATTGTTTCATATTTTCCTATTTTTTTTCAATGTATCATACTATTTTTCTTTATTTTTAATATGCATTGTTCCATCTTTATGTAAGTGGTATGTTGTATCGCGCCATGTAATTGTATTTCCTTGAAAACTTACAAACCATAAACAAAAGGAAATAAAATCCCATAAAGGAGCTAAAAAAGCTCGAATGAATGTATATTTATTTTGTAAAGCAAAGGCAACTGCCATGGGTTGTAGGATTCGAAGTGTTAAGGCTATAGTTACAAGAAACCAAGGATTTTTTTGAAAATATAATGCAGTCACAATATATAATAAAAGCCAAGGAGTCATATATGTGATCATAGAAAAAAAATAACCTATAGATTGACAAATCCGAATCGTTCGATTCCAACGAAGTAGATGTTTAAATGTATTGGTAATACTTTGATACGATAGGACATCTTCCACAATATATGTACTCAATTTTACTTTTTTCTTAGCTTCTGCAATTCGTTTTCCAATAATATTATCATCTGCTAAATAATCTAGCAACTTTTCAAATCCACCAGTTTCTAAAAATATTTGTTTGTCCACAGCAATAGTAGCACCCAATGCATAATTCAATGGTGCAAATGATGAGGATAATAAAACACCTGGTGCAAATGTTTGTTCAATATATAATGATTCTGGTAAACTTCCCCAATTGGGCGTTTTCTTTACTGTGTACAAGCAAGTGACACATCCTATTTGAGGAGAAGAAAAATTATGTACTATTCGTTCTATATAATTTGCATCTACTTTTAAATCTGCATCTGCAATGATCCAAATTGCAGAAGTAGGGTCAATGTATTTTTGAATATTGAGTAAATTTCGCACTTTTTTATTTGCACCTATGGGATGTTCGCCTTGTACTATTTTTAATTGTGGATATTGTTTTTGCAAGTTTTGTACAATGGGCAACGCTGAATCTTGTTCAGATGCCATGCCAACAATCATTTGAAAATTTTGATATGATTGTTGTAAAAAAGATTCTAAATTTTCTTTTGTATATTCATCAGATCCGCAAATCGGCTTTAATATTGTAACAAAAGGACGCTGGGAAGGAGAATGATCTTTGGAAGTAGGATTAGATGCTACTTTTTTCCAATGATTAAACTCTTTGAGTTCTTTCTTTCGTTTGTAGACAAAGTAAAATGCACACAATAAGGAAATGAAATAATACATCATACAAAAAATACATAAAACTGTGAACAAAATAAAAGCCATATATACCTTTCTATATTTTTTTCAAATTGATTTATTTATAAAAATATTATTTTATATTGACCATTCATGATTTATTGATGAAATATGCAAATTTATTTTAAATAGATCATTCATGATAAATAGATCATTCATGATAAATAAATTATTCATGATTTATTTATAAAAGATATTATTTTATTTTAAATCAATAATTTATGATTCATTTATAAATATGCAAATTTATTTTAAATAGATCATCAATACAGTGATGTCAGCTGGAGTTACGCCAGAAATTCGTGAGGCTTGACCAAGAGTACGTGGTTTTACTTGAACAAGTTTTTCAAATCCTTCCTGAGAAAGACCATGAATTTTTTCGTAATTTAAAGATGCTGGGATTCTATATTCTTCTAGACGTAAAAATTTTTGAATCATATCTTTTTGTCTTTGAATGTATCCTTGGTATTTCCATTCAATTTCAATTTGTTCTATGGCTTTTGGAGTTTGTAAAAGAGTGTCTAGCGTAGGATATACAGCCGGATCAATGAATTGCAATAAAGGTGCTAAACTGATTTGTGGGCGTTTTGTGAGAATTTCAATCGATTCGTTGCTTTCAATAGGTGTTGTATTTTGTTGTTCTAAGTATTCATTGAGTTTTGCTCCGCCTATGCGAATTTTAGGAAGTGTTTGTTTATGTTGTTGTATTTGTTGTTCTTGATATTGAATTTTCTCGTATGTTTCTTTATCTAGGAGTCCAATATTATAAGCAATGGGACTTAATCGTAAGTGGGCGTTATCTTGACGTAAAAGGAGTCGATATTCAGCACGTGATGTAAACATTCTATACGGTTCTAATGTGATTGTATTGATAATATCGTCAATAAGGATACCTATATAAGCTTGGTCTCGTCGTAAAATAATTTCTTGCTTTTGCTGAATTTTAGTTGCTGCATTGATTCCTGCAAGGAGTCCTTGTGCTGCGGCTTCTTCGTATCCAGACGTTCCATTGACTTGACCTGCAAAATAGAGTCCTTTAATTTTTTTTGATTCTAATGTTAAATCTAATTGATGTGCTGGGAAGAAGTCGTATTCAATAGCATATCCAGGGCGTACAATTTGGGCATCTTCTAATCCCACAATACTATGAATGGCGTCTTGTTGAATGTATTCAGGTAATGAAGTAGAAAATCCATTGACATACACTAAATTTGTATTCAATCCTTCTGGTTCTAGAAATATTTGATGTCGATCTTTATCTGCAAAACGAACGAGTTTAGTTTCGATTGATGGACAGTACCTAGGTCCTAATCCTTGGATTGTACCATTAAATAAGGGCGATTCATCAAATCCTTTTCGTAATATTTCATGGGTTGTTGTGTTTGTATATGTTAAATAGCATTGAATTTGTGGAAGTTGTGGAAATGTGCTTATATCTGTATGGATAGAAAAGGGGGTAAAATCTTTATCTCCACATTGTGGTTGTGTATTTTCAAAATGAATTGATTCGGCCGTAATTCTAGGTGGTGTACCTGTTTTTAATCGTCCTATTTGTATGCCTAGTTCTTGTAAGGAATCAGACAATCCTAAAGATGCTGGTTCGTCTATGCGTCCTCCTTGCCATGTTTTGTTTCCCATAAACATTTTTCCATGGAGAAACGTACCTGTAGTAATAATAATGGCTTTAGTTTGTATTTCTTGCGAAGAATCTAATTCTACACCATATACAATGTGATTTTTTGCCAATATTTTTGTCACATTGCCTTGAATCAGCATTAAATTTTTTTGTGTTTGTACTAGTTTTTTTGCTACTTGTGAATATAAATCTTGGTCTGATTGACAACGAGAAGACCAGACTGCTGGTCCTTTAGAACGATTTAAGATGCGAAATTGTATGCCAGTTTGATCTGCCAATTGTCCCATAACACCGCCTAAAGCGTCAATTTCATGAACTAAGTGTCCTTTCGCAGTACCACCAATCGAAGGATTGCAAGACATTCTAGCAATGCTTTGAATATCCATAGTCACTAAAGCCACATGGCATCCCATTTTAGCAGCTGCAATAGATGCTTCTACTCCAGCATGACCACCACCAATAACAACAATATCATATTTTTCCAATATTTTGTTCTCCTATGAGTGTTATCATAAATATATTGTGCGATTATCAAAATACTGTAAATAAAAAAAATGTCAATAAAATTTCATTGAATAAATTTCATTGACATTTTTTTTTATTTATTATTTTATAGAATATATATATTTTTTTTATTTAAAATAATATATGAAAAAATTTGTATGAATTCCCTGTTTCATTTATTATTTTATAATATATGAAAAAATTTGTATGAATTCCCTGTTTTATTTATTATTTTATAATATATGAAAAAATTTGTATGAATTCCCTGTTTCATTTATTATTTTATAATATATGAAAAAATTTGTATGAATTCCCTGTTTTATTTATTATTTTATAATATATGAAAAAATTTGTATGAATTCCCTGTTTCATTTATTATTTTATAGAATATTTCTATGTACTTTTATTAAGGAGTAGTTCATGAAAAAATTTGTATGTTTTTTTTGCTGTATATGTTTTTTTACAGGTTGTGCCTCAACAGAACATGATGGACCAACATTTTCAAAAAATCAATTGCATGTAGAAAGCAAGGTGAAACGACAAGTCCAACAAGATGATTTTAATGGCATCTTTTATATTCAACCAGATGAAGTGATGATTGAACAAGAATTTTGGAATCGTGCTTTTATGAAGTATTCTCAAAATTTAGATAGTTTTTTCTATGAATTTCAAATGCAAATGAAAAAGTTAGCAATATATTATGATAATACTGAGGCGAAAGAAAGAATGATGGCATCTGCTGAAAAGAATTTTCATCTTTTTTGCCAAACAAAAGGTGTAGGGAATGAATTTATTGAATGGCGAAGGCTTGTTCAATCTTGGTAGGAGTATAGTATGAAAATATGGAAATATATTTTGTTATGTTGTCTTATAAGTTGTTCCTCCTTTAATAATTCTTCTTCTTTTTCATTACAGGAACAAACAAAAGAAATTTTCGCAGATTTTTTATCACAACAATTTTTACGTGCACAATCAAATTTCGCATTATTTATTCCTCAAAATGCAGTGCACCATCGATATAGAGAAAATTTTAAAAAAACAATCCAACAAGAATTAGAATGGGCAGCACAAGAAGTCAATATGAAATTTCAAGGATCACCAGATAAAATATTTTTTCTTCCTTTAGATTCTGTGAAACAAGATAGTTCTTTATTATCTAAAGAATTTAATCTTGGAACAAAATTAGGTTGGACAAGCCTTCATGCATATTGGGGGCAATTTCAAACGTTAATCTATGCCAAATCTGATGTGATTCAAAATCTACCCTCTTCATTGCGAAGTGACTTAGCAAATCCTTTAGATTATGTTTTAAAAGTAAATGTAAGTTATACAAAAGAACATGGATTATCTTCTCATGAACATCGAATGAATTGTTCTTTCTTTGAAATTGGCAGTGAAAAACTTTTATTTTCTAAAGATTATGTATTGAATTTAACAGCCAAAATAACACCTTAGGAGAAAAAAATGCGTTTATTACTGATATGTGTTTATATTTTATTGTCTAGTTGTGCAAGCGTTCCACAACAACAAGAGATCGATAGAGACACTTTATTAATGCAAGAATTAGAACCTATGCTACAAACAGTAATTGCCACTGTGGGAGACCATAAACTAGTAGTTATGCCTTTTTTAACAGAAAGAACAAATGTTGAACCAAGAATGGGGGCATATATACGTCCGATTATCGTTCGAGAATTAGGGAAATCAAAAGTGCGACTTGTAGACAGAGAAAATCTAAGTGGAATTATGCAAGAACGTATGATTCAACAAGGGTCTGTTTTAAAAAATTTAGACAAATTAGGCGAAATGGAAGATGCAGAATATGCACTATGTTCTACTGTTCGACCTTTTCCTACAAAATATGAAGTCATGATGAGAATAGAAAGAATTTCCGATTTAAAAATTTTAAAACAAGAAACATATATTATTCATAAATCATCTTTACCATATAGAGAAGGTGGTTTATAATCTTACAAAGATATATATAATCTTGTCCATATAAAAAAGGAGATGTATCATCTTGATAACAAAAAAAAAGCGAGTTTTTTTGAAAAACTCGCTTTTTGCATCATTATGGTGGCAAAATTTCTACAGTATTTTTTTCCATAATACGGGGATTTTTCGTCACATCTTGAAAAGGAACGTATATAATATCCCAACCTTGCAAGGTAAATTGTTTTTCATGCTCATATGTTAGTTGAAAGATAGTTCGATAGTCTCCTCGTAGGACACGAAATACTTGAATATCATTAAGATCTGCGTCTTCTGTAAATCCATCAGCAGCTTGGATCGCACTTTCAAGATTAGGAACATCATCGACATTATATGTAAAACAAATTGTTTTTTGAACTGCACCAAAAATATAGATAAGGTTTTCATTTCCAGGGAATAAAACTTTATCTCCTGGACAAAGGAAAAGATCATCTCCCCCAATTCCACCTAATGCTGGAACTGCTTCTCCTCGAATAAAAAGAAATGTGTTAGGATATTCCCAATACTTTCGAACAAGAAGATATTCTCTTGAATCTGTAGCACTATAGATTCCTTCTAATGTAAGAAGTAAATTCATCATAGTCCAATCTTCTTCTAAAGGATATGTATGACGCCCTGGAACTTTGACTGCACCACCTACATCAATAAATCGTTTTCCCAAACGGACGATTTTATACGATTCAAAATATTCTACTGTAGAAATTGCATACGCAACGTCTCGCAATTTTTTATTGGCAACTACCATGTTTAAATTGTCTATGCCTTGGAGTTTTCCATGTCGATCTACACTGACAATTTTTCCATTGTCTAATTGGAATCGATCACCAGGTACTAAATGGATGAGTTCTTCAGCAGCATCTCCCTTAGAAACAGGACCAATGCCTTGACAATTTATTAAGCATGAACAAAGCAAAAACAAAAAAATCATTGTTGTCCATTTGTGACATTGTGTACTATATGATTTCTTCTTCATCACTATCGTCCCATTGGTCTAAACTTTTTTTAACAGATTCAAATTCTTTTTCCCATTCAAACTCGCCTTCAGATTCAAAACCTACAGGCATTTTCCCTTCATGCATAGATTCATCGAAATTAATTTCTGGTTTTTTCTTTTCTCGTTTTTGTTGTTCTAAAAAAGCTGTTTCTGAACGTTTAAATTTTTCCAATTCTTCAAAATCAAAATCTTGAACTTCTTCTATCGTTACTTTTTCATCAACTTTTTGAATGATTTCTTCTTTTGATATTGTATTGACTATTTCTGCTTTAATAGAAGTTTCTTTGGGAATAGGCCTTACGTCTTTCACGTCTTTCACTTCTTTTAACTCTGGCAACTCTTCTAATTCTTCCCACTCTTCCCATGCTTCCATCTCATCCATTTCATCTATTTCATGAATTTTTGTCTGTATTTTTTTATCTATTTCATAGATTTTTGGCTGTATTTTTTCATCCATTGCATAGATTTTTGTCTGTATTTTTTCATCTATTTCATGAATTTTTGGCTGTGCTTTTTCTATTGTTTTATTTGGAATAGTATCAGCTACTATTTTTTCTTTTCGTTTTTCAGATGCAACCTCTATATTTTCTTTACCAAATTTTTCATTTAATTTCTGGGTACTTATTTGTTTTAATGAAGGCGTTTTTGTTATTTTTTCTTTATCTTCTGCACTTTCTTCTAGAATGTTTTGTTGTTCATCTTGTACCATGGAAATAGCAGGACGTGTACTACCAAAATTGACTTCCATTAAATGTTGAATTTTTTCTTGTATAGTGGGTTCTTTTTTATGTTCATCATTTCCGTCAATAAATTTTGTTTGCGAATCCTTTATCTTGCCAACTTTAGCTATTGTTTTAGGAAAACTTTCTCTACTTTTTGGGAGTTCTTCTTGTTCAAATAATTGTGCAAGTTCTTGTTGTAATTCCTCTTGATTTAGTGTACTTTCTTCTTTTTGTATGATTTGTTTAGGAGCAGTATATACGTCTTCATCTTCTATTTCTTCTATATCTTGGTATTCATTTTCTAAAATAACCCAATCTTCTTCAAATTTTTTGTCAGTAGCTCTTTCTTTCTCTGGAATCATATTTTTTGGTTTTCCAATAAAAGACGATACAAGAGTTTGAAAGATACTAACTTTTTCTTTAGGTACATTTGGCGAAGTCATTTCTTCCCACTCGCCTTCATGAAAACCTTCCATAGAGTCCATTTCTTCCCAAAGGATTTCTTTTTCTACTTCCTCTTTTTCTACTTCTTCTTTTTCTTCTAGATCCACAAATTTTATATCAGCGTCTTCTAAGCACTTTTCTTGACTACGTTTTTTAAACTCTTCTAAAAACAAATCCCATTGAATCTCTCTATGCATTGGATTAGGATGCAACATAGTCTTTAAAAAAGGTTCTGTCCATATAAATTGTTTTGGTAATTTTAAATTTTTAGGTAATTTCCATTGTTCAATACGTTGAAGCATTTCTCTTTGATTTGTATTTCGAAATAATCGCCTTGCCGAAATGAGTTCATATAAAATAATACCTAAAGCAAAATAATCTGCACAAATATTTACATTTTGATGAGAAAGTTGTTCAGGAGCCAAATAAAATGGATACCCTTGCGTAGCAGAATTTTGTAATATTAGCGAAGCACTGCTATATTCATCTTCAGAAGTTTGGATGCTATATCCATTTAAAAAAACTCTGCCTTTATTTTCTCCTTCTATTCCAATCCATATAGTTTGCGGACGAATATTCCCATGAAAACTGTTTTGTTGTGCCAACGTATGAAAACAAGTGCCTATTTCAGATAGTATGCGTCCCAAATAATCTGTAGTAACATTACCTCGCCACGTTTTAGCAAAATGGCTAAAACTGATAGCAGGAACATAGCGTACAATAGCATAATACAATCCTGGCACTTTAAAACGATAACTAGCAAACATACCTATAGGTTGTGCCATTCCTTCGTTTAAAAGTTCTAATATTTGTATAGGATATGTATTTACATCCACAGATTGAATGCTCGGTCGTATGGAAAAATTGGATGGTAGAGAAATAGAATTAGGCAAATACACAGTACAATAAACCATGGTATTGTTCTGTATATCATACGCTTCGTACGTTTCTTGCATAGCATCAGCAACAACGCATTTTTTCAGTAAATATCTATCTGCAAGGACAGCTTCAAAAGAAAGAACATCTACCTTATGACCCCATTTTCTAAGCACGCCTTTTGTTCGAATCGTAGACCACTTTTTTACTTGCACATTTCCCAATCTTTGTTCTAACCATGATCTATTTTCTGCACCTAATTCAATCAATCCTAGGAAACAAGGTTCACCAGATTGTGTTGTAGCTTGCCATACTTGTGCTTTTCGAGGTGGTCTTGCTTGTTGTAAGCTTCCCAAATTTTTTTCTAAAAAATAATTTCCTAAGGGAATCTGACGTTGCGTACTAGCAACGGGTCTAGGAACAGGTAATCTTGACCAATAGCTATCTTCACTTTTTTTTCGTAACACATTGCTATTGTTTTTGCTAAAGATTTTGCGAAATAAACTCATTACCTTTTGCCTTTCTGTATTATCTTTTGAAATTTATGCTATAAAAACAAGCTTTTAAATAGGAGATGGCATTCCCATACATTGAGAAATAAATTCTGGCCATTTATACAACAGAATGTGGATAATTTCCTGTTTATATAAAAGTGTGATAAGAGTTCCCAATGCTAAATAAGGTCCAAAAGGAATATAATGATCTTTTGTAACAATCAGGTTGATGATTCCAATCACAGTTCCTAATAAACAGGCAAGAAGGAAAATTAATAAAGCTGCTTCCCAACCTATCCAACCACCTACTAAAGCCATGAGTTTGACATCTCCCAATCCCATAGCTTCTTTTTTAAATAAAAATTTTCCTATCACTCCTACGAGATATAAAGAGCCTCCTCCTACTAATATACCAAAAAGAGAGGCACAAAAATACGATAAATATGTATTTGTAAAATACAATCCTGTATGGAAGTAAGGAAAAAACATAGAAACAAAAGGAGCGAGTATAATCCCAGAATATGTAATAGAATCGGGAATGATGCGATATGCAAAATCAATGAATGTGATGATAATCATAACGCAGATAAGATAAATAGCAATTGCTAAAATCATCCAACGTTCGCCTAAGCTGTATGTAGCAAAGCAAGGTAAAGGTGTCAACACAATCAATCTTGTATAGAGTATAAATAGAGCTCCTGTCAACGCTTCAATAAAAATATAGCGACTAGAAATTCGAATGCGACAATAACGACATGCTCCTCCTAAACAAATCCAAGATACAATAGGGATATTGTCATACCAAGCTAACATTTTCCCACATTCAATACAGTGTGAGTTGGGATAAATAATAGATATATTTTTAGGCAATCTATGGATACAAACGTTTAAAAAACTCCCGACAACTGCTCCAAAAAGTCCTGCAAAAATAGTAATCAATAAAATCACTGGTTCTGGATACATGAAGTTCAGTCCTATTCAAATAGTTATCGAATGAAAAGTTCTTCTAAAGTTGGCAACAATTGATAATACATATTAGCAACAGCTTTTGCTAAAGCAATATTTCCATCTGGATCTGTTCCAAATCCATAAATGGTAACTGTTTTTTGTAACTGCATATTTTCATTAAACACTTCTACACGGAAAAATAATCGA
The DNA here is from genome assembly GCA_017993505.1 of Planctomycetota bacterium. GTDB lineage: Bacteria > Planctomycetota > Uabimicrobiia > Uabimicrobiales > JABWCH01 > JAGOMP01. The sequence continues at coordinate 14,037 of JAGOMP010000036.1, forward strand.
ATGTCATTGATAATGTCTTTCAAAGGGAAAGTAGAAGTAGAAAGTGCCGTAATCATTAAATGAATATCACCTTTTTCTTTGACTAAACCACCTTCAAAAGATTCTGCCAAACTTTTAGAAAATTGTTTTTCAATAGCGTCTTTCACATGAAGATTATAATGATTGATACCAAGCTTATGATGATAAACTTCTTCTGCAGAAACTTGGAATGAAACAGTACCCATTATTTTTTTAGTAATAGTAATTTCTTGAGGTGTTTCAACTTGATACTGATATGTTCCACCACAACCGCAGAACAACACCATCATTAAGAATATCATAAAAAATTTAAACATAAGGAATCCTTTATTATATTTTATTTTGAAGATAAAACCAAACTTCTTGATTGCCTCCACTTCCTAGATAAGGAGAAAAATAATAGGAGACATTATGAAACATGGTCTGAAACCATGGAAGAATATGATCTACAATTTTTTGTACTTCATCGATTGTTAAAACTCTATTTTTGGCTTCAGGCTCATATTGTGCTTTTAAAAGAGATAAAATAGAACCTGTTGGTTTGATAATTTTGATGGCATTGGGAATTATATATTTTTGTGGTGTCCAAGCAACATCGATCGTCACAAAATCTAGCAATTCTGTAGGACGCCAATGGATCGCATTTGTTCTTTCATGAACAATTACTCGTGGATCTTGTCGCAATTTCCAAGCTAATGTGCCATAACTTGTGTCCACAGAGTAGACTTTTTTAACATGGTTTGCCAATAAACATTCTACAAATCCTCCTTGGTGGCTTCCTAAATCTGCAACAACATTTTCAGACACATCTATCTGAAAATATTCTAATGCAGCTAAAAGTTTCATTCCACCTTTAGCTGCAAAAGGGCAAGTATCGGGACGATTTCCTTTGGCACGATTCCCCATTAAAATCCAAGTCCTTCCTCTTGTTCCCACGAACTGCTTTTAGGATAGCCAATTAAAGAACGTCTTGTACCAGTATACAAAACTGGAGCTAGAGATAAGAAAGGTTCGGATTTAAAGCTAATTCTTGTTTTAAAAAGAGCTTGTTCTACAGAAAAACCTTGAAATAAATTTTGATAGAACATATGAGCAAGATCTTCTTCTGTCACTTCCCATAAAGTTCCAATGCAATAAGGAATCCCAATAGAATAAATCAAGGCTAAAAAATTACCCATAGTTTGCTCAGGTGTCATAGTACCTTGATGAAATATTAGTTTGGGTCGTCTATAAGCATTTTCTAAAAAACGCAATCGAAATAAATGTTCACCATGGAGTTTCCAACCACTATTCATTGGCTTTTCTACATTATATACAGCAGGGTCACTGACATGAAAAATATCATTTTGAGAAATATTTTGTATCACATTAAAATGATTTTCTAAAATAGTTGATTTTTTCACTTTAGCCTTAGGAAAAGACTCCATAAATTTTTCTTCCAAACGGTCAATACTTTCACTATTTTCATCTGATAAAAAGAAAACTTTAGGAATACCTGTACGCAAAGGAAATTCAGGCACATTAATTCCAAATAATCTTCGTGAAATCGCAAATTTATGTGCTAAAAAATCTCTACCATCATGTGCTAACTCCCATGGAAAATCAACAAGAGATTCATCTAACTCCAATAAAATATTATCAATAGGAAGTCTTGGTAAAATTTGTTGCATCTTGCGAGGATAGAGTAAAGAATAAATTTCTTTTCCAGCATCTACAAAATTATCATCTGTTAAAGATTTTACAATCGTCTGAATTTGTAAAGGCAATGAAGATTTTACAGAAACTCGACTAATGGTTTCATCATTCAAATTATAAATAATAGAATCACCCATGCGAAGGATTCTGAACGTCACTGCTTCGCGACTTTCCATATGAGGTGCAAGTCGTTTCCATAAAATTTGTTTTAGCTTTTCACTGAGCTTTTCTAAATTTTGTTCTTCTCTTTTAAAAATTTCTAATAAAAAAGAAAAAATATCAGGAGAAAGATTTTGAACATCTTGTTTAAATTGATCTTCATCTAAAATTCCAATAGGCGTATAGGGCAAAAAAGCACCTGTACTCAGTTGATATAATAAACAACCTAATGAAAAAATATCTGCTGCTTCATTTAAAAGATTAGCATAGACCATCGCTGGAATCATAGCAAAGCTGGGCATGTTATTTTTATTTTTAAAAATATAATGAGGAGATAAATCAAAACCACTCGTACCAGATTCATGCAAAGCTTGTAATAAATCAATTAAAGCAATTCCAATATGAACCATATCCAATTCAGGAATGGGTAAAGTTAGAGCCTCACCCTCTTGTTGAAAAATGCGATACAAATGTTCATCATCAGAACCAATAACTAAAGGATGGAGCAATTGAGGATGCGTAATTTTATTTTCTATGGGTAATAAACTTTCTTTACTATATTGCACAAATAACTTTTCTTGTCTAGAAGAAACGGCTTCAAAACAAAAACAAGCATTGCTCGTGCCCAGTAATTTTGTAATCTCGCAATTTTCCACAGATATATTCGCGGGAGGTGTTGTTTGTCGACGTTTAATTAAGGTAGGAATCACCCGTTGAATCAAAGACCAATCTTGTGCTGAAGGAATATTCCCTTCAGGGACTATCTCTTCTGGTAAAGAAGAATACATAGAAAAATCAGTCATCTTAAAGGAAGGATCACTTTCTAAGACACTAGAAAGTGGAATACCAATTACAGTTTCCATTCCACCCATTAAAGCGGGATCTAGTGATGGCCAAGTATTTTCTACTCCTGATGAATCTAGTGAAAGCAAGTCTTGGTCATGTCGATCAATTTTTGCAAGAATAGTAGTTTCACCTACTTGGAATCTTGCACCATCTGTAATTTCAGTAGGTGCTGTAATCATATTATCTTCATAAAACGTTCCATTACTACTTTGCAAATCTTCTAAGACAAAACGCCCATTTGTCTCATAAACCTTACAATGGAAACGAGAAGACTTAATATCTTGGGGTAAAGAAAGTGCACACTTACTATGCCTACCAATAACAATTTCCTTATCCCCAGCTTCTAAAACAACAGTGCCAAGGCACGGCCCTGCAATGATGGTTAAAGTAAGGCTAGGCTTTCCAGAAGAGAGTTGGCTCATATTTGAAGTCCCTTTTTGTTGAAAAGCTTGCAGCGCTTCATTTTTTGTATTGAAATATTTACCAGGAGTCAATTGATTTATGTCAAATATTCCTGGGAAACTGCATAAATAAAAGAATCGTTTCTGCACGTCAAAGAGTACTGCTAAATTTTGTAATACTTTAAAGCACTCTTTTTCCCAATAATTTGTTTGAGAACAATCTAATATAATACATTCTGGGGCGGATCTTTCTAAAAAAGACCTCAATATTTTTTCTAAAGAAAGGATTGACTGTTGAGTACAACGTCCTTGTAGTTCAAAAATACTGACACCATCTTGTTTGGCTTCGTGAATGAATAATTCGTTCATAAGATTTTAGGCGCGAACCCATATAAAACCATGGGAAGAAACGCCCCCTTTGCAAAGTGAAACTATGACTTGTACAATATCAAACAAATCAATTATAAAATATCAAAAAATATACTATACTCTTGTTTTATATTCTGTAAAAATAAAAATAACTTAGAAGATCGCAAATCATCTTGAAAAAGTAGAACTTTATCACCGTCAAAATAAAAAAATAGCACGGCACAAAAATACAAAATAACTAGACCTTGTACACCGCTAAGAAATATTCCCAAATATTGATAGAACCTATAAAAAGACTCATGAATTTGGCGTGCAATATAATGAGTGATTCCTAGCAACAAACAAACTAATACTAGAAAAACTAGGATTGAATATGTAGTTTTACATTGTTGCTCAGAGATAAAAAATATAGGAACATATTTACATAGCAAAGGATACACTTGCAAAGTAATCGCATAAGACACATAGACTTCCAAAATATAAAAAATATATTGCATTAGTCCATGATATAAACCTAGACTACCTGAGGCAACAACAATAAAAATACCGATTGCATCAAAAAATGACAAAAAATTCATACATGCTAGCCATAAAAGGGAAAAAGCAACTCCTGTTATGAATAAATAAACAAGATATTGTTTTTTTTGTTCTAGATTCATTTTTTTTCCTTATGTGTCGTTTTTTGGGAATTCTTGTTCTAAAAATTCAGCTAGAGCTACTCTCCAATGTGGCATAGGAGACAATCCCACAATCCGTAGCATCATCTTATCTAATCTTGAATTATTAGGACGAGGTGCTGGTCTTGGAAATTCATGTGTGGTACATGGAACTACATTTTGTTGAATATGTAACTTTGCAAAAATTTCTTGTGCAAACTCATACCATGTTGCTTCGCCTTCACATGTCAAATGAAACGTACCAGCTAATTCTGGTCTTGCTATGATTTCATGCAATTTTCGAGCCACAGACATTGTGCTAGTGGGGTTTCCTATTTGGTCATTGACTACTTTCAACACATCTTTCTGTGCCGAGGCTAATTTTACCATAGAATGGACAAAACTAGGCCCACCAGTACCATATAACCAAGAAACTCTAACAATTACATGGTTAGGACAAAAACAACGTACTTGTTCTTCTCCTGCAAACTTGCTTTTACCATAAACAGTATTACCACCATTTGCCTTATGAAATTCATGATAAGGAGTCTTCGATAAACCATCAAAAACATAATCTGTTGAAATAGCAATGAGTCGAATCCCATAATAATGACAGGCTCGAGCAACATTTTGAGTGCCATATGCATTCACTGCATATGCCAAATCTTGTTGCGATTCACAATTATCCACATTCGTCATTGCTGCACAATGTACTACAACATCAGGCTTATATCCCTCTAAGACAGAAGCAACCTGTGCATAATTCATAATATCTACATTAGGCTTTGCTGTAGGAATTACGTCTTCATTCTTCCATGCTGAACAAAGCGTTCTTCCTAACATTCCTTTACCACCTGTTAATAAAATTTTCAGTGTATATCCCTTTAAAAATATTATTTTGCTTTTACTTCTAAAAATATTATTTTACTTTTATTCTATTTTTACTTCTAAAAATATTGTTTTGCTTTTACTTCCGCAAAACTAGGATGTTTTTTATCTTTATCTGACAAAAGAATCGCATCTGTAGGAATTTTCCAATCAATCTGTAATTTAGAATCATTGTACACAATGCCTCTATCATGAGTAGGCATATATATATTATCACATTTATAGGAAAAAACTACCTCTTGTGACAATACAACAAAACCATGTGCAAAACCACGCGGAATAAACAATTGACGTTTATTTTCACCAGAAAGTTCCACAGCAACATGTTGTCCAAGCGTAGGTGAATTTCTACGAAGATCCACTGCTACATCCAACACTTTTCCTACAATGACTCGTACCAATTTTGCTTGTGCATAAGGCGGTATTTGGAAATGTAAACCACGTAAAACACCATAACTTGACTTTGATTCATTATCCTGGACAAAATCATTCGTGATTCCTACTTCCTCATACTTCGCCTTATTCCAAGATTCAAAAAAATATCCTCGAGCATCTGTAAAAATCGAAGGCTCTATAATCAAAACATTTTGAATATCGGTCTGTATTGCTTTCATTATTCTACTTTCGTGAGATTTTTTACAATCAAATTTATTCTTAGATCTTATTCCATAAATGATATTAAAATATTAGTGTTTTTTCAGAATATTGTCAAGAAAATTCTAAGTAATCCTTAACCTAATCTTTGAAAAACTACTCTTCTTCCCATTCTAAAATAAATTTTTCTCGATTCCCAAGTAAAATAGAATGCTTTTCCGTAGTAATATCTGTGATGTACAAATGTTCCATTCGTTCATTATCTACCCAAGTTCCATTTGCCGATAAATCTTCCAATTCCACCTTCATTTCATTATGAAACGTAATTTTTAAATGTTGTCTAGAAATGGTTTGGTAAGGCAAATCCGTTTGTAATATACTAAAATCATTAGTATTTGCAGAATCTAACACAATATCACAACGTCGACTTCGCCCCACAATCACAGATTCACCTTCTAAAATGGAAAATTTCTGCCCCAGTAAAGAACCTTGCACACCTGTAAGTATTAATTTACCTGACATCTATCATCACCCTTTATTTTGAATTCACAATATTATATGGCTACTTATTAAAATATATGATCGTTTTACCTATTATATTATATTAATATTGTTTCTTATTGTTATTAAAGAACAAATTAAGTAAAACGTTTCTCATATTGTCATTATTTTTCTTAAATTGTCAAGAAAGATTTAAAAATGAAAGAAAAAAACTTGCAAGAAATAAAAATCACTTTATAATACTTTACACATATCTCCATACTGTTCCAATATTGGTAAAATAAAATACCAATCAGGTCATAAAAATTACAAAAAGGAGAAACCATGGATCCATCAAAACCAGACAAAAAAGATCATATAGATGCCGATAATGGCAACGAAAATATGAAAAAAAAACATTTTTTCTTATATTTTCTACTATGCATTGTTGCAATATTTCTAATGATTTTCTTTTTTACTCCAGTGATATTGCCTCAAGCAACTCAACGATTGTCCTTAGAAAAAATTGCCATGGCCATACTATTTCTTACTCAAATAGCTTTACTATGTAACATCATTCTTTCCTTATTTATTCATTCTGTACTCCATAATATGGTAGAAACAGAAGCACCTATCAGATTCACTCTCTTTCAAAAAGACTACATAGCTCTACATAAAAAACGATTTTTTATTTTAGGTCTTGTTCTTATTTTTTTATTTGGCATCTGTTTTATATATCTTCCTTATAATTTTCTACTTGCCTGTGCGATTTTATTCATTGTTTGTGAAATCATCTATTGGATGCGGCTCTACTTACGACTACTATACAAAGTACGCGTCTTAACTATCCAAAGTAGCCAAATTATCAAACCAAAATTAGATTCTGTACCAGAACCATCTCATCATATAAACATTCATTTAAGTTCTGAAAACGAACCCCAAGAAGTTTCAACAACACATAACGAAGAACCAAACTACACGTACCAAGCATTGGCTGCCTTACTAAAAAATAAGGCTATGATAGTTCGTAAAAATGCTATAAAAACGTTAGGTAAAACAAACGACAAAAACATCATTCCCATACTCATCCCCTGTCTAAGCGATGAAGCCGCAGAAGTTCGAGCCCAAGTTGCCAATACTTTTGGAAAAATGAAAATCGAAGGAATGCAAGAACCTTTAAAATGTCTTGCACACGATGAATCTTTGAATGTACGTGTAGCTGCCATTGAAGCTTTAGGACATTTGCTAGAAAATAATACAAGTGATATAGTAATCCAAGCCCTAGAAGATCCAGAACCAGAAGTGCGAGGTGCAGCAGCAGAAGCTATTGGAAACTTAGCACTTTTTGAAGGTGTAGAGCCACTATTAGGTCAAATTCGTGACAATGATTGGTTTGTGCGTCACAAAGTTGTTATTGCTCTAGGAAGAGTACCAGGTCTTCCTAGTCAAAATATGATCGAAAAGCTCATTCAAGCTACAAAAGACGAACATCCTGACGTAGCTCGTACATCAAAACATGTAATACAAAAAATATGGGATGAATTTGGCGAAGATCTTGAATCTAATTCTCTACTCAAAGAATATATAGAACAAGAACAAAAAGAGCTAAAAATAGAATAATAGAAAAAATTAAGATTATTCGATATTTTTTAAAAATCATCAAATTTTTTCTGTTATAAAAAAATTGAAAATAAAAATCTAAAAACAAAGCAAAACAACTAAAAAACAAAGAAAAAAATCTAAAAACAAAGCGAACAACTAGAAAGGAACGAAAAATAAAAATATATGAATACAAAAAAAGACATTTTAATTGCCTTAGTTGGAAATCCAAATTCTGGGAAAACCACTATTTTTAACGCACTTACAGGAGCAAACCAAAAAGTAGGCAATTACCCAGGCGTTACAGTAGAAAAAATTGAAGGACATTACACGTACAAATCACAAAGATACCATGTTGTAGATTTACCTGGAATTTACAGCATTAGTGCCTATTCTAGTGAAGAACTTATTACACGTACATTTCTTGCAGAAAAAAAACCTGCTTTAGTCGTTAATATCCTAGATTCTTCTAATTTAGAACGAAACTTATACTTAACAGTGCAACTCATGGAACTTGGTCACAACATGGTTGTTGTGTTTAATATGGCAGATGAATTACAAAAACAAGGTCGTGCCTTTGATCTATCTATTTTTTCCCAACGATTACAATGTCCTATTGTGGAAACTATTGGACATCGCTCCGAAGGAATTGAACAACTCAAAAATACCATTATAGACGCTATTGCTTCTCCGCAAAAACCAGCTAAAATCACATACCATGCAGAAGTAGAAGAAGGCATTGCAAATATTCAAAAGCACATCACACCAGAAGTCAAAGCATTACCATATGAACCTCGCTACCTTGCCTTAAAACTTTTAGAACATGATGACGAAGTCTATAGACACGTTATGCCCATTCCTTCCGCCAAAAACATGTTGATGGCAGTAGAATCTAGTACACAACATCTAAAAGCTGTTTGTGGAGATTTACCAGACATTATTATTTCAGAAGGTCGCTATGGATTTGCTGCAGGTGTGGTAAGAGAAGCGTGTATCAAAACACCTGTTTTAGACCGAGTGAGTCTTTCCGAACGAATCGATGCTGTAGTCACTCATCCTATATTTGCCTTTCCTATATTTTTTCTTTTGATGTATCTCTTATTTTGGCTTGTTTTTAGTGTAGGTGAAATACCAATGAAATGGATAGAAAATCTATTTCAATTTTTAGTCGAATATATGCAAAGTCACTTTGATAAACAAAGCTTTATAACATCTTTCTTTACAGAAGCCATCATTGGAGGCGTGGGTGGCGTGCTAGTATTTTTACCCAACATCCTTTTATTATTTTTAGGTATCGCCTTTTTAGAAGACACAGGATACATAGCACGTGCTGCCTTTATCATGGACAAAATCATGCATAAAATCGGACTCCATGGAAAAAGCTTTATACCCATGCTCATAGGATTTGGTTGTACTGTTCCTGGGATTTTAGCTACACGTACATTAGAAAATCGCCGAGATCGCTTAACTACTATGCTTGTTTTGCCTCTTATGTCTTGTGGAGCTCGTTTCCCAATCTATGTTCTTATCATCCCAGCTTTTTTCACCACTCCTTGGGTGCAATCTCTCATACTCTGGGGCATTTATATTTTTGGAATTCTTTTAGCAGGAATTTTAGCAAAACTCATTAGAAGTACTATTCTCAAAGGAGAAGATACTCCTTTTGTAATGGAATTGCCTCCCTATCGAATTCCCACACTTTGGGGTGTCATCCACCACATGTGGCAACGTACCCTAGAATACGTAAAAAAAGCAGGCACCATCATACTTTTCATTTCTATTGTAATTTGGCTTGCTTCCCAATATCCTAAAAAAAACACCTTTGAAATTGACAAACAACTACAAACCATGACGCAAGAACAACAACAAGAACAAGGCATCACACAAGAAATTATTGAGTATCATCGTGCACAAGAATCTTTAGAATACTCTCTTGTAGGACGCATCGGCTATACAATAGAACCCATTTTCCGCCCTATGGGATTTGATGGAAAAATTGCCACAGCCTTGATAGGAGCATTTGCAGCAAAAGAAGTATTTGTTGCACAACTAGGTGTAATTTTCTCTGTAGGCGAAACAGAAACAGGTAGAGCAAGCTTACAAAAAAAGCTACAAAATACATACACACCCCTTGTTGGTATTTGTATTTTAATTTTTTGCCTCATTGCCTCACCTTGTATGGGAACAGTAGCTGTCATGAGACGAGAATCTGGTAGTTGGGGTTGGGCAATGTTGCAATTTTGGGGTCTCACTATCATAGGATACATTATCACTACGATTGTTTATCAACTAGGCAGTTTATTCTTATAATTACAAACTATCCTTGCATAGGAAGAACCTTTCTGTTCTTCCTATCTCTTAAAAAGGAAACAATATGGACATCCTTGTACAAGAAAACACCCTGCGAACATTTGTAGAACAGGTATTTGAAACATTACAAGTGTCGCCAGAAAATGCAAAACTCTGTGCAGACAACCTCATTGTAGCTGATCTGCGAGGCATACATTCTCATGGTGTCGCTCGACTCAAACGATACGTTGATGGTATTCAAACAGGTCTCATGTTTCCACAAAATCAACCTACCATAGAACGAGAAACACCTAGCACCGCTAATGTCAATGGAAATGCTTGTTTAGGACAAATCATCGGCAATTTCTCCACAAAACTTGCTATACAAAAAGCAAAAAACACAGGCGTGGGAATTGTTACTGCTCATAACAGTAACCACTATGGAATCGCTGGATACTACACTATGCAAATTTTGCAAGAAAACATGATTGGGCTTTCCATGACAAACTCCGCACCTTTAGTAGTTCCTACATTTGGAAAAGACATGATGCTAGGAACAAACCCCATTAGCATGGCTGCACCCACAAAAAATAAAATTCCATTTGTACTTGACATGGCAACATCTGTTGTTCCCAGAGGAAAACTCGAAGTATATAGCCGTCAAGAAAAACCCCTGCCAGCAGGTTGGGCAGTCGATGAAACTGGTTGTTCCTCTTCTGATGCAACACATATTCTACGCAACATGGCTAAGACAATTGGCGGTGGCATATTACCTTTAGGCGGAGAAGGCGAACTATTCAGTGGTCACAAAGGATATGGACTTGCCTTGTTAGTAGAAATTCTCACTGGTGTTTTATCTGGTGGAGCCACATCCAATCAAGTGTATGGTGTCAAAAATGCACCACCTGACGTTTCCCATATATTCATTGCCTTAAAAATTGAAAACTTCATCGATCTACCTACATTCCAAACAAAACTAGATGACTTAATTGAACGACTACAAAACTCACAAAAAGCACAAAACCAAGACCATATCTACATCCATGGTGAAAAAGAACATAACCTAACCCTACAATATAAACAACAAGGCATTCCTATTTCTGACAAAGTATACACTATCCTGAAAAAAATTGCACAAGATCTACAAATCCAAATTCCATTTTAAGGATCAAATATGAAACAATACTTGCTTTCCTTATTTTTTCTATTCCTACTAATACTACAAGCACAAGAACAAAATATAGGACCAGCCACAGAAGAAGAATTTATCGCTGATGCATATCGATACGTTCAACTCCTTTCTTCTACCAATCCCTTAGTCTGTCAACATGCTTTAGAATATATACCCTATTTTGGGCAAAAAGCAATTCCTGCATTACAACAAGGTCTACAGAGCGAAAACCCCAATGTACGTGCTTATTCAGCGGTAGCACTCAGCCAAATACCCAACATGCAAGTCATTCCAGCACTCATCCACCTTTTATCAGATAACAATACAGTGACCCTCACAACCCTTTCTGACCAAGGTGACAGAGTTCATGCTTCCCATGACATGACATTAGGAAAATACGTATATCGTTCTGCACTACACGCTTTGCATTCCATTACACAACAACATTTTGGCTATTTCAATGAAAATGATGAAATACAAAAACAACTGCAAAAAAAATGGCAACAATGGTGGGATGAAAATAAAGATACATTTCAATTGCCTACTCCGAAAGCTCCCTTCTCTAACAAGGGAAAACTAGAACAAATCTACCCTATCCCAGATTATGCAAAATATATACAAGGAAAAATCATTTGCTTAGATCCAGGACATGGTGGAGATGGTCACATACAAGGATACAAACGTAGTGCTACAGGAAATAGAGAAGCAGAATCCAATCTACGACTTGCAAGATACTTAAGCGATTTTCTTCAACAATGCGGTGCCAACGTCATACTAACAAGAAATAGCGATAAAGACATCTCTTTAGCAGATCGAGCCAAAATCGCAGTTTCTCAAAACGCAGACATATTCCTATCTATCCATCATAATTGGTCTTATCGATATACTGCCCAAGCTACCACCATTTGGTATCACCAAACACCAGATACATCACCCAGTTCCTTAGACCTAGGACGCCACGTATTCCAACAATTTACACAACAAGTTCCTCTCAACGAACTAGATAAAACAGGCGGTCTAAAATCAGACTCCTTAATGTATCAAATAGGATTTGGTGTACTACGAAACACAGCCCCTTACATGCCTGCCATACTTTGTGAACTTGCATTCTTTTCCAACTTAGAAACAGAACTTCTCCTTCGAAACAACGACTTTCTACAAAAAGAAGCATATGGAATCTTTCTAGGCATTGCCCAATACTTCTATGCTGGAATCCCAGATTTTGAAGTCATCAATATAACAGAAAATACAACAACGCCTATCATAAACATCCAACTTTATGACGGATTAGAAAAACGTGGTGAATGGCGTACCAACAAAATTTCCGCACGTCACCTCGTTGTGGAAATCGACAATCAATCGATCCCCTACACATTAGACACAAACACAAACCAAGTCACCATATCTATAGAAAAACCACTAACCAATGGAGAACACATTCTACAACTCTACTTCTACAATCAAAACAAAAACCACAATCGCCCTAAAAGATACATTTTTCAAATAACAGACGAAAAACAATAAACTCTTCCATGTATCTTCATGTGAAAATGTACAATTCAACAATAGGAAATTGCAGCCATGCAAGCGAAATTAAATATTTACCGAGATAACCAACAAATTAGTCAAATTCTAATAGATTCAACCCACCCTACATCCATTGGAAGACACCCAGACTGCACACTTACATTCAAAGACACAAAAATATCAGCCCGCCACTGTGTCATAGAGCCTAAAAACAACTATTTCTACATTGTAGACCAAAACAGCACTAATGGCACATATGTAAACAACAAAAGAGTTCGCATTCGAAGACTATACAACAACGATAAAATTACATGTGGTGGCATTACCATTCATTTTCAATGGGCAGACAGTAGTAGCGACGACAGTACCAATGATGACATCAATCTCGTAGAACTCATAGAAAAAAAAGATAAAGAAAAACAAGACGGATTAGAAGATTGGGAAGCAGAACGAGAAAAAATCGGTGAGTACAAAATCATCAAAAAAATCGGTCAAGGCGGAATTGGTGAAGTCTATAAAGCTGAACATTACATGCATCCTGGATTTCCTGTTGCTATCAAAATCTTAAATCCCAATGCACAACAAAATACTACACTACGTGAACGATTTTACAGAGAAGCCAAAGTCTGTATGAGTACATTAAACCATCCAAGAATCATCAAAGTACTTGATGTAGGAATCCACCACAATCGATACTTCCTAGCCATGGAATACATCGATGGTCAAACCCTAGACCAGTACCTAAAGAAAAAAGGAGCTATGTCTGCTAAAAACGCATTAAAAATCACAGGACACATTGCCTTAGGACTCTCTTATGCCCACGCTCACAACATTATCCATAGAGACTTAAAACCAGGGAACATCATGCTAGAAGCCAATGGTCATAACGTCAAAATTATTGATTTTGGACTTGCAAAAATGCTAGATGAAACCACCTTAACCATGACGAACCATCTTGTTGGCACACCACGATACATGGCTCCCGAACAAATGAAACGTTCTAGAGATGTAGATCCAAGAGTCGATATATACTCCCTTGGTGCCATACTCTATCACATGCTAGGAGGACTAGCACCTTATTCAGAAATCATTTGCAACAATCGAATCGCTCTATTGCGTTATATGTATGCTAACTCGCCCCTTCCTCTCAACGAACTACCTTCTAGAGCCAACTCACCACTACCCTCCATTGTTATAAAATTTGTAGATAAAGCTATGGCAAAACGCCCAGAAGATCGATTCTCCTCTGCAAAAGAAATGTACAACGTCATCTACAAACTTCTACAACAACTAAAATTTACAAACTCTCACAACAACTAAAATTCTAATCCATTCCTACAAGAAAACAAAATTACTCTAGGACAGATTCAGCCCTAGAGTAATTTTCCCCAGAGTAACATTCCCGCCCCAGAGCAACTTTCCCTCCCCAGAGCAACATTCCCTCCCCAGAGCAACATTTGCCTCCCCAGAGCAACATTCCCTCCCCAGAGTAACATTGCCTCCCCAGAGCAACTTTCCCTCCCCAGAGTAACATTCCCTCCCCAGAG
>JAGOMP010000094.1 GCA_017993505.1 Planctomycetota bacterium
GGAGTAAAAATTATTCGTGGAAAAAAAAATTACTCTGGAGAGTAAAAATTACTCTGGGGAGTAAAAAATACTCTGGGGAGTAAAAATTATTCTGGGAAACAAAAATTACTCTGGGGAGTAAAAATTACTCTGGGGAAGCAAATTTACTCTGGGGAGTAAAATTTGCTCTAGGGAAACAAAATTTACTCTGAGGGAAACAAAAATTACTCTGGGGAGTAAAAATTACTCTGGGGAAGCAAATTTACTCTGGGGAGTAAAAATTATTCTGGGAAATAAAAATTACTCTGGGGAGTAAAATTTGCTCTAGGGAAACAAAAATTACTCTGGGGAGTAAAATTTGCTCTAGGGAAACAAAAATTGCTCTGGGGAGTAAAAATTGCTCTGGGGAGTAAAAATTATTCTGGGAAACAAAAATTACTCTGGGGAGTAAAAATTGCTCTGGGGAGTAAAAATTGCTCTGGGGAGTAAAAATTATTCTGGGAAACAAAAATTACTCTGGCGAGAATTTATTATCTAAGCACTATATTGATGGTCGCTTTTTATTGTGTTATTCATCATAAGATATAGCACAATAGCTATGATTTCCGTAATAAAAGTAAATGCAATAATCAATTTTATTAATTGCATGTCGTAAAGTAATCCCATCAATGCTGATCCAGCAAGAAATGCCAAGCCGTAAGCTGAATTAAATATGCCATAACCTGTTCCACGCTTGCGATAGGGAGTTATGTCTGCTATAGCAGAACGCATGATTGTTTCGTGCATTCCCATTATGATACCAAAGAACAGCATTCCCATGATTATGAATGTCGTTGAATTGCTCAATGTAAGTAAAGGTAGCAACATTGTCATCAATGGAATGACAGCCAACACAAGAATGCCACCTGTTTTCTTTTTTGTCTTTTCTTTTAATCGATCATACGCCTTTCCAACTATAATCGCTGCTACAGCATCTATAAGCATTGCAAATGAATACAGCAAAGTAATATTTCCGTCGGACATAAGTTGATTTGCCTTCAAGTGGTAACCGATTATACTGAAATTTACAAAACCCATTGTGCAAAAAAAAGCAAATACAGTGTAGTACCAAAAAACTGGCTCTAATTTTTCATGTTCATAATTTTTATTTTTATCCTTAGACAATAATTTTGAACTTGTAATTTTTTTAAATGCAAAATATAAAAATATCATTAAAATTACAAATGGTACAATCAACAATTTATATCCCAATTGATATTCACTAATTCTGCTATTACCTGCAAAATAAAATACTGCGGTAAAGACTAGCGGGCCTAAAAATGCACCTAGCTGATCCAAAGCCTCCTGCAATCCAAAAGCAAATCCAATACCTACTTGATCCTCCGCAACACCTGATAAAACTGTATCCTTAGCAGGGTTGCGTAATGCCTTTCCAATGCGTTCCATTAGTATAAAAATTACAAGAAGATTCCATTCCATTGTAAAGCCCATCAATGGAACGCTTAAGAGCATGCCATAGCCTATAAACATAAAAAACCAAGGCTTGCCACTCTTATCAGACATAATACCAGCTAGCAATCTTAGTGCATATCCTAAGAATTCACCTATTCCAAAGACCAATCCAACTTTAGCTGCACTGATGCCCAACCAATTTAGATACTGGCTGTTTGCACTTCTCGCTGATTCATAAACAATATCACCAAGCATACTAATGATGCCAAAAATAATAATCACAACAATCGCTGGAGAAATTCTATTCTTTGAATTCATACTTTTCCCCTGACATACTATAATTATCTTATAATAATGAATGTTTATTACCTTAAACAGTGTTGTAAATAAAAATAATCTCGTTGACATAACTAACGAAATTATAGGAATTTGAACTGAATTTAGAGATTATTTTATCACTAAATTCACATTTTCTCAATATTATATTGTTAAATTATTATATAAGATATAATAATTTAATAATTGTTATTTAATTTGCTCTGGGGAGAAAAATTACTCTGGGGGGAAAGTTGCCAGGAGAGGGAAAACTATGAACAATAAATATATATTTTAAAAAGATATGGTGTTGCTACCTTTTTTTATGGTTCGTTTTGATGTAATGTTATTTAATTTGCTCTGGGGAGGAAAATTACTCTGAGGGAAAAGTTGCTAGGAGAGGGAAAACTATGAACAATAAATATATATTTTAAAAAGATATGGTGTTGCTACCTTTTTTTATGGTTCGTTTTGATGTAATAGGAATAGATGCGTAGATTTCTGTTTCGTTATTGTCTGTTTTTTTTGTTTGTTTTCTAGTTTTTGCTTTTGTTTGTTTCTTTTCTTTCTTGTCCGTGTTTTTGTTTTCTATATATTCTGTTTCTGTGTGTTCCGTGTTTTCCGTGTATTCTTTGGTTTGTTTTTTTATTTTTCTGGTCTTTGTACTTTGTTTTTTGTCTATGTTTTCCGTATTGTCTGTATATTCTGTTTCTGTGTGTTCTGTGGTTTCTATATTATTATTGTCCGTGTGTTCCGTGGTCTCATCATCTTCTGTTTCTATGTTCCGTGGTCTCATCATCTTCTGTTTCTATGGTTTGTTTATCCTTATTGTCTGTGGCTCTGTGGTTAGGAGTTATTGGTACATTTGCATGAGGTCAGAAACAATTTCTGCTTCGTTGTTTAAATCTCAGTTTTTATTATAGATTTTTGCAACTTCTTTGTCTAATTTTTGATGAGCTTTGAGTAAAGCAGGCGGCATGGCAATTGGATCGTATAGTGTAGCTAAGTTAGAATCAGGATATTTTGCTCTGGGGAGGGAATTTGCTCTGGGGAGGGAATTTGCTCTGGGGAAAGTGCTTTGGGGAAAGCAATGTTGCTTTGGAGAAAGCAAACTTGCTCTGGGGAAGTAAATATGCTCTGTGGGGGAATTGCTCTGGGGAGGCAAATGTTGCTCTGGGGAGGCAAATGTTGCTCTGGGGAGGCAAATGTTGCTCTGGGGGAATTGCTCTGGGAAAGTAAATATGCTCTGGGGAGGCAAATGTTGCTCTGGGGAAGTAAATATGCTCTGGGGAGGCAAATGTTGCTCTGGGGAGGCAAATGTTGCTCTGGGGAAGTAAATATGCTCTGGGGAGGCAAATGTTGCACGGGTAGGGAAAGTTTAAAAGTTTAAGTTTTATATTATTATTTTAGAATAATTTTAGAAACGTCAACAATCAATAAAAAATAATGTTTCATTATATCAACCAGAAATATTTTTTTTGCAAATTTTCTCTAAGGGACAATTGGTACAGTTTGGTTTCTTTTTGCAGTGTTCTTTGCTGTTATGTACAATCAAAGCGTGAAAATGACCATAAGTTTCAACATTATGAGGAAGCACCGCTTCACAAGAGTTCTTAACTTCCATATAAGTCTTGCCAGCATTAATTGGAAAACGATTAAAGAACCTCATAGTATATGTATCTACAACAAAACTTGGCAAATTAAAAGCATAGAGAAGAATGGAATCTGCTGTTTCATTACCTACACCTCGAACCTGCAAAAGTTCAGAGCGGATATCTAATATAGGACGATTTTTTATTAAATCAATGTTGCATTCATAGCTTATAAACCATTCAGTGACGGCTTTTAGATACTGCGACTTTTGTTTGTAAAAACCAGCTGGACGAATAATATTCTGAAGCACCTCTATGGGCAATTTCAAAATTCGCTCAGGTGATAAATTCTTTTCAAATCGCTTCAAGGCTTTTTCCACATTGATCCAAGCCGTATTCTGTGTAAGGATCGCACCCACTATCACCTCAAAAGGCGTGTCAGCAGGCCACCAACGGAGATCGCCGTAATGAGAATATAGAATTTGATAGATTTTTTCTAACTCTTGCATCGATTCACTTTATCCAATAAAATTTAAAATATATTTTTTTCACTACAATTAAATTCAATTGTACTCGCTTGCATTATTGTACCTTCTTCTTGGTATGCAAGCCAAATTTCTATATCATTATATAAAAATAGTAGATTTTTTCAACGAATGTTGACAGTAGAATAGGAATAAATTGAAATTTATCTATTTTGTTTCCAGTACATTGTATTATCTCTAAATTCGAAACACACCTTTCTGTTATCATATAGATATGATAAATAGGAACGAATAGTACTGCCAATTAAAACATATTGATTTAAGTTCATCGTCAAGCAATAATCATTAAAAACAGCTTGTAAGATACTTTCAAACGTTAATTCATTATTGCATAGAGAATAAATTTTATTAGATATTTCTTGTATTTTATTTCTGTTTAATTCTATTAAGCTTGAAATGCTTATAGTTGCTTCACAATGAGACGGAATAAATAATTTACCGTCCAATTTAGAAAGATAGTCTAATGTGTTTAGATATTCTTGAACATCATAAATAAAAAATACATAGTATTTAGTTATTATTTCTTCACTAAATAATGAATCTGCAAGAAAATAGACTTCATCATCTGTTTTGATTCCAATCATATCAAAACAATGTCCTTTTAATGAAAAATATTCAAGTTCTTTAGGTATATTATTATATATTGTAGTAACTACCGATTCTTTTGCTAATAAAAATTTATTTCTTAAATCTTGGAACGGATATCCACTAAAAAGAAAGGAGGACTCTAGTATTGGAAATTCGATAAAACTTTTTTCCATACCAAAAGCATAAACAGGACAGTTTGTTCTGTCTTGTATCACCTTATTTCCACCGATATGATCTGCATGAGAATGCGTTGTTATAATTCCCTTAACATTCCATCCCTGTGCATCTGTTATTTTTAATATTTTCTTCCCTGCCTCTTTATCATTCCCTGTATCTATAAGGTAAATGTTATTATCGCTGATTTTATATATGCCTATATTAGTAGGATTTTTTATATAATAAGTTTTCTCACCCACTTTGACTAATTCCATAAATACTTTCCTCAATAAATTTTAATTTATCGATGAGACGCATAACAATGTATAACTTTCTCAATTTGTATTTTTTATTCTTACTTGATGTATTATGGCATCTCTAACAGAGATTATTTTATCATTAAAGTCATCTTCTCTCAATATAATATTATTGTTATATTATTTACTCTGGGGAGGCAATGTTGCTCCGAGGAGGGAATAAACTCTGGGGAGTTGCTCTGGAGTAGAATTGGAATTGAATTTGCTCTGGTGCTCTGGGGACGGAATTAAAGTTGCTTTGTGCTTTGGGGAGGGAATATTGCTCAGGGGTGGAAATTTGCTCTGGGGACAGAAGTTGCTCTGGGACGGAAGTTGCTCAGGGGAGAAAGTTGCTCTGGGAAACGAAATGCGAAATGAAATGCGTTAAATTACGTCGAAATGCATGGGCTTCCTTTGCTCTGCACATGCGAAGTTGCTCTGGGGAAAATATGCTCTGGGAAGAAGAAGAAAATTGGCAAAAAAGGAGAGAATTTTACCAATTTTTGGAAAAATTGGAGAGATTTTGGAAAAATTAGAGGGAATTTCAGGAGATTTTGCAGTGAAAAAAAAATGATTTTAAAGGCAATAGGAATAATTTTTTGGTGCAAGAAAAAATTTATGATTTTTTGAAAAAATTTTGACAAAAAATGGATAGAAAATAATGTTAGTGATTTATGTAAATTATTGTAATTTAATAGGTTATAATAATTATTCTTAGTGTTTTCAAGTTTTTATGTATGGACATACCATCTCTGAGGTAAAATTTTTCTGCAAAATTTTACCTTGAAATTATATTAACTTTTTCAAATTTTTAAGTTTGATTTTGTCAATATAATTTATTTTTTTACGTAGACATGTTCGCGTT
>JAGOMP010000095.1 GCA_017993505.1 Planctomycetota bacterium
GTTGGTGGAGGTATTTTGTTTGGTGGAGGAACGTTGCTGTGCGGGGGTAATTTGTTGTTGGGAGGGGTATGTTTCTCTGGGGAGGTAATTTGCTCTGGGGAGGTGTCAGTTACTCTGGGGAGGTAATTTGTTCTGGGGAGAAAAGTTACTCTGGGGAGAAAAGTTACTCTGGGGAGGTAATTTGTTCTGGGGAGAAAAGTTACTCTGGGGAGAAAAGTTACTCTGGGGAGAAAAGTTACTCTGGGGAGGGGATGTGCTCTTGGGCGGTATGTTGCTCTGGGGAGGGAATATTGCTCTGTGCTCTGGGGAGGTGTCAGTTACTCTGGGGAGAAAAGTTACTCTGGGGAGGTGTCAGTTACTCTGGGGAGGTAATTTGCTCTGGGGAGAAAAGTTACTCTGGGGAGGGGATGTGCTCTTGGGAGGTAATTTGCTCTGGGGAGAAAAGTTACTCTGGGGAGGGGATGTGCTCTTGGGCGGTATGTTGCTCTGGGGAGGGAATATTGCTCTGTGCTCTGGGGAGGTGTCAGTTGCTCTGGGGAGGTAATTTGCTCTGATTTACTCTGGGGAGGGAATTTTCTCTGGGAAGGAAAACTTACTTACTTTGGGAGATTTGCTTTGGGGATTTGCTTCGAGGTAGGAGAAATAGCTTTTATCTGAAGATTTTCATTTGAAAGTTTTTATATGATTTGCTAAAATATTGCATGAATTATTGTTAATTAAAAATACAAAGAAAAGTAAGAGTTTAAATTTATGGATATTCAAAATTTTTTAAATCGTATTTTATTTCGTGTACAATGTCCTTCGCAATATGTAGGTGGTGAATGGAATTCTATTGTAAAAGATTGGGATAAAATCAAAGGTGATATTTGTTTTTGTTTTCCTGATACGTACTCTGTAGGAATGAGTAATCAAGGCTTAAAGTTATTGTATGAGATTGTGAATGATTGTTCAGATCTTGTTTGTGAACGTGCATTTGCACCTTTGCCTGATATGATTGAGTTTTTGCGACAGGAAAATGTTAGTTTGTTTTCGTTAGAATCGAATCGTGCTTTATGTGATTTTCATGTTGTTGGTTTTTCGATTGGTTCTAATCAAAATTGGACAAATGTTTTGGAAATGTTAGATTTAGGGAAAATTGCTGTTTGGGCAAAAGATCGTGGTGAAGAAGAACCTATTATTATTGCAGGTGGACATGGCGTCTATAATGTAGAACCTGGGGCAGATTTTCTTGATTTGGTGGCTTTAGGTGATGGCGAAGAACTTCTTGTGGAAGTTTTGCGTCTAGATGCTACATTGCGTGAACAAGGTGTGTCTCGTAGAGAACGCATTCGAAAAATTGCTTGTGATATTTCTGGTGTTTATGCTCCTGCATTTTATCATGTTTCTTATTATGACAATGGAACTGTTGCTACTATTATGCCAGAACAAGGAATGCCATCTTTGATTGTATCTAGAGTTTTAGAAAATTTTGAAAAATTTAAATATAAAAAGCCCATTGTAGGATTGAATGATACTGTTCATAATAGAATTTTTTTAGAAATTATGAGAGGTTGTACTCGTGGTTGTCGTTTTTGTCAAGCAAGTATGATTCGTCGTCCTCTGCGTATAAAATCAGTAGAACATTTACTTCAAGAAGCCATTTCTATTTATGAAAATACAGGATATGAAGAAATTTCTTTATATTCTTTGTCATCTAGTGATTATCCTTATTTGGAAGAATTGGCAGAAAAATTAACAGAATATTTTAAACCTTTAGGTGTCAGTTTGAGTTTGCCGTCCCTGAGAATTAATGAACAATTGAAAATTTTACCAAAAATTGTAGCAACGGTTCGAAAATCTGGTTTAACATTAGCACCGGAAGTAGGTTCTACTCATTTACAATGCACTATAAATAAATCTATTGATTGGGATGAATTGTGCAGTTCCATTGAATGTGCTTATCAAGAGGGTTGGAATTCTGTGAAGCTATATTTCATGATTGGATTACCAGAAGAAACAAAAGAGGATTTAGATGGAATTGTTGATTTATTGCATCGTATAGGAAGTATTCGAAAACAAAATGGATATTTAGGCAATGTCACAGCCTCTATTTCTAGTTTTGTTCCAAAAGCAAATACGCCTTTTCAATGGGCTTCTATGGCAACTACAGAGTATTTACAGGAAGCTCAATTTTATATAAGACATTCGTTGCGACTCCGCAATGTACGAGTTAATTTTCATAATGTGAATCTCAGTTTATTAGAAGGACTTATTTCTAAAGGGAATCGAAAAATTAGCAAAGTAATTTATGATGCTTGGAAAAATGGTGCATATCTTGATTCTTGGAATGAATATTTTCGTTTAGATGCATGGGAAAAGGCAATATCAGACAATAATATTGATTTGAATTTTTATTTGCATCGTGAAATTCCTTTAGATGAAATTTTACCTTGGATGCATTTAAGCTCAGGTGTTTCAGATGAATTTTTACGATCTGAGTGGCAAAAATCAAAAAAAGGAGAATTGACTCCATATTGTACTCTAGAAGGTTGCAATGGTTGTGGTGTAGATGCGAAAATTTGTTTTCGTAGAAAACAAGCATAATTTCATAATAAGAATTATAAAATTATGAAATTTGATTAAATTTATTAGATTAAAATTTTATAATGTTTCTTATCACTATTTTTAACAAATAATCGCCATAATCTATATAATATTTTTTTTTAAAATAAAAAAAAGCTTGACAAATGAAAATAGACAAGATATAATGCCTATATAAAATAAAAGAAAACAAATGCGGGCGTAGCTCAGCGGCTAGAGTACAAGCTTGCCATGCTTGGTGTCGTGGGTTCGAATCCCATCGCCCGCTCAAAATCTTAAGATAAATAGATTTTGAGAATTTATTATTTTATATTTTAGATTTAAAAATGCGGGCGTAGCTCAGCGGCTAGAGTACAAGCTTGCCATGCTTGGTGTCGTGGGTTCGAATCCCATCGCCCGCTCAAAGATAAAGATAAATTATCTACAAAAAAAACAACTCTTATGTTGTTTTTTTTATGTTTAATATAACATAAAAAATCAATAAAAAGTACTTGATTTTTTTGTAAAATATATTATAATATATCTAAATAATGCGCCCATAGCTCAATTGGATAGAGTCGTGGACTTCGAATCCAAAGGTTGCAGGTTCGAGTCCTGCTGGGCGTGTTTTTTTTTGCCTATACTTTTTTTTCTTTCCAAGCAAGAGGTTTCTATTATGGCTTTAGAAAAAATATACCAAGAACTTATTCTAAAGCATTATCGAAGTCCCCATCATTTTGGTACACTTCCTGTTTTTAATGCATTCGC
The DNA here is from genome assembly GCA_017993505.1 of Planctomycetota bacterium. Lineage (GTDB taxonomy): Bacteria > Planctomycetota > Uabimicrobiia > Uabimicrobiales > JABWCH01 > JAGOMP01. Next base: position 3,328 of record JAGOMP010000095.1, read on the forward strand.
AGAATTAGAAAATATAAATTGTGGTGATCTTATTTCTTTACAAATACAAAAACAAGACAATATAATACAAGATATTCATTTTACTGGCGAAGGTTGCTCACTTTCTATTGCTAGTGCATCTATTATGTGTAACCTTGTACATGGGAAAAATATAAATATAGTGCAAGAAATGACAAAAACTATCTTGAAAATATTTCAAGGTGAACTTCCCGAGTCATTATTAGAAAAATATGGTGAAACAATAGTTTTTCAAGAATTAATTTCATATAAAAATCGTATGGCTTGTGTTTCACTCCCTTGGCAAGTTTTATCATCTATTATATCATGAAACTTTTTTTGTATTTTACTAAAAAATATGCAGTGCAATACTGGAAATGGTATGCTCTAGGTCTCTTTTGTCTTGTGACATACCAATATTTATATATGCATATTATTATGCTTTTAAAACAAGCCATTGATGATATAGTTCATGTGCCACATATTGTTGGACAAATTTGTTTTTGTGCATTTATTCTTATTTTTTTTCGTATTGGGTCACGTTTATTTTATTTTATTCCTGCACGATATATTGAGGCAGATATATGTGATGATTATTTTCACCAATTGATGCAATTAGAAAGAAAATTTTATGCTTCGCATCAATCAGGAGATTTACTTAGCCGTTGCACGCAAGATATTCAATCTGTTCGTGCTTCATATGGTTATGGTATTTTACAAATAGCTAATGTTTTAGTTACGCTGGCATTTGGTTTCACAGCTATGCTTCAAATGAATGTAAGGATTACAGCTTACTTTATTTTTCCTATTACATTATCTTTAGTTGCAATACGATTCAATCTCTTATCTCTTAGACCGCACTGGAAAAATGCAAATATTCAACTCGGTGATATTTCAGCATATACATTGGCATCGATAGAAGGAATCGCAGTAATCCAATCTTGTCAAGCAGAACAAAATATTCATAAAAAATTTTTACAACTCAATCAAAAAAATATGCAGACGAATTTATCTATTGTTAAAATTTCATCTTTTTTTATGCCTATTCTAAAGGTTTCCAGTGGACTTGCTACTTTTTTAATGATTTGGTTTGTTGGACATGCTATTTTAGAAAAACAACTCACCATTGGACAACTTACAGCCTTTTTAGGATATATTGCCATGGTTTTACCTTGCATCCATATGCTAGGTTGGATGCTCAATGTTTTTTTTCAAGCCATCCCTGCTATGGAACGAATCCAAGAAATACTACAAGAACCAATTCCTATATATCCAAAACAGCTTTCTTATAACAATCCTCTCTATGTTAAAAATTTAAACTTTTCTTATACTCCTACACCCTTTTTAGAAAATATTTCATTTACTATGCCTTCTGGAAAATCACTAGGAATTATTGGGAAAATTGGTTCTGGGAAAACAACATTATTAGATATAATCTTACGATTTCACACCCTACAAAAACAACAAATTTATATCCATGATCAAGATGTCGCAGAAACTAATATTTCAGAATATCAAAAACTATATTCTTATGCACCACAAAATGCCTTTCTATTTTCACGCACATTGAGAGAAAATCTACTACTTGCCATTCCAGAAAATCAACGACCTCACGATAAAATACAATGCGAAAAAAAACTTCTACATGCCTTACAACTAGCTTGTTTTCCTTTAGAAAAACAAGATTTTCCTCAAGGTCTAGATACAATTATAGGCGAAAAAGGAATCACTCTTTCTGGTGGGCAAAGACAACGAGTTGCCCTAGCACGTGCCTTATTAAAACCAGCTCAATTTTATATTTTAGATGATGTACTCTCAGCAGTCGATGTGGAAACAGAACGGAAAATTATACAAAATTTACAAAAATTTGCAGTTAATAAAAATATCATTATAGTTTCCCATCGCATCTCAGCCGTGCAATGGACAGATGAAATTCTAATTTTACACCAAGGTAAAATTTCCCACCAAGGAAATCATCAATTTCTTTTACAAAATTCCTCATACTACCAACAAATCTACGAATATTCATATTCTCACCACTAAGAATCAAGGCTAAGTTATAAATTGCTTTCCCAGTGTTTTTCCCCCGAGCAACTTTTCTCCCTTGGGTAATTTTGCACCCCAGAGTAAGAGATGTGTTTTTCCCGTTCCTACAAACCTATAAAATCCTATAAATAGCTATAAAAATCTATAAATAAGATTTCTGTTGTATTTCTGTTTCAACCTTGCAGGTTACAATCTGATTTATTACTAAATCTGACTGCATTGCCGTCAAGTCCGCAGACGTAAATTCGGCAAGAACTTTGCCTATTTGTTTTTTTAATTCTGTTAGTAAATTCAAACTTGCATTGTAATCT
>JAGOMP010000038.1 GCA_017993505.1 Planctomycetota bacterium
TGATTGGTTTTTCTAGGTTGACATTCGAACTTTTTTGTTCAATCAATACTTTAGTTTCAGGAATGTATGCATCAATAAATTTAATCGTTGTATTTTTAGCAGGCTTTTCAAATTGGATGAAATTTTCAGGAAACTTAACACCAAATACTCGATGCAATAAACCAGTCCAAAAAACTTGACAATTGCCCTTTTCATATCCTTTGTTTTGGTGTAATTTCACAAAATCTATTGCAGCATTTTTCTTGTCTAACTTAGACATAGGAATTAAATCATCTAATTTCATCATATGCCTACCTTTTAAATCAATACAACCTCGCCTAAAATAACCTTAGTCTCAGAGTAACAATCAATACAACTAAGTCATAGAATAAAAACAACTTCCAAATAATAATCTAGTACATGAAAAATAATTGCACGTCATTGTATCAAAAATACAATGCAAAAAAAAGAGAAAAAAGGAATATATTTTTATATAGACATTTTAGACATTTACTCAGGGGAAAAGAACTTGCTCTGGGGAGTTGCTCTGGGGAGTTGCTCTGGGGAGGAGTTACTCTGGAGAAAAATATTGCTTTAGGGCAAATGTTGCTCTGGGGAGGCAATTCAGAGCAAGTTTTCAATTGTTAAAAACTCCCCAGAGCAAGTTTTCTATTTTAATAATGAAAAATAGAGTAGATAAATCGCACTCCTACATTGCGATTTGCTTTAGAAAGTAGCACTCTGGTAGAAGGAAATGTTTGGGCAGAGGCTGTCTCAGCAAAATGTCCTCCTTGGTAGATATAGCAACGTTTTGTGTTGGGAACATGAGGTGGGTTTGTGGGAATATCATTCCACGAAGGAATTATGCTCAAAAGGGGATTATCATCGATATTTATTTCATCAGCACATTGTTCACCTACATTTCCGTGGATATCGTATAGACCAAAAGCATTAGGAAGACGTTGACCAACTGGATGTGTAGAGTTGTTAGAATTTTGATGATACCAAGCATAGTTTTTAAGTTGATTTTCATCGTGTCCATAACAGTATCGATATTTGCTTCCAGCCTTTGCAGCATATTCCCATTGGTTGACAGAAGGTAAGGAGAGTCCTGTTCGTTTACAAAATTCATAGGAGTCAGCATATGTCTGTCCAACAATGGGATATTCGTCTCCGATTATGAGTTCTGGATAGTCTATGATATATCGTTTTGGAAGATCTGGTACAATGAAATTCCATATTTTTTGTGTGCATTCGTACTTTGCAATGAGGAAACTGCGGATGGATATATATTGATTACAGAAGCTGGCGTCATAGTAGCCACTAGGGAGGAGTACAAATTCCATTCCTGTTTGTATATGTTTATATTCATGCATTGTATTTGTGTGTTCACCACAAGTATATGTTTTTGTACCTAAATATTGAAATTGATCATTGTTTTCTAAATGTTGAAATAGCTTTTCCATGTATATATCCATAGGTGTTTGATTATTTGCAGATGTTTTTTTTGTTGTTAGATTATCTGTAGGTGTTTTTTCGATTGTTGTTATTTCTGAGGTATTTATGGATATATTAGGCTTTCCTTTATCAAAGATAGAGTAGATAAATCGTACTCCTATGATATTTGAGGATTTTTCACCATCAGAAACTATTCCATATTCACAAGGAAATTCCTGAAAATAGCTATAAAAATTTCCGCCTTTGAAAACATGGTGGCGTTCTGTGTTGGGAATATCTGGTAGTTTTGTGGGTATATCATTGCATGAAAAGATTCTAGAACATGGGTCAATATCTTGGACGTCATATACATCAGCACGAGGAAACCACGAAAAAATTCCAGAAGGTGATTTAATGTAATATGTATTAGCACATTGTTCACCTATTTTATATTCATCAGCACATTGTTCAGGTACATTTCCGTGTATATCGTATAATCCAAAGGCATTAGGAAAATGTTGTCCTACTTTATGTATAGAGTTGTTAGAATTTAGTCCATACCAAGCATAGTATTGAAGTTGATTTTCATTATGTCCATAACAGTACCGATATTTGCTTCCTGCCCGTGCTGCATATTCCCATTGGTTAGCAGAAGGTAAGGAGAGACCTGTTCGTTTACAAAATTCATAGGAATCAGAATACGTCTGTCCAACAATGGGATATTCATCGCCGATTGCAACTGTGAACTCTGAATAGTCTGTAGTATATTGTTTTAGAAGATCTGGCACAATGAGATTCCATATTTTTTGTGTGCATTCGTACTTTGCAATGAGAAAACTGCGAATAAATATATCTTTTCTGATGAATCTGTTAAAGTAGGTGCCACTAGGTATAAGTACAAATTCCATTTCTGTTTGTATATGTTTATATTCATGCATTGTATTTGTGTGTTCACCACAAGTATATGTTTGTGTGCCTAAATATTGAAATTGATCATTATTTTCTAAATGTTGGAATAGTTCTTCCATGTATGGATCCATAGGAGTTGGATTTGTTTTTGGTTGATTTGTAGGTATTTTTTTTGTTTTTAGATTGTCTGTAAATGTATTTTCGATTTGTGTTGTTATTTCTGGGGTGTTTGTGGATGTTTTGTCAGTTTGTATTGTTTTTATTTTTGCGATATTTGTGGATTCGTTGTTGATAGATTGGTCTGTATTTGTTGCGATTATATTGTGTGTTTTGTTAGAATCAAAGATAAAGTATAATATAAAGAAAAACAAGGCAAATAGTGTATAGGCAAGTATTTTTTTTGTTAAGATTTTGTTTTGATATGATCTGTTTTTTTTCAGATATTTTTTTGTTTTTCTTCTTTTTTGGTTGATGGATTTTTTGAACTCTATGTTATTTGTGTCATGCAGTAGTTCTGAGTTTTGTTCTGAAAGATTATATATGTCTAAGTATTTTTTTAAATCTTGTGCCATTTCTTGTGCTGTTTTATATCGTCTAGATATATTCCGTTGTATGGCTTTTAGGACAATGTTTTCTAGCTCTATAGGAATATTAGGATTAAAAGCTTGAGGCGGTTTTGCTTTTCCTTGGACAATATTTAGTAAAATTTCATATGCTGTTTGACCGTAATAAGGTGGTATGTTTGTGAGTGCATGGTAGAATACAGCACCTAGTTGATAGATATCAGATTGACCTGTTACTTTTTTCCCATCTGCTTGTTCTGGAGACATATATAAAGGTGTGCCCAATAATATATTTGTATTAGTAAGGCTGGAATACTTTAATGGATTTCGAGCAATTCCAAAATCCATTAAAATTGGATTGCCTTGTTGGTTGATAAGTATGTTTTCTGGTTTAATATCTCTATGGAGTATATTGTTTTTATGAATATAATGGAGTGCGTCTGTTAATTGATAAAAGATATTGCCATATATATTCCATTGTTCTACAATGTGGGGTTGTTGTATATACTTTAATAATGTAATTCCTTCAATATAGTCCATGACTATATAAGGAGAGTTATTATAATATCCTAATTTATGGACATGGACTATGTTGGGATGGTGGAGATATTGTCCTATTTCTGCTTCTTTTAAAAATCGTTGTAAACGGATTTTTGTTGCTTTTTTTTTGCATTTATAGTCATAGTGCAATAAAAATTTAATAGCTACGATTTCTTCAGTTTGTTTTTTTTTGGCTTTAAAGACTATACCCATGCCACCTTGTCCAATTTTTTCTAAAAGAACATAGTCATCTATTATTATTTTTTCTATAGCCATGTTTGCTAATGAGCTATATGTAGATTGGTCGTTTCTAAATGTGTCTACATTGTTTTTCATAGTAGGATTCCTTTTCAAAAATGCATTGATTGATTGTTGAAAAGATATATTTTTATATTATATAGATTATAATACTTATATATTCTGTATATTCTGATGTTATAAATTATTGTATTATATTATATCATAGCAAAAAAAAGCAAGTGGAAATGAATTATTGCCTGTATTGCTCTGGGGAGTTATTTTGCTCCGAGGAGATGCTCTGGAGAGTTATTCTGGGGAGATGCTCTAGGGAGTTATTTTGCTCTGAGGAGTTGCTCTGGGGAGATAAAATTTTCTCTGGGGAGTTACTCTGGGGAGTTACTCTGGGGAGTTACTCTGGGGAGGCAAATGTTGCTTTGGGGAGGCAAATGTTATGCTCTGGAGAGTTGCTCTGGGGGGGTACTTTGCTCTGGGAAGGTAGTTTGCTCTGGGGAGGCAATGTTACTTTGGGGAGGCAATGTTACTTTGGGGTGAGAATTTGCTCTTGGGATGAAATGTTGCTTTAGGGAAAAATGCTTTGGGGAAAAAAATTTGCTCTGGGGGGAAAAAAACAGAGCACTTCTAGAAGTAGCTCTGCTCTAAGGATTTGCTCTGGGGAGTTAATTTGCTCTGGGGAGTTGTTCTGGGGTGGCAATGTTACTAAATGTTGCTCTGGGGATTTGCTTTGGGGAGTTAATTTAATTTGTTCTAGGAGAAATGCATGAATGCAAACTTACTTTGGGGAAGTAAATTTACTCTGAGGAGGGTTCTATTATGATTATAGTACCTATCCATTTACATATTCTTCGTGAAATTGAAGCCATGTATTTCTGTTTTTAATTACATGGAATAAACTCTTTTGTTGTAGCATTTTATATATTGCTACGGATCTTGCCTGACAATTGATGGATTTCTTTGGATTGAATTCTATATCAGTAAACCAGTTATATACAGATAAATCCAGTTTTTGTCCAAAAGTTTCCATTAATGCATTTACATATATATAATCATAAAATGCGGTTTTAGGTTCTAATGCCCATTCCACACCATCTTTGATAAAGGAAATCAAAGAACCTGATTTAACATGTCTTTCATCTTGTTTTGCATCTTTTGGTGTAACATATAATAAATCCAGATAAGGACCACCAAGTTCATACTTTTTGGATGACTGAAAAATATTTTCTAAATAAATCCCATTTAATTTTAATGAAAACGCACTCATGCTGATTCCTAAAGGAATCAGACTTTTGGTGGATACTTCCAAGGCTGGCTCTTTAGTGCTGTTTTCTATTGCCCAATGAAGTGCTTTTATATTTTTTTGTTTTTGCGTAATTGAAAAGCCGCCGTTCCAGTTAAACTCAAATTCCCGACATATAACGGCTCTGTCTGTCAAACTCCACGCTGGTCTTGTTGCCATTGTTTTTCACTCCAAAAATGTGTTTTAATCAAATCTTCTTTGTAATTGTAATTGTTTTTTACATTGTCGCTTTTTATAGGTCAGCACCATATCCTAGTGTAGGAGAGTCTTTGGTTTCTACACTGTATTTTTTATTGTAATTACAATTGTTTTTTTATTAAATCAAAAACAATAGCTTATAGCAATTATATTTCTCTATAAAATTTCTTGTACTTGACACTTGAGCCGTGGAGGCAAATGTTGCTCTGGGGAGAAGTTGCTCTGGGGAGGAAAGTTGCTCTGGGGAGAAATTGCTCGAAATTGCTCTGGGGCTTTGCTCTGGGGCTTTGCTCTGGGGAGGCTTTGCTCTGGGGAGGAAAGTTGCTCTGGGGAGAAATTGCTCGAAATTGCTCTGGGGATTTGCTCTGGGGCTTTGCTCTGGGGAGGCTTTGCTCTGGGGAAGATTTGCTCTGGGGCGGGCTTTGCTCTGGGGAGGGCTTTGCTCTGGTAAGTTAATCTACTCTGGGGAGGGAATGTTGCTCTGGGGAGTAGATTTAATTTGCTCTGGGGAGTAGATTTAATTTGCTCTGGGGAGGGAGGTTGCTCATGGGAGTTGCTCAGGGAAAGTGTCATGGGAGTTGCTCAGGGAAAGTGAATTTGCTCTGGGATGGGAAAATTGCTTTGGGGATAAAAAAACAGAGCGGCTCTTAGGAGTTAGCTCTGTTTTTTTGAGTAGCTCTATTTGAAAAGGTCTGTTTTAGATTTTTTCGCAGGCTTCGATGATTTTTTTGTAGCCTGTGCATCGACAGAGATTACCAGCAAGAGCTTCTTGGTAGTTTTTGGCTGATTCAGGGTTTTTATGATATGCGTAGGCACTGAGAATCATGCCTGGGGTGCAAAATCCACATTGTGTTCCACCGTTGTGCATGAAGGATTCTTGAATAGGATGGAGTTTTTCTTTCATGATGCCTTCTATGGTAGTGATTTTTTGATTTTGAACTTGACAAATAGGAATTAGGCAACTCACGGCTGGTTTATCATCTAAGAGAACTGTGCATGCACCACATTCGCCTTCGCCACAACCTTCTTTCGTGCCTGTAAGTTTAAGGTCTTCACGCAATACGTCTAGAAGGCGTTTCATGGGATGGGCTTGTATGGTGTATTGTTGTTCGTTTACTGTGATGGTGTATGTTTCTGTTTGTAGGTTATTCATTTTTTTGTCCCTCTATAATATCCATGAGTTTTTCTGGCAACATAGGCACGAATCTGATGTTGTGTCCCTCTAATGCAAATGATATGGCATTAGCAATGGCTGCAGCTGGTCCGTCCGCTGGGAGTTCTCCAATTCCTTTAGCACCAAATGGTCCGTATTCGTATGGATTTTCAAAGAAGAATGTTCGAATAGGAGGTAGGTCAGCAGAAGTAGGGATGATGTAGTTTGTGAATTGAGTATTTACCATAGCACCTTGTTTGATTTGTACGTTTTCATAGATTGCCCAGCCAATGCCTTGTGCTACTCCGCCTTCAATTTGTCCTGAAGCTATGACATTGTGGACTACTTGCCCGACTTCTTGCAATGCGACAAAGTCGGTAATTTCAGGCTGGTATGTAGTTAAATCTATGCGAACATCAGCAATGTAGCAAGCCCAAGTGTAGCTTGCATATGCTTCGCCACTATATGTATCTTCGTTCCATTCAATGCCTGGAGGTGATTTGTATTCTCGGATGATTTTAAGTTCACCTTTTTCTGCGTAGTATTGTTGGGTAGCTTGTGTAAATTGTTCAGGTGTATATTTTTCTGAAAGGTATTTACATTGTTTTAATGTGTTTTTGAGATCAATGGCTGCTTGTTGTACCATTTTGCCAACTATCATGCAGGAACGAGAAGCAACTGTGGGGCCGCTGTTAGGAACTATGCTTGTGTCTGGAATGACGTGGTTGACTTGGTCTAGTGGTATTTGTAAGGTTTCTGCAACTATTTGGCTAAGTGTTGTAAAGACTCCTTGCCCCATTTCTGTTTGTGCAGTTAGAATTTCTACATTTCCATTAGGTGTGATGCGAAGTCCTACTTTAGATCCCATGAGAGTTTCCACACTACCAGTAAAGCCTGATCCATGGAAAAATAATGCCATTCCCATGCCTTTTTTAAATTTTTTATTTGTTTTGTTTTCGATTTCGTAGGCTTTTCGTTTTTCTATGTAATTTGCTTCTTTCATGGCTTGGTCTATCATGCCTTCTAGGTTGAGATTTTCTGTAATGCGTTGACCAGTTGCCATAGTGTCATTTTTGTGTAGTACGTTTTTTTTGCGTAGTTCATGTGGTTCTATGTTAAGTTGGTGTGCAACTTCATTTAAGTGTGTTTCTAAGGCAAATATTGTTTGTGGAGCACCAAATCCACGAAATGCACCGTATGGGTTGGAGTTTGTGAGCATGGCTCTACCGTCTACATGTACATTTTCACATACGTATGGACCAAATGAGTGCAAGACGCCACGAGAGAGAACAACAGGAGAGAGAGTGACATAGGCACCACCATCCATGATGGTATTTATTTTTAGTGCAAGCATTTTTCCATCTTTGCTAAATGCTGTTTTTACATATGTTTTAGCAGGATGTCGTTTTGTAGTAGCAAGCAAATCTTCTTCTCGGCTGTATATCATTTTGACGTAGCGTCCATTTGCTTTCCAAGAAAGTAGTGCTGCGTAGCCAGCAAGATTGGTGGGATAGTCTTCTTTACCACCAAAAGCACCGCCTGTGAATGCAAAAACTATGCGGACTTTGTCTTCTGGTAAGTGGAATAGTTTTACCATTCCTTTATGTACATAGTAGGGACATTGGATAGAACCCCACACTGTCACGCCTTGTTCTGGTGATGCACAAGCAACAACGCCTTGTGGTTCGATGTATGCATGTTCTTGTGCTGCAGTTGTGTATTTTCCTTCCCATACTAGATCAGCTTTATCCCAAATAGAAGCAACATCACCTTTATGAAAGTGAACTTTTTTTAATACATTGTCATGATTATGTTGAATTTTTTCTGGTGTTAGTTCTTCTTCTGTATCAAAAACAGCTGGTAATTCTTTGTATTCAATGTATATTTTTTTTACTGCTTGTTCTACTAAGATTGGATTTTCATGAGCAATTAAAACGATAGGTTCGCCAATGTAGCGAACTTCTTTTTCTGGTATAAAAGGTTCATCTAGTTCTAGTAAAGAGACTACATTGTCACCAGGAATATCTTTTGCTGTGACAATGATAAATTCAGACCACGGAATGCATGGATCATAGGTGATGTTAAGAATCATGCCACGAGGAACAGTAGAACGAACAGCTTTTCCGTATAGACAGTTGTCAAATTGTAAGTCATCAATATATTTTGTTTTTCCTGTGACTTTGTTGAAGCCGTCCTTACGCAAGGGTGATTTCCCAATAGTTTGAAAGGACACAAGAAACTCCTTATTGAAAATTTGTTAATGTCAATCTATCTATTTATTTTCTCAATTTTTTTCATCTTGTAAAGGAGTTTTTTTCTTTTTTAGAAAGTTTTTTTAAAATGTGTGTAAATTATGTGTTTTATATTTTTGGTTGGATAGAGTTCATGATTTTTTAATTGTTTTTAAGCGTTGTTTTGCTGATCATAAGAAAGTTTTAGTTTATGATTGTATAGTTGCTTGATGATGTTTTTTTGCAGATAATAAAAAAAGCTTTTATAAATTTCATAAAATTTATAAAAGCTTTTTCAGGTGATGTAAAGCTACCAATTAAATTTATTTGGCGGCTTTTTTCTTAGCAGCTAGTTTTGCGTCTCTTTCTTTGCGATATGCTTTGATTGCATCTGCTTTTTGTTTTTCGATGACAGATGCTTCTGGTAATTCTTCAGAGAGTTTTAAAATAGCTTGTTTTGTGTTATCGCCTAATCTTCTTTTATTGAGGCGGATAATTCTTGTGTATCCACCATTGCGATTGGCGAATAAAGGGGCGATTACATAGAAAAGTTTTTTAACAACTTCTTTGTCTGGCAATTTAGAAAGTGCAAATCGGAGTTGTGCAACTCTGATAGCGTCAGCTTGGCGTTTGATTTCTTCTGGTGTTATTTCTGGATTGTCTTTCATCGCAGCTTGCATAGCAGCTACTTTTGTCTCTGCTTTTTTAGCGATGCTGATGAGTTTTTCTGCCATAGGAGCATATTCTTTTGCCTTGCTGATAGTTGTTATGATTTGTCCATGCAGGAACAAACTGCGTATTATATTGCGTGCAAGAGCTTTTCTATGGGCACTGCTACGACCTAATTTTCGTCCTCTATTTTGATGCCTCATTATTTAAATCCTACCCTAATTGCGTTCTGTTTATTTCTAATAATTGACTTATTTTTTTTGGGAATGATCTATCTGCATTCCTAAAGAAAGATCAAGTTTTTTTAATTTTTCTTTAATTTCTTTGAGTGAAGTTTTTCCAAAATTACGAATTTTTAGTAGATCTACTTCTGTCATTTGTACTAAGTCTTTAATGTAGTGTATATTTGCCGAAGCAAGACAATTTGATGGACGAACTCCTAACTCTAAAGATTCTACTGGATAATCTAAGGTTTCTAGGAAGCGAATTTGTCCTTGGTCTTCTTCTTTCTCTGGTTCTACTTTTTCTACTGGTTCTTGAGGGATGGCTTCTCCCATTTCAAAGTATTGCACAAATGGATTGATATGTTTTCTGAATATTTTTGCAGATTCTACCAATGCCATTTCTGGGGATATTGTGCCATCTGTACGTATTGTCATAATTAATCGATCATAATTCGTAATTTTACCTACACGAGTGTTTTCAATCCAGTATTGTACATGGCGTACTGGGGAATATATAGATGCTATGGCAATGATACCTTCTTCTTTGACATCTTGTAAGTTATCTTCTACACTACAATATCCACGGCCACGTTTGGCGGTCATTGTCATGTGGAAGTGTCTATTTTCTGTGAGGGTTGCAATGAGCAAGTCTTTGTTTACTACGCTCGCTTTTCCTTCAATTTCAATATCATTTGCTGTAATTTCACCTTTTTTATGAACATTAATGGTTAATTTAATGGGACCTTCTTCATCAGGTTCCATTTTAATTCTTAGCTTTTTGATATTGATTACAATGTCTGCAACGTCTTCTAATATGCCATCTAGAGTTGCAAATTCGTGCTTGACTCCATCTATCGCAATACTTGTAACTGCACAGCCTTCTATAGCTGAAAGTAAGATGCGACGTAGGGAATTCCCAACTGTTCGACCAAAACCTCTTTCAAATGGTTCGATGCGAAATTCACCATATTCTTCTGTCAGTACTTCTTTATTGCATACAACTCTTGTAGGTAGCTCGAGATTGCGCCACCGAATTCTCATGGTTATAACCTTAATTGCTTGTTCATCGAAATTATGTTTTAATCCTATGCTAATTTCTCTGTTTGAAAGAAAATGCTAAAAAACCCTAATTGCTTGTTAATTTTTAACGAGTAATTAGAGTTGTCTCTATTGCTAGTTAGCTTCAGGAGATAACTAGCAATAAGAGGAACTATCGTGAGCAAATTTCTACGATGAGTTGTTCTTTAATTTCGATTTCGATTTCGCTTCGTACTGGCATATCGACCACTTTGACTTCTAATTTGCCAACTGCTCGTTGAATCCAAGAGGGTGCTTCTTTTTGGAAACTTTCGTAGATTGGTTGAATCAATTTTCTTGAAGTATCATTAGATGCAACTGTGATTTCATCATTAGCTTTGACTAAATAAGAAGGGATGTCTACTTTTTTGCCGTTTACGAAAATATGTCCATGTACGATGAATTGTCTTGCTTGTGCTCTAGAAGCTGCTAGTCCACCTCTGCAAACTACGTTGTCTAATCGTCTTTCTAAAAGGATTAGTAAGTTCTCACCAGTGTTACCTTTTGAACGGCGAGCGCGAATGAAGTATTTGAAAAATTGTCTTTCAAATAATCCATAATATCTTTTTACTTTTTGTTTTTCACGCAATCGTAGTCCGTATTCAGATGGTTTTCCTTTTCTCCAGTTATGCATTCCTGGAGGTCGATTTCTTCTCTCTAATGCACATTTTCCGCTCTGGCATCTTTCTCCTTTAAGAAAGAGTTTTGTGCCCTCGCGACGACACCGTTTGCAAACTGATGCAGTGTATCTTCCCATAAATTATTCCCTTCTTTTCTTTCGAGGTCGACAACCATTGTGAGGTAGTGGTGTTACGTCTTCTATTCCTTTGATGTCTAGTCCAATACCATGTAATGCTCGGATAGCAGATTCTCTTCCAGCACCAGGGCCTTTTACTCTTACATCGACTTCTTTTACTCCAAATTTAATGGCTTTTTCAGCACATTTTTCAGCTGCTTTTTGTGCAGCAAAAGGTGTACTCTTACGAGACCCCTTATAACCGATCGTACCAGCACTATCCCAACATAATGTATCACCAAGGGGATCGCTGATAGTAATGATCGTGTTGTTAAAGGTAGCTCTTACGTGGGCTACAGCTTTAACTATATTTTTTTTGACTTTTTTCTTCTTTGCACGAGCCATGCATGTGTCCTATTCAATTGTAACTATCAAAACTTCTTGATAGCGAGCAAAATTCAGTTGCTGTCCATTTCATTTAAGTATTTTGACTTAAGTGTATGACGGTGCTTACGACAATGTTTTTTATAATGCTAGTTGTACAAAAAATTTTATGTTTTGTCAAAGATTTTTTCTAGCATTTTGACTGCAGGTTATGGAATACTAATTGCATGCAATTAGATTCTAACCTTTTTTACCTGCTGCGGCTTTTTTCTTGCCTGCTACAGTCTTTCTCGGACCTTTTCTGGTTCGAGCATTAGATCTTGTTCGTTGACCTCTTACTGGTAAACCTCGACGATGGCGTACACCTCTATAGCAACCTATTTCTTTGAGGCGTTGAATGTTTTGACGAATTTGTCTATGTAATTGTCCTTCAATTACATAGTTTTTTTGAATTTCGGCTGCCAATCTGGATAGGTCTTCTTCACTGATGTCTTTCGCCTTGATATCGCTGTCGATTCCTAAGTCTCTGAGGATGATTTCGGCGGTTTTTTTGCCAATTCCATAGATATACGTCAGTGCAATACCGATTTTTTTGTTGTTTGGTATATCTACACCGTGAATACGCGCCATTAAAAGCTCCTAACTTTTTAAAAAATCCCGTTTATTTACCTTGTCGTTGTTTGTGTCGAGGATTGGTACAAATAACTCGAACTACACCTTGGCGACGGATAATTTTGCAATGTTCACAAATTCTTTTGATTGAAGTACATACTTTCATTTGTTGCTCCCAACTTATCGAATTTTATTAAGGCAATGTCAGAATCATTGGACCATCTGAAGTGACGGCAATAGTGTGCTCAAAATGGGCTGATAGTTTATTATCTTTTGTTAAGACAACATCCCAACCATGCCTTTTTTTTGTTTTTGTTCGATAAGTTCCTATATTTACCATGGGTTCAATGGCTAAGCAATGACCTTGTTTTAAGACTAGATCTAAATCTAGCCAGTCATCACCAACATAGTTTGGAATTTGAGGGTCTTCGTGCATTTTTCGCCCTATTCCGTGACCAGTGTAATCTCGTACTACGGAATATCCCTTGGATTCCACATATGTTTGAATACTTCCTGAAATATGAGAAAGTTTGTTGCCTATTGTAGCACTTTCTATGCCTAAATACAAAGATTTTTCACAAACTTCTAATAAATTTTTTGCAACTGGTGATATGTTACCTACTGGAAAAGTTTTTGCTGCATCTCCAACGTATCCCTGATAGCGTACTCCAATGTCTATACTTATGATATCACCATCTTCTAGACGTCGTGTACCAGGTACACCATGTACAATTTCTTCATTGATGGAAGCACAAATGGCTGCGGGAAAGCCATCAAATCCTTTAAATTCAGGCGTAGCATCGTTAGCTAATATAAATTTTTCTACTTCATCATTTAAGTAAGCTGTTGTGACGCCAGGTGCAATAAGGGATTCTACTAATTGTAATGATTGTGCTACTAAGCTACCTGCTTTTCGCATAATTTCAATTTCTCTTTGACTTTTTCGACTAACCATTTTTTCCTTCTGAAAGATTGAGTTGTTTTAAAGTATTTGTAAAAATTTTTTGTATAGTATTATTGGCATCGATTTCTAATAACACACCTTTGTCTTTATAGTATTTAACTAAAGGATATGTTTGTGCATGATATGCTTCAAAACGTTTTTTCATTACTTTTTCTGTGTCATCTGGTCGCTGAACCAGGGGACTTTGGCAGTAATCGCATATATTTTTTTGTTTAGGTGGCATATTTGTAATGTGGAATACAAAGCCGCATTGACTACAAATTCTTCGTCCTACGATTCTATCGATTGCTGTTTCTTCGTCTAAATTATAGTAAAGCATTTTATCTATTTTATAATTATGCTTTGCCATAAATTTATCGAAAATTACAGCTTGTTCTAGTGTTCGTGGGAAGCCATCTAACATAAAACCTTTTTCGCGACAAATAGGGTCTTCAAATTCTTTCATTATGAGTTTGATGACAAGATCATCGGGGACTAAATGTCCTTGTTCAATATGCGATCGAATTTGTTCTCCCAATTTGTCACTCTTGGAAGTCGCTGCTCTTAAAAGATCTCCTGTAACAATCAATGGCAATCCAAGAGTAGCTTGGAGCAACTTTGCTTGGGTTCCCTTTCCTGCAGCAGGAGTTCCAAGAAATAATATTATCATGATTTTTTGGGCGTGACTTTACAATCACGCCGTCCTTTTTTAAATTGATGTCTATCGACCTCTCATTTTAGAGGTTTTGCTAAAGCCGTCGTAGTGTCTCATGAGTAGATGAGATTCTAGTTTCTGTACAATATCTAGAATTACGCCGACAATAATCAAAATACTAGTTCCACCTAAGTTGTATACAAAGGATACTTGGGGACCTCGTAGTTCTAGTAGTTGGGAAATAATTTGTGGAATAAGTGCAATAAATGCTAAGAAACCAGCACCGACAAATGTTATTTTTGTCATTACGTTTTCTAAGTATTTTGCAGTATTTTCACCAGGACGAATTCCAGGAATGAAACTTCCGTATTCTTTAAGTTGATTTGCCATTTCAGATGGTTGGAACATTAAACTTGTCCAAAAATAGCTGAAGAAGTAAATCAAGAGAATATAGGTGAATAGATAAGAAAAGGAACCCCATCCAAACCAACCTGTATCGGCACTTGCACCAAACATATTCATAATGGTCATAGGAAAAACTAGTAAACTGGAGGCAAAAATCACAGGCATAACGCCAGCTTGGTTGACTCTCAATGGCAGAGAATGTTTTTGTCCACCATATACTCGTCTGCCTTTTGTGTGTTTAGCTTGTTGAACAGCGATTTTTCTTTGCCCATATGTCATGTAAATAACGCCTGCTACAATAAATACAAAGAGCACAAGAAGTATTAAAAATTTCTTTATTTCTGTTCCGCCAATTTCCTCAGTTAGTATAAGTTCTATTTGGTGAGGAATACGAGCAACGATACCAGCCATAATTAAAATACTAATCCCGTTTCCAATTCCGTATTCTGTGATTTGTTCGCCAAGCCACATAAGGAAAATTGCTCCTGCTGTCAATGTGATAATGGCGAGTAGATCAAAAAAACCAAATCCTGGGGTATAGTTTACAATTAAGTAGGCTCCACCAACTGGTTGTTTAAATACTTTTACAATCATAAGTGATTGAAGAATACATAGTGGAACAGTGGCATATCGTGTGTATTCATTAATTTTTCTATATCCGCTAGCACCTTCTTTGGAAAGTGCTTCTAATGATGGGATAACCTTTGTTAAAAGGCTAAAAATAATGGATGCACTGATATAAGGCATAATTCCTAAGGAGAAAATAGCACAATTGCCTAATGCACCACCAGTTAAAGTAGAAAACAAAGAGAGTATTCCACCTAAACCACTACGTAAACCACCTTCTTCTGTTAACTTTGCTAATACGTCTAGATCAATCCCAGGAATAGGTACTTGAGATCCTAAACGGAAGATAATTAAGAAGAACATGGTATAAAATATTTTCGTTCGTAGTTCAGATATTCTAAACAAATTTCGAAAAGATTGAAGAATCATGAGTTAGCTCTCCGCCTTGGGCGTTTAAATTTGTTAATACGAATGATTTCTAGATTTCCATTCATTTTTTCTATTTGTTCTTGAGCTTTTTCACTGACTTTGTGTGCTTTGATTTTGAGGTTTTTAACTTTAAGCTCACCATTACCTAAAATTTTAAAACGCACATTGCGATCGCATTTACGATATTTGAGAAGTCCTTTTTCCGCTACACTTTTTAAAGTAACTACTTCGCCTTCTTTGAAAGCATTGAGTGCATCAACATTACAGGATACCCAAATTTCCGCGAATTGTTTGTTGTTGAATCCTCTTTTAGGTACTCTGCGGTACAATGGCATTGTACCACCTTCAAAAATTCCAGGTTTATTGGCACCAGAACGTGATTTCTGACCTTTATTACCTTTACCTGATGTGCATCCTTTGCCGCTTCCAGCACCACGACCTACTCTTACTCTTTTATGTCGAGGAATAGGAACGGTCTTTATTTCTGCAAGATTCATCTTATCTCAACTCCTCTTAGACTCTTCACTTGGTCTTTGCCTCTTAATCTTTGCAAACCATTGAGAGTTGCTTTTGTAAGATTTACTGGATTCGTGGAACCATAAACTTTTGTAAGAATATTTTTAATTCCTACACCTTCCACAACTGCACGAACAGCAGCACCAGCAATAACGCCTGTACCTGGACAAGCTGGTTTTAAGAAAACTCTAGCTGCACCGTAACGTCCGATGATTTCGTGAGGAATAGTATCGCCTTTTAATGTGATGTCACACATATTTTTTCGAGCATCTTTGACAGCTTTTTGTACTGCAGGTGGCACTTCATTGGCTTTTCCAAAACCAACACCGACTTTACCATTTTGATCCCCAACTACAACTAAAGCACTAAAACTAAATCTACGTCCACCTTTTACTACGGTGGCACAACGATTTATCTTTACCACATAATCTACATATCCATCATTGAATGTTTCTTCCTTGGGAAGTGTCATCTAATCTGCCTTTCTAAAATAATCAATTTCCCTTTTTTGCTAGTCGAAATTGTTGCTATGTTTCAACTAGCAATAAAAAGGATTTTAGAATTTGAGCCCACCTTTACGAGCAGCATCTGCAAGAGCTTTAATACGACCATGATAATGAAATCCACCACGGTCAAAAGCAATTGTTTCAATACCTTTTTCACGAGCCAATTTAGCTATTTCAGTACCAACTAATTCAGCAGCTTTTATATTACATCCATTTTTAATTTGAGATGCTATGGATGCCGTTTTAGAAGAGCAAGCTACAATAGTTTTTCCAGAACGACTTCCTGTGCAATCTACATAAGTGTCGTCAATTAATTGACAGTAGATATTTTTGTTGCTACGAAATACAGCCAATCTAGGTTTTGAAGGAGTTCCTTCAACTTTTTTTCTTAGATGGCAATGACGTCTCCAACGTCTGCAGACTTTTTCATTTTTCATTTAAAATTTACTCCACGATGCAGATTTCTATTCCAACAGAAATCTGATATCTAATTTCAATATAAGCATTTTTAATTGCAAACAATATGTTTTACAATTAAGCAGTACCAAAGCTTTTGCCTGCTTTAAGCTTGATAACTTCACCTTCGTAACGGATACCTTTGCCTTTATAAGCATCGGGTTTACGAATGCTGCGAACGTTAGCGACGAACTGTCCTAGTTGTTGTCTATCACATCCTCTAAAAATCATTTTAGTAGGGGTAGGCAATTCTGCAGTTATACCTTCGGGAAGAACTACAATTTGTGGTAAGCAATAACCAATTTGTAATTCTACGTTGCGACCTTTTAATTTTGCGTTATAACCAGTACCAACGATTTCTAAAACTCTTTGAAAGCCAATACTTACGCCTGTTACTGCGTTGTTTAGTAAGGATCTTCCTAATCCATGATAAGCTTTGGATTGTTTTTCATCATCTGGTCTATGTACTTTTAAAAGTTTATTGGCTTCATCTAATTCCACTGTAATAGTGGGAGGTATTATTACATTCACTTTCCCTTTGGGACCTTGGACTACCGCATTGTTTTTATTTACAGTAACAGAGACTCCATCAGGGAGAAGAATGGCTTTTTTTCCAATACGAGACATGAACTCAACACCTTAGTTTAAAAATTTTCATGTAAACTTAATTGCTAGATGAAAGGTTGCATTATATTTTTACTGTATCAGCTAGCAATTATAGTCTTATTTTACCATACTGTACAAAGTACTTCGCCACCAACTCTTTGTTCATGACATTCTCTGTCTGTCAAAACGCCTTTGGATGTAGACACGATGGCAATACCAAGTCCACCCAAAACTTTTTTCATATCAAACAAACGATTATAAACACGGCGTCCAGGGCGACTCACTCTACTAATTTTTTGGATTACTTTTTCTGAATCCGGACCATATTTTAAAGAAACGATGATTTTATTGCAAGGTTTACCTTCAACGATTCTATAGTCTTTAATAAAACCTTCTTGTTTCAATTTTTGTGCAATACCGACTTTAATTTTAGATTGAGGGATTTCGACTTCTTTTTTCCCAATACTATTGGCATTGCGAATTCTTGTTAGCATATCTGCTATTGGATCAGTCAACATTTTTTTTTCCCTGTTGAAAATTTACCAACTTGCCTTCTTTACGCCAGGAATTTCACCTTTGTTCGCAAGTGTTCTGAAACAAATTCTACAAATCCCAAATTTTCGATAATATGCTCTGGATCTTCCACAGAGATTACATCGATTATAGCGACGAGTGGAGAATTTAGGATTTTTTTTATTTTGAAGACATTTATTAATCCATGACTTCTTGGCCATTATTCTTTCACGCTCCTATTATTACTTTATAAATTGCTAGTTGATAACTAGGAACAAATTTCTGCGTTTCCTATTCAGTAAAAAGAAACTAGCAATTAAAGATTATTTTGCTTCTTCTGTTTTGCCTTTTCTAAAAGGCATACCAAATAAACTTAGAAGTTCTAGGGATTCTGCACTAGATTTGGAGTTTTTAATCACCATGCAAATGTCCATACCTTGTACGAATTCCACTGTGTCTAAGTTGATTTCAGGGAATACACTTTGATCTTTAATTCCCAAGGAATAATTGCCACAAGGATCAAAAGATTTTCTGCTTACTCCACGGAAGTCACGAATACGAGGAATTGCGATACTGATCAAACGATCCAAAAATTCATACATTCTTTTATTGCGAAGAGTGACTTTGCAACCTATTTCTTGACCAGCTCTCAGCTTGAAACCTGCTATTGATTTTTTTGCTTTTGTAATAACAGGGCGTTGACCAGCAATCAAGGATAGATCCTTTACTGCATTTTCTAATCTTCGTTTATTTTCAATTGCTTTGCCGACGCCCATATTGACGACAATTTTTTCCAATTTAGGAATCGACATGATATTGTCCCGATGAAGTTTCTTTTTTAATTCCGGAACGATTTCTTCATTGTATTTTACCATCAACCTTGTCACGGTCAATTACTCCCCTAAATCTGTCTTTTGCTCACTTTACTGTATCGCACTTTTTTGCGTTTAAGCCGACGACTAATATCGTCTTCTTTTGGAGCAGATTGTTTTTTATTTTGTTCTGTTGTTTCCTCATATTTATATTCAACGCGTGTGGGTTTTTGTGCATGAGGGCAGAATAGCATAACGTTGGAAATATGAATGGGGGCTTCTACTTGAATTCTTCCCCCTTGTGGGTTTTGCTGGCTTTTTTTGAGGTGACGATAAACATAATTTAGTCCTTCTACCACCACCTTGTTCTTTTGTGCTAATACACGAAGAACTTTTCCGCGTTTACCCGTTTCAGATCCAGCAATTACCTGAATATAGTCATTCTTTTTAATCCGCATCTTATTACCTTACTGCTAGTTTATATAACTTCAGCTGCCAAAGAAACAATTTTCATAAAATTCTTTTGGCGAAGCTCACGGGCTACAGCTCCGAAAATTCGGCTTCCTTTTGGATTTTTGTCATTGTCTAAAATCACTAGTGCATTTCTATCGAAACGAACATAGGAGCCATCATCACGTCGGAGGCTTTTTCGTGTTCTTACAATAACGCCTCGAATAATTTCACCTGTCTTAATTTCTTCTCCAGGTAATGTTTTTTTGACGCTGGCAACAATAATATCACCAATTCGTGCATATTTTCTACGTGTTCCGCCTAAGACTTTGATACACATAACTTGTTTTGCACCAGTATTGTCTGCAACATCCAACATTGATTGCATTTGAATCATTATTCAACCCCTTTCGTCACAATACGAACCATTCTCCAGTTCTTTGTTTTGGACAAAGGGCGAGTTTCCATGATTTCTACTATATCACCATGTTTGGCTTCATTGTGTTCATCATGGGCTTTGAATTTTGTTTCTTTTCTGATATACTTTTTATATCTGGGATGTTTAACCAGACGTTTCATAGATACAGTAATGGTTTTATCCATCTTATCGCTAATAACTGTACCTATTACAACTTTCCGTTGTCCTCTATTCATATACTTTCTCAGGTCTATTTTTACTTATTGTGTTGTATATAAGTAAATAGCCTGCTCCTAAAATATAAAAAAACATTGATAACGCTACGCTAAAGCTAGCTCTATTTTTTCAAACTAACTTATGATATAAAATTATATTGTATTTGTTGTAGAAAGTCAATAAAAAAAGAGTTTTCTTTTTTTTAAATTTAAAATAGCACTTTGATAAGTTTATTTTATTAGAAAAGAATTTACGTCAACAAAAGTGTATTTTTTTCTAATTTATATCAACAAAAGTGTATTTTTTAATTTTACGTAATTTTACGTTAACGAAAGCGTATTTTTCTAATTGATAAGCTTATGTATCCTAGATAATATATAAAGTGTTTTCATATTGATAAGGATTTAAACAATTAGATTTTAGAGGTGCCAGCTTCGTGCTAGCTTAGCTAGAAGCTTATCCTACACAGTGTAAGTCACTAGAGGTACAGCTCTGTTTTTTTGGATAGATATTGCGAAAGCAATAAATATTGACTTTCTGGAGATGAAAGTTTTTCTCACACGGAGAAAAACTTTCATAAAAGAAAAATTATTCAGCTGTATTAGCTGTTTTAGAAATTTCTTCTGCTTCTTTTTCTTTGATTGTCATTATGGTAAGAATTTGAGCGATGTTGCGTTTCATTTTACTAATTTGTGTAACATCTTTGAATTCTTCCACTGTTTTTTGAAATTTTAGTTTATAAAGAGCAGCTTTTTTAGCATCAAGCTCTTTACGGAGTCCTTCAAGGGACATTTTTTTATAATTATTTAAATTACTAGATTTCATTGATACATTCTCCTCTCTGCCATTTTAACTCGGCAGGGAAGCTTATGAGCCATTCGGTTCAATGCTTCTTTGGCTGTATCTTTAGGAACTCCACCAACTTCAAAAAGAATTGTACCAGGTTTGACAACTGCGGCATAGAAATTAGGTTCGCCTTTGCCTTTACCCATACGTGTTTCTTGTGGTGTGCTAGTAACAGGTTTATGAGGGAATATGCGAATATAAACCCTTCCTTCATGTCTTAGAAGGTGGTTAGCAGCAATACGAGCGGCTTCGATTTGTCTTCCACTAATCCAAGCAGCTTCAAGGGCTTGCATTCCGTAGTCACCGAATTCTACAGTATTACCTTGGGTTGCATTGCCTTTAATTCTACCTCGCTGACTTTTTCGATACTTTACCCTTTTGGGCATTAAAGCCATTGTAAGCTACCTCCTCCCCATATTTACCATGATAAATCCAAACTTTGATACCAATGGTACCATAAGTTGTGAACGCTTCTTGAAAGCCATATTCGACTCTAGCATCCAATGTTTGTAGCGGTACTTTACCAAGAACAGCAACTTCAGTTCTTGCCATTTCGGCACCAGACAAACGACCAGAAATTTGGATTTTAATACCTAAAACACCTGCGTCCATTGCGACTTCCATAGCTTTTTTCATGGCACGTCGATAGTTAGCTCGTTTTACCAATTGTTCTGCAATTGATTCTCCAACGAGTTGGGCATTTGTATTGGGTGTATTGACTTCTTTAACTTCTAAACCAACTTCTCGATCCTCAACAAAAGGAGCAAGACTTGCGCGTACTTTATCAACGTTGGCTCCGCGACGTCCAATGAGAGCACCCGGTTTTGATGTGTGAATAATGATGTTAATACGCTCCCGAGTTCTTTCAATTTCTACCATAGGAATATTTGTATATTCCTTGGAAATGAATTTTCGAATTTTTTGATCTTCGTGTAAATATTTCGAAAAGTCATTTTTCTTATTGGCATACCAACGGCTTCTCCAATTTTCTCTAATGCCAATTCGAAAGCCTATCGGGCTAACTTTTTGCCCCATAATTTATTACTCCTGTTGAATGACTTTTGTCTATTTTTTCTTTTCGTCCGTTTTTTCGGGTTTTTCTTTTATAGCAAGAACGAGGTGAATGTGAGAGGTTCTTTTTAAAATACTCATTGCTCGCCCCATAGGACCCGGTCGAAATCTTTTCATACTTGATCCACCATCCACTCGGGCTTCTTGGATGTATAAATCTTTAACGGATTCTCCCCGTTGATCTGCATTTGCAATTGCTGATTTCAAAACTTTTGTGATGAAATATGATGCTCGTTTTGGAGTGCAACGTAAAATGTATAATGCTTCATTGGCTGATTTATTTCTTACTAAATCAATGACATATCGAGCTTTTTGAGGAGAAATCCTTACATGTCTAATACTTGCTTTGAATTTCATAGTTTAATAAGCGTGGACCCTTCTAACCTTTTAGAAGAATAACGCCCACTCCTTCCTGATTAAATTTTCTTGATCAACCTTCCTAAGTGATTACCACCATATTAGAGGGTAAATTTGACTACCTTTTGTCTTTCTTTGTATGCCCACGGAAAGTTCTAGTCAAAACAAATTCACCTAGTTTGTGACCAACCATTTCTTCGCGAATAACAACCTTTTGAAATATTTTTCCATTGTGAACCAAGAAAACTTGATCTACAAATTCAGGAAGAATAGTGCAGGATCTACTCCAAGTCTTTACAGGCTCATGGCTGTTGACTTCACGTTGCTTCATCACTTTTTTCAAAAGTTTTTCACTATAGTAAGGACCTTTTTTACTTGATCTACTCACTTGTTGATTACTCCTATTTTCCTTTAATTGCTAGTGTTTAACTAGCAATTAAAGTTTCCTTATTTCTTTCTTCTTCGAATAATGTGTTTGTTACTAGGATTTCTACGCTTTCGAGTTTTTCCGCCCTTAGCTAGCTTACCCTTTGGTGAACATGGGTGTCTTCCACCGCCAGAACGCCCTTCACCACCACCCATTGGGTGACTTACTGGGTTTTGAGCAACGCCTCGTACGTGTCCACGCCAACCTTTCCATCTGTTGCGTCCCGCTTTACCAATGGAAATATTTTGATGGTCTGTATTCCCAATTTGTCCAATAGTAGCACGACTACGAATAGAGACTTTACGAATTTCGCCCGAAGGAAGATTTAAAATAGCATAGCGACCTTCTTTTGCGCTCAATTGAATAGATGTTCCTGCAGATCTTCCTAGTTGACCACCTTTTCCTGGTTCTAATTCTACGTTGTGAACCATTAAACCAACAGGAATATTTTCTAAAGGCATAGAATTGCCTACTTTGGGTTCTACTTTTTCACCTGATACAATCATGTCACCAACAGATAAACCGATAGGACTGAGGATGTATCTTTTTTCGCCATCAAGATAAGCGATTAAAGAAATACGAGCAGAACGATTAGGATCATATTCTATACTTTTTACTATACCAGGAACATCGTATTTATCTCGTTTGAAATCAATCAAACGATATTGTCGTTTGTGTCCGCCCCCACGGAATCTCGCTGTTGTTACTCCTAGATTATTACGTCCACCAGTCCTTTTGATAGGGCGAAGTAAACTTTTTTCTGGCCTATTAGTTGTAAGTTCAGAAAAATCAGAGAGTACAAGTGTACGAGTACCTGCGGTATTCGGTTTAAATTTTCTAAGACCCATATTTATTCTCTTTGAGATTTGTTGATTATTCACTAAAATAAATCTAATTTGTCTTTTTTATCCAAAAAAACGATCGCTTTTTTCCAAGCACGAGTGTAATATACACGACGAAGACGAAATCGACGTTTTTTAGGAGCTTTGTTAATAATTCTAACTTTTTTGACTTTTACGCCTTTGTCTGCGTAAATTTTTTCGATAGCTTTTTTGATTTCAATTTTATTAGCAGCTGTGTCAACCTCAAAATGATAGGCATTGAGATCGCTCATGTCGCTATTGGATTTTTCCGATATGATGGGCCGTCTAATAATTGTGTAAGCATCTAATAACATATTTTCACCTAATCGCTAGTTAAAAATTCTCGGAATAAATTCCAAATTTTGGTTCTTTGTACATTACTTTCTTCCAATTTACAGACAGGATTCACTCAGAGCCATTTTTGGAAGAGCATATGGTTAAGTAACTTTCTCAGTCTTACCTGTCAGTTTACGCCCTAATCTACTAGCTATTAGGGTAAAGATCTTGACGATTCAAGACTTTAATTTCAGCACCTTTAGAACGAATCAATTCCTCAAAAGCATCTTTTACAAGAATAACTTTTTCATTAGCTAAAAGAAGATAAGGATTTAAACGTTCTAATTTTTCCATGGATACACGGGGAATGTTAGAAAAAGATCTTAAAAAATTAAAATCTTCAGTATTCCAACCAACAAGTACTCTTTGATTGTTGATTCCCATGTTGCACAATGCACCATAGATAGTTTTTGTTTTGGGAGCATCCATTGGTATGCTCTCAAGAACGATAATTTCTTTGTCTTGGAATTTTGCCAACCAAGCACTGTCCATTGCAATCCTTCTTGCCTTTTTAGGCATTGAATAAGAATAATCGCGAGGATGAGGACCGAAAACCACTCCGCCGCCTTTCCAGTGAGGAGGTCGGGAAGGACCAGTTCGAGCTCGACCAGTGCCTTTTTGTTTCCATAATTTGCGACCAGTTCCAGAAACATCTTTTCTGGTTTTTGTGGCATGTGTGCCTACTCTTTGTCGCGCTTCATACATTAAGATAGCTTCTTTTAAAACTACTTCACGGATTCTATCACCGAAAATATTTTCATCGAATTCTAAAATTTCCGATGTTCTTTTCCCAGTAGCATCAAATACAGGTACTCTCATTGGGTACTTTCCTTACGCTTTAATTCGGATCTCCACTCCAGCAGGCATTGTTAATTTCGTTAATGCCTCAACAGTTTTCTGTGTAGTATCCAAAATGTAAATCAGTCTTTTATGTGTTCTGATTTCAAATTGTTCTCTAGATTTTTTATTAATATGAGGGGATCTTAAAACAGTATAACGTTCAATTCGAGTTGGTAGAGGGACTGGACCAGATACTTCCGCAGAAGTTTTTTTGGCTGTTTCTACCAATTCTAATGCATATTTATCTAACATGTCGTGATCGTATGCTTCCATACGAATTTTAATTTTCTCACTACTCATGCATTTAGACCTTCATTGCTAACAAGATTTCGTTGATAATCAACGGTAAAAAAAATTAAAAACAAAAAAATTAATTTATATAATTTAATATAATATTGTTGTGACCCCAATTGCTGTGTCATGATAAAGTTTCCTTAGCAATTTGGGTTGGATGGTCGTAGTGGTTTTATCTATTCTTTAAAACATTGTATCATACAGAAAGTGCTTGTCAAGATTATTATTTGTAAAAAAAAAAAAGCGTAATTGTCAATGTAAACATTTCAAAGAAATGATTACATTAAAAACTATGCTTTGTAAAAAAAAATGGGAGGAAAATACAGACAGCACTTAGAGAATATTTTTTGCTTTTAGATGATATTAAAAGTTTGATGTATATCTTAATACTTGAAGCTACTTCCACCAATAAATTCACGTAGTATAGAGTTGTCAGGAACAATATCGCTAGAAGCAGATTCAAAATATGCTAAAAATGTCAATAGACGCACTGCTTCAGAATATACAGATGAATCTGGTTGAATTTTTTCTAACAAAGGTGTAACAAAATTTTTCAAGACGGCAAGTTCATATGCCATAGCAGAATTGAACATGACATTAGCATAATTTTGATATGGGAAAATATTTTCATTTTCACCACGACGGATAGAATTCCAACGTTTCAAAGTATCTGTGGCACTATAACCTCGGAATTGATTATCTCGGACGATTCTACGTATAATTCGTAAATCGGTAGTAGGAATTCTGTTGTAATAATCAATATTGATCACTGTGAGTGCACTGACATAAATTTTGAATTTATTTAAATTAGGAATAGTAGCAGTTAATTTGGGATTCAATCCATGAATGCCTTCTAAAATAATGATTTCATTTGGTTGTAATTGAAGCTTTTTAGTAGTTGCAGAACGTTTGCCTTCATTAAAGTTGTATTTTGGAATCTCTACAACACGGTTATCTAAAAGATCTGTTAAATGTTGATTGAGTAACGTTACGTCTAAAGTTTCAATACATTCAAAATTTAATTCTCCCAATTCATCTCTGGGAGTTGCTTCATGGTTTTTAAAATAATCATCTAGTGATAGTGGTACAGCATTAATTCCATTGACTCTTAAATGAACTGTCAATCGTTTAGAAAAGGTTGTTTTCCCAGAAGAGGAAGGACCAGAAATCAGAATAATTCTAATATTTTCTCTATCATTTGCAATTTGATCTGCAATTTTTGCAATGTTTTTTTCTTGGATGGCTTCTGATACTCGTACAAAATCTTTGATTTTATTTTTTTTGCAAATATGATTTAATTTGCCAATAGTATCGACTCCAAGTATTTTAATCCATTGTTTATGTTCTTGGAAGACTCGAAATAGGCGATCTTGTTCGATATATTCTGGGATTATATCAGGAGCTTGTTGTTCTGGGAAACGAATAATAATACCTGAGCCATAATGCATGATATTAAAATTTTTCAAATACGAAGCATCGGGCACAGTGTAGGAATAAAAAGTTACAATACTATTTCCACAACTATAAATAGTGATGGTATCTTGAGGAGATTTCTGAAGAAGTTGTACTGTATCTTCTCTATTTTGTTTTTTGAAGAGTTCTATGGCTTCTTTTAGAGGTACTTCTCGTTTTTCAAAAGGAACGGCATTGATGACAAGTTTTCGCATATGGTCTAAAATTTGTTGAACCATATTATTACCAATGCTATTTTCACCTTGAAATTCACAATACACACCTTTACTAATAGCATGGTGAACTTCTAATTGAATGTCTGGATATAAATCTTCCAATGCTTTTAAAACGAGTAAAACAAGACTACGTTCATATACTTTAACACCAGAATAATGCGTTAAATCAATAGGTTTAATTTCGCAATTCTCTTGAATAGCATACCAAAGATCAACTTCGCTTTCATTGATTTTGGCACCTACTACAGGATTTCCAGCAGGGCGAGGAATCGTGTTGCGAAAAAATTCTTTTAATGTTGTTCCTACTTCAACTTGAAGTTCTTCTTTTTTTTCTTTTCCTACCAAAGTGACTGTGACTGTTTTTCTTTTCTCGACTTCTTTCTCGACTTCTTTCATAGAGTTCTCCAAATTCGTACAATTCTTCTAGTTTCATTACTAATTTCATTTTAGGATTATTTCCCTTATATATATAATAATGATGTAATGATTTTAAATTTTAATTTCTTATTATTTATCTTATTATTTAAATAGATATTATCTTATTATTTTACTTATTATTTTTATAATATCTTAATTTTATTAATTTTATTATTTACTTATTATTTTTATAATATCTTAATTATTATTAATTTTATTATTTAATTATTATTAATTTTATTATTTAATTATTATTAATTTTATTATTTAATTATTATT
>JAGOMP010000039.1 GCA_017993505.1 Planctomycetota bacterium
GATTTTGAAATTGAATTTTCTAGAAAAGTCATTATAATACTATAGATTCTAAATTTTTATTCATTAAAAAAATATATAATAAAATATATAATATAGATAAATATATAAGGATTCTATTATTATGTCGTTACAATTTTTGGAACGTGAAGTATATAAAAATCCGTCCAATTTCCGAAAAGCAGCAATCGGAGCTTGGCACGGAATAGGCGATCCCCAAGTATATGCGGTGCTTGATGTAGATTGCTCAGAAATACTAAAATATATTGAAGAAATTCGTAGAGAAAAAGGAATTCATCTAACTATCAATCATATTGTAGCTAAAATTTTAGCCATGAGCTTTCGAAAATATCCTCAAATTAATGGATTGATTGCCAGAGGGAAAATTTATCTTCGCAAATCTGTAGATGCATTTCTTCATGTGAGCATAGAGAGTGCAGAAACAGAATTAGTAGGGATTTGCATTCGTAATGCAGACAAAAAAAGCATTTTCCAAGTGGCAGAAGAAATTCGCATAAAAAGTGAAAAAGTACGCAATGTAAAAGAACATCCCATTCGAAAAAGTCAAAATATTTTTCGCATTTTACCTTGGAGAATGATTCCTTTTATCATGCACTTTATCAATTGGTTGCAATATGATTGCAATATTCACATTCCATTTTTAAAACTTCCTCGAGATCCTTTTGGTAGTTTTATGCTTACTTCTGTGGGCAGTTTAGGAGTGAAATTTACTTTGAATCCCCTTTCTTTCCTCGGAAGGAGTAGCATGGTTGTTTCTGTAGGAAAAATTACAAAAATACCCGTTGTTTTAGAAAATGATGAAATTGCTGTGCGTCCATATGTGAATATCTGCATCACATTTGACCATCGTTTTATGGATGGTCTAGTTGGTGCTAAAATGGCACATTTCTTATTAGATTATCTTCGCAATATTTATAAATATCGAGATGAGTTGGAAAAAGACAAACTTCCAACATTAGATGATCAACAGGTTTCAGAGAAAATAGAAATAGATACATTAGAAAATCAACCTGCCTTAGAAAAAATAGACATAAATACATTAGAAAATCAACCGGTTTCAGAGAAAATAGAAACAGATACATTAGAAAATCAACCTACCTTAGAAAAAATAGACATAAATACATTAGAAAATCAACCTGCTTCAGAGAACGCCTCAGAAAAAATGGACATAGAAAGAGAAAAGGTAAAAGCAGTATGAGCATGAAATGGAAATATGATCCCAATGTACAAGAGCATCATCTAATAGATGGAAATGCTATTTTTGCAAAAATTCAATCGAATTTTACAAAACAAGGACGATATGTCGTGACCACTCTCATTTCTGGGCTTTATTATGGTGCCAAAACACAAGAAAAAATGGAAAAACAAAAAAAAGAATGGGTAGCACATCGTCGACAATGCAAAGATAAAGCTGAAATGCAACGTTATATAGAAAGAAAACAAGAGGTAGTGCTTCGATTTTTAAAAGCACGCGATAAGGAAATGTAGATGCAAAATATATTGCTACCCAATCACTCTTTTATCCACATAAAAGAAGTAGATTCAACAAACTCCGAATGTCGAAGGCTCTGGGATAAAAATCAGACACCTTGGGTTGTAGTTGCTGATTCACAAACACAAGGAAGAGGACGCCACGGTCGCACTTGGGAATCTAGCTCTAATCAAAATTTATACTTATCTATGATCCATAAAAATCCGTTTCAAAAACAAATTGGGCTTTTAAATCTCTATTTTGGCGTAGTTATATATGAAACTATCGAAGAACTATTTGGTAATTTTCAAAATAACTTAACATTAAAATGGCCCAATGATTTATATATTGGTGATAAAAAAATAGCAGGAATTTTACTAGAAAGTTTAGATATTTCTTTTAAATACATAATTTTTGGTGTTGGTATAAATCTTGTAGATGAAAACATCCCAGAAACTGCAACGAGTCTTTTTGCAAAGACAACTCCCATCGAACATGGAAGAGAAAACATTGTGCAACGTCTTGTTTATAAATTAGACAATGCACAAGCATTGCATAATATCAGTATCTTGTTGAATAAATTTCAAAAATATTCAGCACGAACAAGAGAATATGAATATCTATATCATGCACCCCATTATAAATATAAAGCAAAACTTCATGAAATTTTCCCGGATGGAACGATTGACATTTGCCAAGATGGAAAAATTATTTCCTTAAAAAATTAATACAATAGGAGGACGTCTAGGAGGGACGCCTAAAACTATGAATGTAGAACAATTCAAAATACCACGACACATTGCTATAATTATGGACGGCAATGGTAGATGGGCTAAGAGACAAGGGAGAGAAAGAGTTTGGGGACATCGAGAAGGTGCAAATGCTGTGGATCAAATCACGCGAGAATGTGTTCGACTAGGTGTCCAACAACTGACCCTATATACATTTTCTCATGAAAACTGGCAACGCCCAGCAGATGAAGTACGTTATTTAATGACACTCCTAAGACGCTTTCTAATCAAACAACGCAACGTTATTGTAGATAACAATATTCGATTTATTACAATTGGCGAAATAAATACCCTACCAAGTCAAGTATTACGAGAACTCAAGATTACATGCGATGCAAGTAAAAATAATACTGGTATGACACTTTGTCTTGCTATATCATATGGTGGTCGCAATGAACTCATTCATATGGTCAAAAACATTGCAAAACAAGTAGTAGAAGGTAAAATAACTATCGATGAGATTGATGAAACTCTTTGTAATCAAAATTTATATCAACCAGATATGCCAGAGCTTGATTTACTCATTCGTACAGGTGGTGAACAAAGGATTTCCAACTATTTATTATGGCAAGTTTCCTACAGTGAACTTTGGTTTACTAAAACGCTATGGCCAGATTTTACAAAAGAAGAATTGCATCAAGCCCTAGAAAGCTTTTCAAAACGTAAACGTCGTTATGGAAAAGTATTAGACACTTAACCACGAAGAAAAGCACACTATTTTGTAACAGGATGAAAGAAAACATTATTTTTTCATTTATATAGCAAAATTATATACAAAATTCATTTGCTAAAAAATAGACAAAATTGTATGCAAAATTCATTTACTAAAAAATAGACAAAATTATATGCAAACTGCATAAGCAAGGAAATAAAAAAGCTTGATTATCTGTATAAAAATTGTTATGATGTACATATAATCGCATAAAATTTTTAAGATTTTGTTTGCAAATTTTCATTGCTTCCCCAAGCAATGAAAAAGTCTAATTGAATGAACATCTGAAGGAAAAAAGGAAAAAAAATGGCCAAAATACTGCTGGAGAGGATCGGAAACTCGATCGACCAATATATCAGCAACGATGAATACCAACAAAATCAACAGAATATGAAAGAACTAGACGCCATCTACCAAGAAAAACGAGCAGAAGTCAAAGCAGGTTGGGGCGATTCCTATGTTCAAAGAATCCATAAAAAGAAAAAGATGACAACATGGGAACGAATTGATTTTCTCAAAGATCCAGGAACTCAAGTTTTCCCTATTGGCACATTTGTCAATTACGGTCTTGATTTTGGTGGGCGACCTTCTCCAGGTGCAGGCGTTATCACAGCTTTTGTGAAAGTACGAAATCGTTATACAATGGTCATTGCCAATGACAATACTGTTGCTTCGGGTTCTTGGTGGTCCATGTCACCAGAAAAAATCGAACGTGCACAAGAAATTGCCTTAAGATTACGTATTCCAGTGATTTACCTTGTCGATTGTAGTGGACTTTATCTCCCAGAACAATCTAAAACTTTTCCAGGTCCCAGAGGTGCAGGGTACATTTTTAAAATGAATAGCCTTTTGAGTGATGCACAAGTTCCTCAAATTGCTGGCGTATTTGGCGATTGCATTGCTGGTGGTGGATACATGCCCATTATCAGTGATATTGTTTATATGACAGAACAAGCTTATATGGTTATTGCAGGTGCAGCTTTGGTAAAAGGTGCCAAAAGCCAAAAAATCACATCTTTAGATATTGGTGGTCCTGACGTACATGTTCACACTTCCAATTGTGCTGATTTTCGAGTACCTGATGATGAAACATTGTTGCGCAGAATCCAAAAAGATATTGATAAACTACCCACATCAGCAGTTGAATATTATCGTTATGGTGCACAAGTTGCAGAGCCTAATTTTAATCCACAAGAAATATGTGGTATCTTTCCAAAAGATTACAGAATGTCATATGATATGAGACAAATTATTGCTCGTCTTGTGGACAATAGCCTCTTCTGGGAAGTATTACCAGATCGAGGTAAAGAAATGATTTGTGGAATTGCTCGCATCAAAGGTTTATACATGGGTTTCATTGCAAACAATATGTATTTAACAGATCATCCCAAACAAAGATCTATACATCGCCCTGGCGGAATTTTATATAAACAAGGCATTGCAAAAATTTCAGCTTTTTCTAGAGCTTGCAATGATGACGGAATTCCCTTGATTTGGCTACAAGATATATCTGGCTTTGACATTGGACTCGAAGCCGAAAAAGAAGGTCTCCTAGGCTATGGATCCAGCCTTATTTATACAAACTCCACAAATCGCAACCCTATGATTACTATATTATTAAGAAAAGCCTCAGGAGCTGGCTACTATGCTATGGCAGGATCTCCCTATCAACCTGTATTACAACTATCAACACCACTTACACGATTGGCTGTGATGGAAGGACGCACGCTAGCTATTGCTACTTACAACACAAAGCTAGATAAAAACTTTCAAATCGTAGCCGAAACACAAGAAGAATACGATAAAATCAAACAAGGCATGGCAGATGTAGAAGCCAGAATTACCACCGACATGGATCCAATTGTAACTGCCAGACAACTAGATACTGATGAAATCGTTCTCATGAGCGAGCTTCGTCCATACTTAGAAGCTATGGCAGAAATGTGCTACCAAGGAACTGGATATCGACGTGTAAAAAATCCACGAATTTGGTCTTTACACGATATCCAAGCTTTACATTTTTAATAATGTATTTCATGTATTTTCTTGCTTTTAAAATTATATAAAATCAAGAAAATACATATTGTTGCGAAACTAAGAAATTAGTTTAGATATTGTAATAAGCAAAAGGATTTTTTTTAATGCAGCAAATCGAATTATTACATCGTCAAGAGGGAGAGAACAGTATTCTATGTTCCCCTATGGTCGGTTACTTATCCCAATTACCCATGCCTGGCGACATTTTAATTCCCGGCACATGTATTGGTACTATTCAATGCATCAATACAAAATATCAACTCATGCTCCCGAAAAATATTACTGGAAGAGTAGCCAACTATGATACAGAATTAATCATACGTAATGTACAATATATGGAAGAAATATTTACCTTAACTTCTATCCAACAAGAGAACATCGTAGAAGATATATTCCAACAAAAAGCACCAGAACTCAATGGTAAATATATTATCACTTCACCTACAGATGGAATTTTCTATCGTCGACCTTCCCCTGATGCTTCTGCCTATGTTAATGAAGGCGACAATATTAAAAAAGGGCAAGTTCTTGGTCTTGTTGAAGTTATGAAATGCTTCAATCAAATTTTATTCCAAGGAATGAATTTGCCAGAAGAAGTCAATGTAAAAGAAATCTGCGTTTCAGACGCATCTGAAGTCAAATATGGACAACCCCTATTTGTCTTTGCATAAAATTAACAAAGGACGCGTCTGCGTCCTTTTTTTCTTTCTCTTATTTTTACTCTCATTTTTATAAAAATACAAAGAATTATACAAATACAAGGAATTACCATGAGCAACATCGCAGAATGGCAAAAAGCAGCAGAAGATGAACTCAAAGGCAAGACAATTGAAAGCATCACACATTCAACTGCTGAAGGATTTAAAATCAAACCATTGTACACTGCCCAAGATTTAGAAAATCTAGAATATACAAATTCTTTTCCAGGATTTGAGCCTTTTTTACGTGGTCCTTATGCAACCATGTATACTAATCGACCTTGGACCATCCGACAATATGCTGGATTTTCCACTGCTGAGGAATCTAACGAATTTTATAGAAAAAATCTAGCTGCTGGACAAAAAGGACTATCTGTTGCGTTTGATTTAGCAACTCATAGAGGCTATGATTCGGATCATCCAAGAGTAATAGGTGATGTAGGGAAAGCAGGCGTTGCCATTGATACTATTGAAGACATGAAAATTTTATTTGATCAAATCCCTTTAGATCAAATGTCTGTTTCTATGACAATGAATGGTGCTGTGATTCCTATTATGGCAATGTTTATTGCTGCAGCTCAAGAACAAAACGTTTCTCAAGAAAAACTTACTGGTACAATCCAAAATGATATTTTAAAAGAATTCATGGTTCGTAATACATATATTTATCCACCTACTCCCTCTATGCGAATCGTGTCAGATATCATTGAATACACAAGTAAATACATGCCAAAATTCAATAGTATTAGCATTAGTGGCTATCACATGCACGAAGCTGGAGCCAATGCAGTACAAGAATTAGCATTTACTTTAGCAGATGGCTTAGAATATGTACGAGCTGCTATTTCCAAAGGGCTTGACATTGATAGTTTTGCTCCCCGACTTTCCTTTTTCTTTGGAATAGGCATGAACTTCTTCATGGAAATTGCTAAATTACGTGCTGCTCGCCAACTTTGGGCAGAAATCATCCAACCTTTTCAGCCTAAAAACATCCGTGCACTTACATTGCGTACTCATTGCCAAACTTCTGGCTGGAGCTTAACAGAACAAGATCCATATAATAATATCATTCGAACTACTATAGAAGCCATGGCAGCTGTCCTAGGTGGAACGCAATCCTTGCATACCAATTCCTTTGACGAAGCTCTCGGACTTCCCACAGAATTTTCTGCCAAAATTGCAAGAAACACACAACTCATTCTTTCACATGAAACACATATTCCAAAAGTCATTGATCCTATGGGTGGTTCATACTATATAGAAAGTTTAACTCATTCTCTAGTCACACATGCACGAGAACTTATGAATAAAGTGGAAGAAATGGGTGGTATGACAAAAGCCATACAAGCTGGCATGCCTAAAATGGAAATTGAAAAATCAGCTGCACATCGCCAAGCCCTCATTGACCAAGGCAAAGAAATAATCATTGGAGTCAACAAATACCAATCTACAGAAAAAACAAGCATAGATATTCTAGAAATTGACAACACTGCAGTTCGAGAAAAACAAATACAACGCCTTACAGAAATCAAAGCTTCCAGAAATAACAAAGAAGTACAAGAAGCATTGGAAAATATTACAAAAGTTTCCAAAGAAGGCGGAAACTTATTGGAAGTAGCAATTGATGCTGCTAAAAAACGTGCTTCTCTAGGAGAAATTTCAGAGGCTATGGAAAAAATATTTACAAGATACGAAATCAATACAAAAACAGTTACAGGCATATATGGGAAAGAATACCAAGACAACACAGAATTTCAAGAATTAAACGATAAAATTAAACAATTTGAACAAAAACATGGAAGACGTCCCAGAATTCTCCTAGCCAAACTTGGACAAGACGGACACGATCGAGGCGTCCGAGTCGTTGCCTCTGCATACGCTGACATTGGATTTGACGTAGATATGGGACCACTTTTCCAAACTCCTGAAGAATGTGCACGACAAGCCATTGAAAATGATGTCCACGTAGTTGGTGTATCCTCTCTTGCAGCTGGACATAAAACACTAATTCCTCAACTCATTGAATCACTTAAAAAACAAAATGCACAAGACATTCTTGTCGTTGCTGGTGGTGTCATTCCTCCCCAAGATTATGACTTTCTATATGAACAAGGCGTCGTTGCTATTTTTGGTCCAGGAACTCCTATCTTAGATTCTGTTTCCAAAGTATTTGATGCTATCACAAAACAAAACGCATAATCTTATATAAAATAAACAGGGGAAATAATTATTATTTTCCCTGTTTATTTTATCCATCCTCTATCTATCCTATAAATAGTATCATAATTTTTAACCTATAGTATTATCATGATTCTTACCTCTAAATATTATTCATGATTCTTATTCTATAGTATTATTATCATTTTATCCTATAGTACTATCATGATTCTGTAAATAGGTTATAACATTGCTTTTTTATTTCAACGCAACAAATTTGTCAATGGAAAGATCAATTAATGAACTCAAAAGAACAAGAGCAAACGAAAAAAAGCTTCCTATATTTTTATTGTTTTTATGCACTTTTTTTTATTGTTTGTTTTTTAATAATGTTATTAATTTGGACAGAATATGTGTATAAAGATGTATGCGTAGAAGAAATTATCTTTAATGGAAAAACTCCTATTCTAGGAACTCCTCTTAGCTTTTTTATTTCTTGTTTCCTATTTGTCATCATCATTCCTACTTTTACCACCATTCTTCTACATTACCTATGTTTCCGACATATTCAAAAAAGAACAAAAATTATTTTCAGTACTATCATCTCTGCACTTTTCATCTATTTTTTAGTATACGGCTTAGATAAATACGAAATACTGATCTACTATCAAGAACTAATGGATAAAGAAAATAGTACATTTTATGAAGAACATTATGTAAATCCAAAAACAGCAAAAATCAAAGCTCCTACACAAAAACAAAATCTCATCCTAATATACCTAGAAAGTTTAGAAAATTCTGTTGCCCATGTGAAGAGAGGCGACACCGTTGAAAATTGGATTCCAGAACTAACAGAAATTGCAAAAAAACATGGCACATTCACAAATTTTCTACCAGGATATACCATGGGATACACACAAGGTAGCGTAGTGGCCAGTATGTGTGGAATTCCTAACAACTACATACACTATGGAAAAATTAATTTTAAAGACAAAAACAATAAAGCATATGCACCTCATGCATATTCTCTTGGTCAAATCTTACAAGACCACGGTTACCACAACCTCATTGTAAAAGGCGAAGACAGAATATTTAGTTGTTCTGGCATATTTCTCGAATCTCATGGTTTTCAAAATGCTGCATTTTTCAAAAACGAACTTTTACACCATCCTTTAAACAAAGGTCAAATTGAAAAATGGGGCATCCCAGATAAAAACTTATTTAAAATATTCCAAGAAAAAATAACTACATTGCCAGAACCTTTTTGTGCTGTTATTATGACATTAAGCACTCACAACGAACCATTTGAAACATATGATGATGTCAAAAAAGAATACCAATACACATCAAAAAACGTTCATAATTTTATGACATGGCTCCAACAACAACCCTATTACAAACGAACAACCATAATTATAATGGGTGACCACACAAGAATGGGCGAAGTATACAATTCCACATCTAGAAAAAAACGCACCATCTACAATACAATCATTCATTCTCAAAAAACACCTCCCACATACCAACGCACCTGTTGGGCATTAGACCTATTCCCAACTATTTTAGAAAGCATAGGCTTTGAAATCGAAAACCATCAACTAGGGCTTGGAATCTCTCTTTTTAGCACCCAACCTACCTTTGTAGAAAAACTAGGAATTCAAGAATTCACCGATCAACTTCGCAAAAGAAACAAATTATATCGCTCCTTATGGGAATAAAATAAAAAATATTATCTCAAAGGCTAACAGAAAAATAATGTCTGCATATTTTTACACATGCCAGACATTATTTTTTTGTCTCTCATTTTTTTGTTACTCTGGTAGGCAATGTTGCTCTGGGGAAGCAATGCTACTCGGGGGAGTGAAATCTATTAATACGTCAATGAAAAAGAAAATGCGTAGAATTACATAGAATGCGTGAATAGAAAAGAAAATACGTAGAATTACGTAGAAATGCATGAATAGAAAAGAAAATGCGTAGAATTATGTAGAATGCGTGAATAGAAAGAAAATACGTAGAATTACGTAGAAATGCATGAATAGAAAAGAAAATGCGTAGAATTATGTAGAATGCGTGAATAGAAAGAAAATATGTAGAATTACGTAGAAATGCATGAATAGAAAAGAAAATGCGTAGAATTATATAGAATGCGTGAATAGAAAGAAAATACGTAGAATTACGTAGAAATGCATGAATAGAAAAGAAAATGCGTAGAATTACGTAGAAATGTGTGAATGCGTGGAAACGCGTGTTGCAATGTTGCTCTGGGGAGGAAAGTTGCTCGGGGGAAGCAATTTTCCTCGGGAGAGTGGAATTTGCTCGGGGGAGGAAAGTTGCTCGGAGGAAGCAATGTTGCTCGGGGAAGAAAAGTTGCTCAGGGGAAGCAATGTTGCTCTGCTCAGGGGAAGCAATGTTGCTCTGGGGTGGAAAGTTGCTCGGGGGAAGTAATGTTGCTCGGGGGAGGCAATGTTGCTCAATGTTGCCTGCTACTTCCCTATGTTGCCTGCTACTTCCCTAGAGCAAATTTTTCTAATCATATTTTCCTCAAAGTAGAGTAATGTAAATCTTATTTAAAAATTATCTCTGTTTTTTTTGTTTGATTTTTTATATTTCCATTTAGTGAAAAATATTGTATAATGGATTCATATTTTAATTTGCAAAGTGCATATGCATGATAAGCACATGAAATTTTAAAAAAAATGGTAATAAGGTTGAATTGTTTTTTAATTTATCCTAAGTAAACAAGATTCATATATTGAATCTTTAAATTTTAGAAAGGTTTATAATGAAACAAGGATTAATTATATTTATATTGACAGTGATTGTATTTTTTAATATCAATTGTAAGCAAACTGTTGTTATTCGACCTGATCAAGAAGGTGAAAAGATTCAAAAATCAGAAACAGAAACTAAAACGATTCATACATCCCAAGGTGATACTACATTTTCTACACTTCCCGCACCAACTGTTTCTAATTATGTGAGAGTTTTATTCTATATAAAAAGCGATTTCCCTAGTGGTGGAATTTCTCCAGATAATGTGTATATGGATGGTGCACTCTTAGTAGAAAACACTTCTGTTTCTACAGGACAGCATACATTTGTCGTTGAAAAACGAGGATACCACACAAAAACAGAAACACTCGAGGTTACAGATCCAGATGGTGATGGAAATTATCCACTTAGTACAACATTAGAAGCCAAAGAACGAGTTGTTATATTTGATATTCGCGACCAAGCAACAGGCGAGGTTATTATCCCTGATCAAGTCAATGTAGTAACCATGCCAGAGGGAAATGAAAAAATGTTGGCTGATCGTTCTCTTATCCTTCCAGGAAATAAAAAAGTAGTGATTCAAAAACAAGGATATATTCCATTTTCTCAAGAAATTTTAATTGAAGCAGATGAAGCCCCTTATGTTTTAAATTGTGTCTTAGAAAGAAACTAACAGTAAAATAATATATGGATATAATTTATAATTACGTAATTACGAACTATACATTCTTCACTATGGAAAATATATAAACAGCAATTTCTATAATCAAGCGAAAACAGAATGGTCAATAAAAAAAAGAAAACCATACGAGGAAAATTCATTGTACTAGAAGGATTAGACGGAGCTGGCACAACTACTCAAGCCCATCTCCTACAAAAATACTTTGAACAACAAAACTGGCCTGTTATTACCACAAGTGAACCTACACAAGGCCCAGTTGGTCTTATTTTACGCCTCTTGCTCACAAAAAGGCTTTCACTTAATCCAAATAAAAAAGCACCTAATACAGAAGTACTTACTAATAGTTCTATTGCATTACTTTTTGCAGCAGACAGAATCGATCATTTACAACAAACTATACTTCCAAAATTAAACGAAGGGATTATTGTTATTTGCGACAGATACTATTATTCTAATTATGCCTATCAGATGAACAAGAAGCGAACCAATTTTGATTGGCTACAAACTATTAATCAACAATGTTTGATTCCTGATCTTACCATATTTTTAAAAACATCCTTGGCAGTCTGTACAAAACGAAGAAATAAAAATAGATGGTATCAAGAATTATACGAAAAAACAGAAATTTTAGAGCAAGTCTCTGAAAATTATGAATATATTTTTGAATTACTGAAAAGCACAACTTCTATAGAAACGATAGATGGTACACCTTCAGAAACAGTTGTATTTAACGAAATCTTAGACACTATCAAAAATAAATTTCCTGAAATGTTTCCTGGAAACCTTCCTTTATTTCCTACTACTCCATAATATTTCTTTCTTCCAATAATCTTTTTCGTTTAAAAAAAAATAAATTTCTAAATATTTCATAATAAAAAAAACAGAATAGATAAAAAAATATCTATTCTGTTTTTTTTATTATAAAACATATTAAAAATCATTAACTGATCTATCTATTTTATTTTTTATTATAAAACATATTAAAAATCATTGATTTGATCTACATATTCAGGATGATCAATAAACGGATTGCGTTTCTTTTGGAATTGTGCTACAAGGTCGTTTCGAGTCATTTCTTCTTGGTCTACAGGATCTTCTCTATTCCATTGTCGTAATGTTCTTTCTTGGTTAGCATCTAAACTCTTTTGATAACGAATGGCAAAATAAAACATGGCACGTGCTACATTTCCTCGATGGTCTTCTCTAGGTTGAAAGCAAGTTCCTTGCGAAGAATTTGTTCCTAACACACTTCCACCTTTACTCCATGTTTGATTTGTAACTGTTCCAAAAGGATAATTGGATCGACGACTATTTGTTACAGAATCTGTTGGAAAAAGATGATGCAAATCACTCTTAGCAGGTTCACTGCTAGCACCTAGTGATTTAGGCCATGTATGTTCTGTGTTCATGACTTCATTTGCAGGAATTCCTGTTGTCTGCACAATAATGCCAGTGTAAACGCAACGAACTGTACCATTTTTATTATTTATATAACTAAACATTTTTACTTTTGCTGAATCATATCCAATACTTGTATGACCTTTTACCATATTGTATAATTCTGATTTAAGATCATCATTCGTTAAATGGCTTATACTATCATAATCTACATCATTTATACTAGAATATGATTCAAAATCTTCATATATTG
The DNA here is from genome assembly GCA_017993505.1 of Planctomycetota bacterium. GTDB lineage: Bacteria > Planctomycetota > Uabimicrobiia > Uabimicrobiales > JABWCH01 > JAGOMP01. Next base: position 12,993 of record JAGOMP010000039.1, read on the forward strand.
CACGAATCGATTCTACTTTATAACCATAAGCATTTTTTGTATCATCTGCTTTTAATAAAATAGAAAATGAATTTCCTTCAATTCGAACAGTAAGACCCGCAAGTTGCGTGCCAGTATATTTAGCTACTTCATCACCATTACTATTGAGTAAAATGATATAATCAACATCTTCTTCGACTTCTGTTTCTTGAGAAAAAGTAACTTCTAAGGCAGTCACATCAGAAATGTTTGAAGAATAATGTTGCAAAACTTTTGCATCATTTTCATAAGGATGTAAAGATTCTGGCAAGTTTCCTGCCATAAGGCTAATGCAAAATATAAAACATAGGATAGATAATAATTTAGACATATAATATAACCTTCTTGTAAAGAAAATTTTATAAGACTAAAACACGACTTCAGTATATTATACGTTATATTGAAAAAAATCTATCAAAAATACAGGCATATATAGTTTTTTTCTAATTGTATTTATATATGCCATTATTTTAATTTTATTTATATGCTATTATTTTTTAATTTATTGTAAACAAAGAAGAGCAAACTGTCTTTAGATTCAATTGAACTTGTTTTGTATATTGAAAGATTTTAAACATTTTTGGAATATAAAGAGGATGTTGTAAAATATATTTCATAGTAGAAAAAGGTGCAATTTTACCATTGGCAGTTAAGGTGGATGACATATCTGGTAATTCATCTTGTGCAGTATCTAATATAAAACGAATGCTTAAAAATGGAATATTGTATGCTTGACTTTGTTGGGCTGCATAATAATTTTCCATATCTACTATAGAATATTTTTTTTGAAATAAATTTTTTTTGTTTTCTACACTAGAGACGACTGTATCACTTGTATAACAATTACAAATAGTATAAATAATGTGTTGTTCTTGTAGAAAATTTTCCCAAAATTGTAAAACTTCAAAATTTGTAGATAAAATATTCCCAGTAGCATTTTCATATTGATTACAAAGAATAATATCGCCCCTTTGTAAATTAGGATCTAATGCACCTGCATAACCAAGGAGAAGAATATAAGAAGCATTGCCTTGTTTTGCAATGGAATCAATACAAGTAATAACTTGTTGACCAGTTCCAGAACAATGACAAAAAATTTTGCTAGAATAGGTTTGATTGAAAATAGAAGCTTGCTTTGAAAACTTTGGAGGAATTTCTGAAAAAGTAGGAAAAATACAGTGGAGATACATAGAATTGCTCTTGAAATGGAGATGAGCGGATTCGAACCGCCGACCTCTGCCGTGCGAAAGCAGCGCTCTCCCAACTGAGCCACATCCCCTGAAAATATCAATGGGTTGTAGAGGGTTTGAACCTCCGACTTCTACCGTGTGAAGGTAGCACTCTCCCGCTGAGTTAACAACCCATCTTTAAGTTAACATCCTATTTTTTTATCATACCATCTTATTTTCGAATTGCAAGAAAAATTTTGTTAGCAATTTTTTTATTCAAAATAAGATATTAAAAATAAATTATCCAATATTGTCCATTTAAAAGTAAAAGGAAGAGATAATTATTTTTTTATACATTCCTTTTCAAAAATAATGTATAATGAAAAAAGACTTCCTATATATAGAATAAAATAAGGAGTAATTGATTTATGATCCAAGATTATGTTTGCCCGAATACTATACAAGATGCTATTCATTTAAAAAATCAATACAAAGAAAAAGGTTGCTATCTTGCTGGCGGTACACAGTGTTCTACGTATCCCTCTCCTTTGACTGAAGTAATGATTAGTTTAGAAAAATTAGGCTTAGATCAAATTGTAATTCACGAAAAAGAAGTGCAAGTAGGTGCCATGGTCACTTGCACTCAAATTATAAATTTCCCCTTCCCACCAGAAACGCATATGGAAGGTTTTAAGAATTCTACTAAACGTATTAACAATCCACAAATTAGGAATATGGCAACGATTGGTGGAAATATAGCTGCTAATAAATCTTCTTCTGGTTTTATCCCTGTTTTATTAGCATACCATGCTTCTATGCAAATAGTTTTATCTGATGGAAATGAAAAAATTATTTCTTTGGAAGAATATGTTCAACAAAAACAAGATGATTTTATCAAAACAATTTTAATACCTATTCCTTCAAACAATTTTCATATAAATCATAAAAAGTACCAACGTTCTTCGCAAGACATAGGAATTATCAATGTAGTTGTGAGTTTTGACATTATAGATGAAACTATAGAAAATATGGTAATTGCCATAGGTGGAATTGCAGAAACAGTAAAACGACTATCTGTAGTAGAAGAAAAGCTCAATCACAAAAAAATTGCTGATTTTTCCATCACAGAATGCGAAAAATGGGTAGAAGAGAACGTGCATCCTGTTTCCGATATTCGAGCAAGTGCCGAATATAAAACACATTTATGCAAAGTATATGTAGCAGATGCCATTCAAGAATGCATTCAATAGAAAAGGAATACACATGAAAATACAATTTACATTGAATGGGAAAAAATGTAATTGGGAAGTAAAACCAAGCGATAAAGTCCATAACTTATTGCGTAGCAAGGGTTATCTTTCTGTTAGAGTTGGATGTGATGCACAAGGTATGTGTGGTAGCTGTGCCATTTTGCTCAATGGGAAGCTAGTCAACTCTTGTTTGCTTTTGGCTCCTCAATTAGATGGCAAAGAAGTTTCTACCGCAGAAGGTTTAGCAGATGGTCGAAAATTGCATGTAATTCAAACTGCATTTTTAGATGCTGGCGTTGTTCAATGTGGATATTGCATGGGCAGTATGATGAATGCTACAAAGGAACTTCTTAGTAAAACATTAGAACCAACACGAGAACAAATCCAAAACGCACTTTCTGGCATTTTCTGTAGATGTACAGGCTATGAACAACTTTATCAAGCAGTAGATTTAGCAGCAAAACGACTTCGCAAATATACTATGGAAGGCACATTACATCCAGAATATGCTAACCATCTTCGCTGGGTTGGCAAAGCTACACAAAAAGTAGATGGTACAAAGCTCGTAACATTTGAACCAGCTTTTGTAGAAGATATGGTACAGCCCAACTCCTTACACGTATATTTACTGAAAAGTCCTCATGCTCATGCTTATATTGAAGAAATGGACATAAGCGAAGCTGAATCCATGGAAGGCGTTGCATATATTTTATCTTATAAAAATGCACCAACAACATATTACAGCTCAGCTGGGCAAGGCTATCCAGAACCATCTCCTTATGACAAACGAGTTATGGATCGCACTGTTCGTTACGTAGGCGACAGAGTAGCAGCAGTTGCAGCAGAATCATTTGAACAGGCTAAAGCAGCAGCAGAAAAAATAAAAGTCCAATATAAAATTTTACCAGCTTGTCTAAGCATTGCTGAAGCAAGTAAAGAAGGTGCACCACAAGTCAATGTTCGAGAAGAATATTGCGATCCACTCCCTATTGGTGCTGATCCAACAAAAAATATAGCTGCCTCTACATCAGGTGGCATTGGTGACATTGAAAAGGGATTGGAAGAAGCAGATGTCATTATAGAAAACACATACATTACAAAACCAGTTCAATGCACACCTTTAGAACCCCACATATGCTATACATATTTAGACAATGACCGTCTCATCATCCGAGCTTCTACACAAGTTCCATGGCACCTACGTCGTGTGATTGCCACTCTCCTTGACATACCAGAAACAAAAGTTCGCGTTATTAAAGAAAAACTCGGTGGTGGATTTGGTGCAAAACAAGACATTGTGCTAGAAGACATAGCAGCATGGATCACATGGCAAACTGGAAAACCAGTCTATTTTCGTTACAACCGAGCAGAAGAATTTATTTCCTCTCGTATTCGTCATCCTATGGAAATTACAATAAAACTTGGTGCAAAAAAAGATGGCACGCTCACTGCTATTAATATGGAAGTTCTTGCAGATACAGGTGCATATGGTGCACACTGCCTCACAGTTCCTATGAATGCTTGTTCCAAAACACTTCCCTTATTTACTTGTCCCAATATTCATTATAATGTTAAAGTATACTATACAAATTTGCCCATTGCAGGTGCGTACCAAGGATATGGTGCTCCTCAAGGCTCTTTTGCCATGCAAGTTGCCTGTGCTGAATTATGTAATAAACTCAATATAGATTTATATGACTTTTTACAAAAAAATCGAGTCTATGAAGGCTATCACCTAGAAATTCTAAAATCGCTTGGAGAAGGTCAAGAAGGCATTGCACAAAAAATTTCTACATGCGGACTTGAAGCAGCTTTAAAACGTGGATATGAATTGATCGAATGGAATAAAAAAGAAGTTAGTGACGATCCCAATATCAAAATAGGAAAAGGAGCTGTCATTATACAACAAGGTTCTGGCCTTCCAGGAATTGACGCTGCCAATGCTCGCATTGACATGAACTTAGATGGCACATTCCAACTTCTTATAGGTGGGACTGACTTAGGAACTGGTCTGGACACAATGGCAGTCAAAATTGCTGCTGAATGTCTACAAGTGGACGTATCACATTTTGCCATCATTGCAGCTGATACAGACGTCACGCCCTTTGATGTCGGGGCGTATGCATCTAGCGGAACGTATTTTACTGGTAGTGCAGTTTTCAACACTGCAAAACAAATGAAAGAAAAAATTTTACAAGCAGCTAGTGAATACTTACAAGAGCCTATACAAAACCTTAGCCTAGAATTTCCCCATAAAGTTATCTCTACTACAGGAAAAGAAGTCCAATACGCTCAACTTTCTGCTCATGCTCACAGTGGTGTTGGCAAAGGACAACTCACTGCTGCTGCTGGCTTTACTACAGAAGAAGCTCCTATTCCTTATGGTGCTCACTTTGCTCAAGTTTCTGTAAATATAAGAACAGGAGAAATCAAAGTTGACAAATACTACGCTATACAAGATTGTGGTACTCCTATCAACCCTGATTTAGCTTTAGGACAAGTCTATGGTGGTGTTATGAAAGCCATTGGACACTCTTTATGGGAAGAAATGAAATACGATGAAAATGGAAAATGTATCAATCCTAACTTCTTAGATTACAAAGTCCCTATGTTTAAAGATATTCCTACTGATTTCAAAGTCGAACTTCTTCCTATTTTAGATGATCCATTAGGTCCCTATGGTGCAAAATCTATTGCTGAAATCAGCCTGAACGGTTCTGCAGGTGTATTGGCAATTGCCATTCATGATGCTATTGGCATATGGATTCGAGATTGGCCCTTTACACCAGAAAAAATTATACAAAGACTTAAACAACAATCATAATTTTATACTACATAAAAGCATGTAAATTAAACCTAGGAAAATCTATTTTCCTAGGTTTTTTAACATATATTTCAGTAAATTTTACAACATATTTTTCGTACGTTTTCAACGTATCCCTAAGTTTTTTCAATATTTATGAGAAAGAAAAAAATGAAATTTAAAGAATACGCCCTAGAAAATATTGTTATTTTTGATGGAGCTATGGGAACAGAAATTTTAAAATTAGGACTAGATGAAAATATAAGCCAAGGTTGTAATGAATGGTTAAACATAGTTGCTGGAAATAAAATCCAACAAATTCATACACAATATCTACAGGCTGGAGCAGACGTCATCGAAACAAACACATTTGGTGCAAATGGTGTTGTCTTACAAGAAATGGGGCTACAAGATCAAATATATGAAATCAACAAAGCAGCAGCACAAATTGCTCATGTAGCAGTTCAACAAGCTGGTCATGGTTTTGTTGCAGGATCTATTGGACCAGGAACAAAATTAGCCACTTTAAACCAAATTACATACAAAGAGATTTATCAAGCATACTATCCTCAAATTTTAGCTCTTGCAGAATGTAACATTGATCTTTTTTTGATGGAGACTTGCCAAGATATACTCCATATCAAATGTATTTTAAATATCATCCAAGATATATTAAAAAAATATAACAAAAATATTCCTATCATTGTTTCTGTAACAGTAGAAAATTCTGGGCAACTCCTTGTAGGATCTGATTTTAGTGCCATTGTTGCCATCCTACAATATTTTGATATTTATGCACTAGGAATCAATTGTTCCACAGGACCAGAAAACATGCTACATCATGTTAAAAAATTACGTGAATATTGGAATGGTCCTCTTCTTGTCATGCCAAATGCTGGTCTTCCTATTCATCAAAATGAAAAACTCATATATTCTTTAAACGAACAAGAATTCGCAACACAAACACTACGTTTTATTCAAGAATGTAATGTTCGACTTATAGGTGGTTGTTGTGGAACTACTCCAGCATACATCAAAGCCTTATCATTACAAATTCAAAAATTAGCTTCCGAGAAAGAACAAGTTAAAGAACAAGTCGCCACAGAGCATGAATACGTTTCCCCAGAGCAAGTTTACGAGAAAAAACAAGTCGCCACAGAGCATGAACACATTTCCCCAGAGCAAGTTTACGAGAAAAAACAAATCTCCCCAGAACAAGTTTTTTTCCCAGAACAAGATCCATTTTCCTCAGAACAAATGTTTCCGATTTTTCCAGTTTCTTCAATTTCCCCAGAGCAGTTTTCCCCTGCTACTCCAACTTTGCCAACTTCCCCAGAGCAGTTTTCCCCTGTTGCCCCAACTTTGCCAATTTCCCCAGAGCAAGTTGAAAAAATTTCCCCAGAGCAGAAAGTATCTAGTGCGTATTTATCTTCTTTATATCATGCTATAGATTTACGAAAGCAAGATTCTGTATTTTTTATTGGGGAGCGCTTAAATGCAAATGGATGTAAGTATTTTCAAGATTGTTTATTACAAAGTGATTTTGATGGCATGATGTCTTTGGCATTAGATCAAATTCAGGCTGGGGCAATGGCTTTAGATGTATGTGTAAGTTATGTGGGACGTGATGAAAAGCAAGATATGCAAGAAATTGTAAAGAGATTGAATACATTTTCAAAAGTTCCTTTAGTATTTGATTCTACAGATGCTGACGTATTAGAAATTGCTTTACAATGTTTTAGTGGTCGTGGAATTATTAATTCTGTAAATTTAGAACAAGGTGATGAAAAAGCAAGGCAGATTTTTCAATTAGCAAAAAAATATGGTGCTATGATTGTTTGTTTAGCAATAGATGAAGAAGGTATGGCATTGTCTTTGGAACATAAGCAAAAAATTGTGAAAAGGTTTTTATATCTTGCTTTAGATTGTGGTTTGCAGTATTCTGATTTGATTTTTGATTTGTTAACGTTTTCTTTAGGTAGTGGAGATGTATCTTTACAAAATTCTGCAAAAGAAACTTTGCAGGGAATTTCTTGGCTTAAAGAAAATTTTCCTGATGTTTTTACAACATTAGGAGTTTCGAATGTTTCTTTTGGATTGCGTAGTGTGGCTCGTGATGTTTTGAATACTGTATTTTTAGAAGAAGCTGTGCAACAAGGATTGAGTATGGCCATTGTAAATGTTGCTAAAATGAAGCCAGCACCTTATATAGAAACACACATTAAGAATTTTGCTTTAGATTTAATTTGGAATCGAAATAAATATGCATTGGAAAATTTTTTACAAAGTATGGAGGGAAAGAAAAAGCAAAAAGATGTTGTTTCTCTTGAAAATTTGTCTTTAGATGAAAAGATTATACAAAAAATTATGTTGGGGAATCATTCTGGTTTAGGTGAGTTGTTGCAAGAGAAGTTACAATGTTCTTCAGCTTTAGATATCATGAATGATCTTTTATTAGAATCTATGCGAAGGGTAGGTGTATTATTTGGAAATGGAAAGTTGCAATTGCCTTTTGTTTTAAAATCTGCGGAAGTAATGAAGTGGGCAGTCGATTTTTTGCAACCGTATTTAGAAAAAACCACGAACATTTCACGTACGAATTTAGTATTAGCTACAGTTAGAGGGGATGTTCATGATATTGGAAAGAATTTAGTAGATATTATTGTGAGTAATAATGGAATTCAAGTTCATAATTTAGGTGTAAAATGTGAAATCCAAACAATTATAGATAAAGCAAGAGAAGTGAATGCCTCTGCGATTGGATTAAGTGGTTTGCTTGTGAAATCTACTATTTTTATGCGTGAATATTTAGAAGAGATGAAACAACAAAATTTAGACATTCCTGTTGTTTTAGGTGGAGCTGCTTTAAAGCAAGATTATGTGGAACAAGTTTGTGAACCAATTTTACACAGTCCTGTTGTGTATGCTCACGATGCGTTTGACACTTTAAGATTTATGAAAGCGATTGAGCAAAATTGTTTACAAGATTATTTTCAAGCATATAAAGTACGTTATGCAAAGAAAAGGGTTGTGCAAGAAGATTCTGATAATAGTATCATATCTAATTTTTTAGTGAAAAAAAAGGTACAACCTCCTTTTTATGGAGTTCAAATCATAGAAAATATTGATATAGAGGAGATTTATTCTCATATTTCAGAAAAGGTATTGTTTCAAAGTCGTTGGAAATATAGTAAACAACAAAAAAGTGAAGAAGAGTATAAAAATTTATTAGAACAGTATGTTTATCCAGAATTTTTATATTGGAAAGAAAAAGGTAAAGAGTTTTTTGTTCCTAAAGTTTTATATGGTTATTTTTCCTGTCAACGTAAAAATGATCATCTAGTCTTATATGATGATAAAAATGTTTGTATTGGCGAGTTTTCTTTTCCTAGAAAGAAGATTTGTATTGCTGATGCGTTTTTAGAAAAAGATGTAATTGCCCTTCAAATAGTTACTTTGGGAGAAGAAATAGCAAAATATCTTCGAACATTATACGAGAACAATAAATATAAAGATTATTTTCAATTTCATGGGCTTGCTGTAGAAACAACAGAAGCACTTGCTACTTGGACAAATCTAAAAATTGCTACAGAACTTCAAGCAACTACAAAGCGTCTTTCATTTGGTTTTCCTTTAGTTCCCGATATGAAAAATAATGAAACTATTTATAATATTCTGCAAGCACAACAACTTCAAATTACACTCAATGAAACGTATGAAATGGAACCTGAATTTTCTACGGCTGCATTTCTTATCTTAAAGCAATAAAATGATTATTTTGAATATAATGTAAGAAACCTGAATTTTCTACGGCTACATTTCTTATCTTAAAGCAATAGTGTTTTTATTTTGAAATAATTATTTTGAACATAATGACCAAAAAAAAAGATATATTCTCTAGAGAACATATCTTTTTTTGTATCAACGTTGGGTGAATTGAAAACAAACTCCCACAGAAAGCTTCTGTATTAACGTTTGGAGAATTGGTAACTGGCCCTGGCAGAACGTTTTCCGTATTTTTTGCGTTCTTTCATTCTGCTGTCTCGTGTGAGATAGCCATATTCTCTCAGTTTATCTTCGCTAGAAGGAGAGATTTTGCAAAGTGCTCTTGCAATACCTAGTAGGATAGCACCTGATTGTCCTGTTCCACCTCCACCTTTAACATTGACGAGAATGTCGTATTTCCCTAAAGAATTGGTAACTGTAAGTGGGGCTACGATGGTTTGTCTTTGAGAAAGAACAGGGAAGTAGTCTTCAAGGCTTTTTTTATTGATGACTATTTCCCCTGTTCCTTTTTTTATGCGGACGCGGGCGACAGAAGATTTTCGCCTTCCTGTACCCCAAAAAAAATCACTATCACTCATTGAGTTTAACTCCTAATTGTTTGTCAAGTTATTGTATACTTAAAATTTTATCTATATTTATCTATATTGATATATTAAGAAAATTTTATCTATATTGACATATTGATAAAATTTTAAGTTTTAGTATTGATTAATATGAGTTGCTTCCTTTATGTTGGAATTTTCTTATATTAATATAATAGAACTATTTTTTACACTCAAAATTATTTTAGTATTTGGGTGCTCTAGGATCTTGCCATACTTCTGGTTGTTGTGCTGTGTGTGGATGATCAGCTGTTGTGTAAATTTTAAGTTTTTTGAGTAAATGTCGTCCAAGTTTATTTTTTGGTAACATTCTACGAACAGCAAGTCTAATAACTTCTTCTGGACGTTTTTCCATCATTTCGCCTAAATTTCTCACTCGTAAACCACTAGGGTATCCAGACCAACGATAGTAGTTTTTTTGTTCTACTTTGCGACCAGTAATTTTAATTTTGGGTGCATTAACAACAACTACAAAATCGCCTGTGTCAATATGAGGGGTATATTGTGGTTTATGTTTTCCCATAAGAATGGTAGCAATTTGCACTGCCATTCTTCCTAATACTTTCCCTTCAGCATCAAATAGATACCACTTTTTATTTACAGATGGCTTCGCCATATAACTTTTTTGAGTAAGCATTATGTATTTATCCTTCCAAATTACTAAATCTCAAAATTGCTTATTTTTGAGATGTTTTTTTTTATTATAGTCGCACTTTGTGCATATTTTGCTAGGCGTGCTCTAAACCTATTGATGATATTTTTTTTCGATTATAGTCACATTTTGTGCATATTTTGCTAAGCGTGCTTTTAGACCCATCGATAACGTTTTTTTCGATTATCTCCCGTTGGTTTTTCATCAGTTCTGGGAGTATTGCGAATTTTTTCTTTTTCTTTGTCTCTCTCGCGTAGATTGTCTCGATCTTTAAGATGTTTTTTATCATTTTTTCGATGTTTTTTACGAAAGATGGATTCTTTTTCTTCACTATATTTTCCATCTATTTTTTCACGATTAGACATAGATTTTAATAAATTTTCTAAGTTAAAATTTCCGTTCTCTTCTTCCCAAGATGCACTGGCGAGATTATCTGTAGATAAGATAAGTCCTTTTGATTCTTGTTTTTCTTCTGTTTTTTCTTGCTTATCTTCTTGTTTTTTTTCTATAGTTTCTTGTTTATTGGCAAATGTTCTTTGTGTTTTTTTTGCTTTTGATTTTGCCATAGGAAGTTTTTCCGTTACTTCTTTGCATTCTTCAAAAAGACCTTGGGTGAATTCTTTCATTTCTTTGTCCCAATCGTCTTCTTCTAATGAAGTTTCTTCTTCCACCTCTGTTTTTATTTCATCATCTTCTTGGATAAATTCAAATTCGTCAGACTCGTCAAAAAACGTAAATTTTTTTTCGTCTTCTTCCAATATATCGGGATATAGAGGGGATTCTTCTTTTCTCTCGCCTTTGTATGTGTTGCGTTGTTCACTTTTTTTGTAATTTTGTGAAACTGGGGCAACTATAGGGATGGAAATATTGGGTTTGACTTCAAGTTTTTCTATAAATTCTGGTATGCGTTTTTTGAGAGCTGTGAGTTCTTGCTCATAGTTGGCAGACATTTGATATGCTTTTGCTTTTGAATCTTTGCTTGGTGCATTGTCTGTTGCATTTTTTGGAGATTCTTTTTTTTGCGAATCTCTCCATTTTTTTACAATTGCTGTGATTGTCATGCTATTTTTCACTAATTGTGTGACAATTAGACTCCTTTTAAATCGCTGATTGCTTTTTTAATTAAAGATTGATCGATGACAATGGCATTGTCCCCATACCCTAATAATAAAGCTAAGTCACATATATTGTTAATTTTACGTGGAATACCTTCAGATTCGGTGTATATTTCTTTGATGGCTTCTGCATTGAAGATTTCACGTCCACAACCTGCTTTTTCCATACGAAAATATATGTATTCACCTGTTTCTCGGCAATTCATGGCTTTTAATGTGCAACGTAAGCCAATTCTTTCTTGTAAGGATAAGTTTTTTTGTAAAATATTTCCGAGTTCGTTGGCTCCCACTAGTATGATGGAAAGAAGGCTATGATTTTCCGTTTCTAAGTTAGATAGTAAGCGTATTTCTTCTAATGTTTGTTCATTTTTAATCAGATGAGCTTCATCTATGATTAAAATATTTTTTTTGTCTTGGCTTTGATTTTCTTCAAAAAATGTTTTTAAGTTTCGCAAAATTTCTGCTTTTGTTTTATCTTTATATTCTAATCCGAATTCATAAGAAACTTGTTGTAAAAGTTCTAATGGTTCTAAATTAGGATTTGCAATGAACGCAATTTTATAGCCTTGTTCTAACATGTCTTTAATAAAAATTTTGCTTAAGAAACTTTTTCCACAGCCACTATTCCCAGTAAGTACTAGGATGCCTTTGGATTCCATGACTCCATAAATAAGTCGTAAATATGCCTCTTCGTATGTGCTACTATAAAAGAAAAAATTTCTATCTATGTTATTACGAAAGGGTTTGGCTGTGAGATTCCAGTATGATTCATACATTTTGTTTTGACCCTAAATTGCTAATTAGTAAAATATTCATGTTATATTTTTTTGTATTTCTATAGCTAGTTAAATTTTGGATAACTTAACTAGCCATAGAGTATCAAATTTTATGCCTTTTGTCAATTATGGAAAAATCTATTTTATTTTTTTTTCGAGAACATTTTTTTTATGCGTACAATCCAAGGAATGCTTTTATAGAGAATTTTTTGGGAAGTTTTTTGGAATCCTTTTGATTCATCCCAAAGTTTGAGTTTTTTTGCTTCTTCTACAAGCTTGTCTTGGAAGTCGGGATAGGCGATTTCAATAAGTTCACGTGTTCGTTCATGTTTGGATTTGTACATAATTTCACGAGCACCGTATTCTGTGACAATGATGTCAGTAAAAAACCTTGGAACTGTGACTGCAGCACCGCTAGGAAGTCCTGAAAGAATGTTGCTTTTTGTAGCATCTTTGTTAGTTGTCTTGATACAAATCACAGAACGACCTCCAGGGGATAAAAAAGAACCTTGTACAAATTCAAATTGTCCACCTGTACCACTATAAGGTTTATGACCAATAGTTTCAGAACATACTTGGCCATTGAAATCGATCATTAATCCTGCATTGACGCTTTTAAAATTAGAAAGTTTATGAATTTGGAGGGGTGAATTGGCTTTTTCTGCAGAAAGGATGCAAACATTTTCATTTCTGTCAACCCAATCATAAATTTTGTCGCTTCCTACGATGAAAATACAGACTGTTTTACCATTGTAAATTTCTTTGTACTTGTTAGTAATGACGCCTTTTTCTGCAAGATCCACTACCCAATCAGACAACATTTCTGTATGGATACCAATGTCTTTTTTATCTGTAATTTGTGTGGCAATATAATTGGGAATGCCACCAATTCCAAATTGGATGACGTCCCTGTCTTGAATATATTTGCTAGCGTATGTGGCAATGCTTTTTTCTACATCTGTAGGAATGATGTTGGGCATTTGAAAGAGAGGTTCGTGGTTTTCATAGACATAGTCAACTTCAGATAAATGGATGCAGTGGTCGTTTTCTGGTTGTTCAAGTTCACCGTGAACCCAAGGTGCGTAGCAATTGATTTCAAGGATTACTTTTTTAGAGGGATTTTTAATAGCTTCTCTCAATGCTGGTTCATCGGCAGCATTATTTAAAGATAAATTGATGAATCCTTCTTTGTTTGGAACAGTAGCTATAGAAAAAACGTATTCAGGGGAATAATGATCAATTGTGTCGTTAATTTGTGTGTATTGTTTGGGAATATATTGGACTGTTTTTCCCATTTTGTTGTTGAGCAACCGTTCTATAGGTCCAAAGTAAAATGTTCGATACGTAAGTTGGGGAAAAGATAAAAATTCATAAGGTTCGATAAAAAAAGAACCAAATAATTCCATAGATTCAAAGTTGGTTCGTTTTCCTAAAGCTCTTAAAAAAGCACGTGGTTGGGATGCTAAAAAGGCGGATGCAAAAGAAAATTTACTAGGCAACAATTCAACGATTTCATCCACTGTTTTTAATTTTTCTGCCCAAAGTTTTTGAATTTCTTCAGGATAATCTTGTATAGAAAAGGGTAATCCACGTTTTTTATATATAGTATTGGTAATTCGTTCCAATTACATTCTCCTAATTTTTTTTGTATGATGCAAAATTTTATTTTGCATTTTAAAATAATCATGTTCTAAATAAAATAAAAGTATAAAAAAAAATTTTTCAGAATACAAGGAAAATTTACTTTCTATAGATAAATCTGAAGTTTTTTTCATTTTTATTTTATTTTCATCTTGATTTTATAGGATGTAATATGATAAAAAAACTTGATTTTGTATTCAAATAGTTTATAATCAAACAAGCATTGTTTTGT
>JAGOMP010000040.1 GCA_017993505.1 Planctomycetota bacterium
AAATGCGTAGAATTACTTAGAATTACGTAGAAATGCATTGATAATGCGTGCATCTTAATTTTACTCTGGGAAGTGAACTTGTTCTGGGTATTTACTTTGGGGAAGCAATGTTGCTCAGGGGAGGTGAGTTGCTCTGGGGAGGTGAGTTGCTCTGGGGAGTGAAATGTTGCTCTGGGGAGGTGAGTTGCTCTGGGGAGTGAAATGTTGCTCTGGGGAGGTGAGTTGCTCTGGGGAGGTAAAGCGACTGATTAAGCGACTGATTTATAGGAGTTTGACTATTTGGGATTTGAAATACTAGATGTATCGAATTTTTCTAGTTTACGAATTAAGGTAAAGCGACTAATTCCTAGGAGTTTTGCGGCTTGGGATTTGTTGTTATTTGTTGCTTGGAGGGCTTTTTTGATTTCGTTTTGTTCGATTTGTTGTAAGTATTGTGGTAGGTTGTGAATTTCTTTAGTGGAAATGGGATGGTGTAGGATGTCTTTAGATAGGTGTATTTTTTCTAGTATGTTGTTGTCTGAAAGAGTGATTAGGCGTTGTATTTCGTTTTTGAGTTGACGGATGTTACCAGGCCATGGATATTTTTGTAGTATTGCTAGTAGGTCGGCAGATATTGTTTTTTGACTGTTGTTTTGTTGTAGAAAATGTTCTATAAGTAGAGGAATGTCTTCTGGACGTTCGCGTAGGGGTGGAAGGTCGATTTCTACTGTATTGAGGCGATAGTATAGATCTTCGCGAAAGTCTCCTTGTTGAACCATTTCACGGAGGTTTTTGTTGGTAGCAGTGATGATGCGTATGTCGATGTTAATGTTTTGGTTGTCTCCTACTCGACGGATTTTTTTTTCTTCTAGGACACGGAGTAGTTTTTTTTGCATGTCTAGGTTTAATTCTCCAATTTCGTCTAAAAATAGTGTGCCTTTGTGTGCTTGTTGAAAAAGTCCTTGGTGGTCGCATGTAGCACCTGTAAATGCTCCTTTTTTGTATCCGAAAAGTTCGCTTTCAAAGAGATTTTGAGCAATGGCAGCACAGTTTTCAGAGATGAATGGATTGTTTTTTCGTTGGCTAGTAGCATGGATGGCTTGGGCTATAAGGTCTTTCCCAGTTCCACTTTCGCCTTGAATAAGGACAGAGATGTCTGATTTTTTTAGTTTGTCTAGCATTCGAAAGATTTGTTTCATTTTTGGGCTTTTACTATAGATGTTATGGTATTTGTAATTTTCTGATAATGTGTATAGTTGTAGGTGTATGTTGTTAAGTTCTTGTGTTTTTTGTTGTATGGTGTTTTGCAAGGATAAGTTGTATTGAGATAGTTGTTGTGCTTGTTGTTGTAATTTTTCATGTAATTGAGCATTTTCAATGGCAATGCTTGCTTGTTCTGCAAATGTTGTGAGGATTTCTTTATGGTATTCTGTAAAGTTGCCACGTATGAAACGATTGTCAATATATAGAACGCCTAGGATTTTGTTATGTGATAAAAGAGGTACGCTTAAAATAGAGAGGAGTCGAAAGTCTTGAATAGATGCACTTGCTTGAAATTTAGGATCTAAACGAGCGTTGTTTGTTAGAACTGGTTGTTTTGTTTCCTGTACTTGTTGTATGATAGTGCGACTAAGACCAATTTCTTGTGTTAAGGATTCACCAGAATAATTTCTGGCTATAGTTTGTTTTCCAATAATAAAGTAGCCACGTTCTGCATTCGTAATTTCAATGGCTTTGTCTAATATATAAGGAAGTAGGATGGCAAGTTCTTGCGTTCTGTTCATGGTTTGTAGGATTTGCAATAGCGTTTCTTGGTATTGTACGGAATTGTGCATTTTTTGAAGATATGGTATACCTTTAGATTTGCATTGTAGTAAGAATTCTTGTAGTAATTCCATATAAGCATCGTTATTTTGTATAGACTGTAGGAAATCTAGGAAGATTTTTTGATATTCTGCAAGATTTGCCATTTTTTTTTCCTAAAGTTTATGATTATGGTGTTTGTATGTTATTTTTTAATGTTTCTAGGATAGATTGATGTATTTCTTGTTTTTTTTGTGTGTGGAGTGGTTGTTGGATGGCCTTCATAATAGCACTGTTGAGTAGGCTACTTTTGTCTTTTTCTTGTAAGTATTCTAGCATAGTTCGAGCTGTAAAGAGTAAGCTAAGGTAATTGCTGATTTCTAAAGGACATTGAGGCCAATACATGGCTGTAGGTGTAAATAATGCATATGCATCTCCAATGTAGGAGTGGTTTGCAATTTGTAGTCCAATCCCTGTAAACCAGTCTACTAGGGAAGATGTTCCTATGATGATCGCTTGGTGGATGATGTTTTCTTGTAGCCAATGTCGTAGTTGTTGTAAGTTCATGATTTCCCATGCAGGGTCATTTGGTTCTATTAAAAAGTAGGGATTGTCTTGTTGGCTTTCATGAAGAATAATTCTTTTAAATTTTGGATTTTGTAGATTTTTAGCAAATTCTAAGATTTTTAATGAGTTTTTTCGATTGTATATGTGTATGTTTATGATGAGGTCTTCTATTTCTTGGTCTGCAAATTTTGCCATATCAGGATGTTCTTTTTCTAAAATCTGTCGAAGTTCAGGGCTGATATCTTGGATTTGAAGGGTTCCGTATCCTACAGATCCTAAGGGACTTAGAATTCGAATGTGGCTATCTTGTGGTGTTGTTTGATGTTCTTCTGTAAAGATGCGGCAGGAGTACATCTGTGTATGAAGTTGAAATGTTTCACAAAATAGTTGGATATTGGCTTGGTCTTGGTTGGCAATGAAATATTTGCCTTTTCCACTGGGATCTTCTGTTTCAGGAGAAATTAAGGTACATGTTGTATTTTTTGCTAGTGTAAGTTCTTGTTGTTGGTAAAAATTTGGTGAAGTATGTTCTGTCTGGAGGCGTTCCCAGATAGGATATTGATATGTTGCAGATAATTTTATTGTGTCTAAAATTTCAATAATTTCTTGTAAATTATTTTTTTGCGTTTGATTTTCTGGCAATAAGGCAATGTTATATTGACTCATATTTAAAATCCTTATGTAATGTATGCATTATAAAAAAGGCTTTGATAACCTTGTTGTAAGATTTTTTGTTCTTTTTCGCCCATATGTTTTACGAGTAGTACAGAACGCATTAGACGAGCAAGATTTTTTTTGCGACGTTTTGTAGATATATATTTTTTAACACGGAGTCCATCTAGGTCTATTAAAAGTAATTTATATTGTTTTGTGACCATAAAATTTTGGCTTTTTAAATCACGATGGCATAAGTTTTGTTCATGCATAAAACGGATTAATTTTCCAGCTTGGTATAGAATTTTATGAATTTTTTCTTTATCTTGTTCAGAGTAAAAAAAATCTTCCAATGTCTGTGCATTTTTAATTTCTTCCATTAATAAGTAGGATGAAAATAAAATGCGAAAATGACGTTTTTCCCAGAATAAGATAGGAGCTGCAGTAGGAATGGAGCGTGCTAGGCAACTTGCACCTGCGATCCATGCTTTTTTAGCATAAGAGTAACGAAAGCAATCCAATATCCAATTTATTTTCTTTTTTTTGTAAAATTCCTTATATACACCGAATTTTGTGGCAAGTATTCTACGAGATTTAGATTGTTTGAGGGTACGAGCAGAATCAAGATAGTTTTGGATGTTGTCTTTTGTTACATCAAACGGAATTAATTTTCTATTTACTATGCCATGTCCACCTTGTATTTGAAATTTTTGATAGTATTTTCCATGTTTTAGGCAACGATGGACAGTTTTATTCGCAAAGAACCATTTATAATTTTTTAAGGATGTTTTTACAATGGAATAGAGTTTAGATATGTGGTAATTTTGTAGGATTTTCCAATGTTGTTGGTAATATTGTAAAAAAAGTAAAAAGTCTTGGCTGTATTTCCAAGAGTTGGCTAGGGAGGCACCAATCATTCCTAGGTTTTTTAGGTATATAAAAGGTTTTTTTCTTATGCAATGGCGGAGTTTATATAGGTCTACAAGATATATATTCATTTGTGAATCAAAGAGAATGTTACCAGAATGGAGGTCTTGGTGGATACAGTGTGTTGCATGGAGGTCAGCCATCATTTTAGCAAGGTTATGAATCAGTTTTCTTCTTTGTGGAAGAGAGAATTGAGTACAGTCCGAGTCACGCATATTTTGTACGTCTTGGATTTTTTTTGTAAGAATATATGCGTTGTCTTTTGTTTTTGCATATGCTATTGGTTCAGGAACAGGGAGTTGGTTTTTATAGCAAAATAATATATTTTCCCATTCTTTTTTAGGGCGTGAGAAGAAAAAAAGACGAATTTTATCCCATAAATTGGGGGATTTAAATATTTTTAGAATGAATTCAGATTCTTGGAATGAAAATTCTAAAACTTGCCTTGTAGGAGATTCTTTGATACAATGACTATGTGATATGATACTTTCCCATGGAATTTTTTGTAGTAAGGATTCATATGTGGGAAATGTTTTCCAATGTATATTTTTCATATTATATATTCCTATTGGGAAATGTTTTCCAATGTATATTTTTCATGGTATATATTCCTAATTATTTTTTTATTATAGCATAGAAATATAGTGGTATCAATCTTAAATTTATATATTGAATGTTCCATAATGATAAATTCTTTCTTGTTTAGGGAGAAGGATATATGAGAATAAGTTGTACGAGTATATATATTTGTATTGTGTTGTTGTGTGTTGCTTGCAATGATTCTGAGATGAAAATGGCAAAGGTACCAGGGATTGATAATGTTTTCCCCAAAAATATAGTAGAAACAACAGAAAATGTGGAAAATATAGAGGAAGTTGTGCAGAAAGTTCCAGAATGGCTATATAAATCGTATGCTGTAAAAGTTTTTTTTGCTTGTTGGGATACGCCGAATCATAAAATAGAAACAGAAGTCTGGAAGCAACAATGGAAGCATTTGATTTCCCAAGAGTCTTTGAAGAGTATAGAAGTAGACTTTGTAGAGGATATGGTAAATACAGAGAAAATTTTATATGCTAAGGATATTCGAAAAGATTTAGGCGGAAAATTTTTTAAGGATTTAGAATATTATGAAATGGCAGTTGCTATTTCTTTTTCGTATTTAGATAAACAAGTTCAAATGCGTAGATTACATTTGAAAACAGGTCGTTTTAGTCCTTATGTCTCCTTTGTTTTTCAAGAGGATTATGATGCTGTCTTTCAACAATTTTTGACGATTTTAAGTTTAGAAGGGTGGATTCAGAATGTACAGGAACATAGTACGAATGTTATTTTTCGTACATTTCCTAGAACGTTACAAATGATAGGGAAAGATGATTATTTTTATTTATATTCTGGGAATCAACGTTGGGCTGGGACTCTTGTTAAGATTGCACAACCTTTATTTTCAGAGAATGATTCTCTATTTCATGCCAAGGGAACTTGTTTAGGGTTGTATATGCCACAGCCTTTTTTACGATTGGAGAAAGTGTATTTTTCTGAAGGGAATCAAACGTTTCGTATTGTAGATGAAGATGATTCTCCTCAATTGGGTTTTTCTATATTTGCCTCTTATGATTCTTTTAGCATGAAAATGGATAAATTTATTACAACAACAGATGCAACTGGAGAGTTTACTTTGTCAAATCACAAGAAAGCTCCTATTTTTCTTGTAATTGCAAAAAATATTGAGAATGTTCTTCTCCCGTTTCATCGTAGAGTTGTTGTGATTTCTAATGAAAAAAATGAGGTAGAAAATATCCAAATTATTAAATGGGATTCTATGTTTACAGACACGAATTATACAAGACAAATCAAGGGGAAACAAAGGGTTCAAGAAATTAAGAATCAAATTTTTCTATTTTTTGAGCAAGCTCAAGATTATTTAGAGAATAGAGAATTAGATAAAGCTAAGTTATGCATTCAGATGACTCGTAAGTGTATAGAACAATTGGATTCCCAAGAATTTAAGTCTATGGAACAATCTTTGCATAAGATGGAGTCTTTGTATAGTCAAGCTATTCGTAAGCGAGAGCTTAGTGAACAATATGCGAATGCTATGAAGCAGATAGAAAAAGTAGATGAAGCAGTTAAAAGTATGAGTTATACTAAGGCGGCCAGTCTTTTAAGAATTATTGCGATGAACTGGCCTGCTTCTGATTACGATAAGGAAAAGCAGGAAGAGGTGATTGTGCGTGAAAATGCAATTAGAAAGTTACAAAAAGAGTGGCAACAACCTATTGGAAAAGCAAGAAAATTTCTTCAAATGGAGTTACCAAGGTTGACAGTAAGCATTACGTATATTTTTTGTGTAGATGTATTAACACCGCACTTAGAAACTTTTATAAAGTTTGGTGATTTTGATGAGAATAATATTTATAATGACATAGATTTATTTCTTCAATGTAAAATTGCGTTAAATAATATTGCACAAAAGTTAGCAGAAAAAGAGGAAGGGTATACAAAAACTTTTGATAATGCTACTTTAGAAGAGAGACAGAAAATTTTTCATAAACAAGAACAGATGACAAAAATTCGAAGTTACATTGATGGGCTGTTAAAAAATTTTAGTAACAATGAGTGATTTATATGAATTTTTAGATAGTTTTAATTTATAGTGTATATTTAAGATAAGTTATTTTATTGAAATAAGTTATATAAATTTTTTTTTACATTTTTAGCAAAAAAAACTTGCTAAGATAAAAAAATATGGTATAATTAATTTAGAAATAATAAAAAAGATAATAAATTTTTATTATCTTTTCTATGTTTTGTTAGTATTTATGTTCATTTTTATTGTATTGTAAAGGGGAAAATATGAAAAAATTTTTATGCCTCATGATTTTATGTTGCATGGTTTCTATCATAGCACAAGATGTGCCAGCTGTTACAGAAACACCAGCTCAGCCTAAAGAATGCATGCAAAAAACTCGCATGATCAAATGTCAAGCTTGTGGTCATGAATTTGAATTTGCATTTCCTAAAATGAGACATGAAGGAAAATGCAAAGATAAATGCAAAGAAGCATGCAAAGCTGAATGCAAAGAAGAATGCAAAGCTGAATGCAAAGAAGCATGCAAAGAAGCATGCAAAGAAGCATGCAAAGATAAATGCAAAGAAGAATGCAAAGCTGAATGCAAAGAAGCATGCAAAGATAAATGCAAAGATAAATGCAAAGAAGAATGCAAAGAAGCATGCAAAGATAAATGCAAAGAAGAATGCAAAGCTGAATGCAAAGCTGAATGTGAAGAAGCAGCTGAAGAAGCAGCTGAAGAAGTATGCGAAGAAGCAGCTGAAGAAGTATGCGAAGAAGTAGCTGAAGAAGTAGCTGAAGAAGTATGCGAAGAAGTAGCTGAAGAAGCAGCCGAAGAAGCAGCTGAAGAAGCAGCTGAAGAAGTATGCGAAGAAGCAGCTGAAGAAGTAGCTGAAGAAGTATGCGAAGAAGCAACCGAAGAAGCAGCTGAAGAAGCAGCTGAAGAAGTATGCGAAGAAGCTGTTGAAGAAGCAGAAGAAGTTGCAGAAGAAGCTGTAGCACCAGTAGAAAAAGTAGGGGGAAAACATCACAAACATTGCAAACATGAAATCATATGCCCTAATTGTGGTGCCAAAGTTGAATTCCATAAAAAACATGGTCATAGATATGGTCATAAAAAACATGATCATAAAAAATGTGAAAACGAAGAAAAATAGTATTGTACATAGTGTATGATACATTTTTATTTTATATATAAAAAAGCATAACTTAAGTTATGCTTTTTTTTGTATATATAAAAAAAATTTGTATATATAAAAAAAAGACGTTATTCAAAACGTCTTTTACATTGTTATTTTAAATAATGTGTCTATGTTTTCTATAGATAAATATGAAATGTGTGATCCTAATGTACTAATTGTAATAGGATGAATGATTTGAAAAATTAGTTGTGTATTATTTTTATGTTTTTGAAAGTTTTTTTACCAGTTTTTAGTAATAGTGTATTGTTTTGGATATCAGATTCTGTGATGGTGTAGTTGATGTCTGTGATTTTTTTTTCATTTAAGGTGACTCCGCCTCCTTGGATTAGGCGACGTGCTTCACTAGTAGATTTGCAAAATCCAGCGAGTTGCATGAGTTTAGCGATCCATAGGTCATTATTTTGAAAGTGAGAGTACGGTAGTTCTACTGTTGGGAGTTGAGCTTGGATGTTAGATATATTGGCTTTTGTAATGTTGGATGTTGTTGAAATTTTGTTTTCTGGATCAGAAAATCCAAATTTTGCACCAGCTGCTAAATAAGCATTAAGTGCTTCTTCTTCACTATGTGCTTGTTTTGTAGCTTCATATGCTAAGATTTCTTTAGCTCTATTTATATTGTTAGAATGTGCTAAATCTATGGCTTCTTGAACAGGTAGATCAATGGCAAATTTTTTAAGTAGGTCTTCGACCATAGTATCTTCTGTGTTGCGCCAGAATTGATAGTAGTCAAATACTGGAGTTTGTGTTTTATCAAGCCATACGCTAGTGCCACCAATAGATTTTCCGAATTTTTGTCCTGTAGATGGATTGATAAGTAAAGGAATCGTTAAACAATGAGCTTGGTGTGTGTCGTCGTACATTTTCCGGATGAGTTCTGTTCCAGCAACCATATTGCCCCACTGGTCTTGTCCACCGATTTGTAGCGTGCAGTTGTGTGTTTTATATAAATAATAGAAGTCATAGCCTTGGAGTAATGAATAGGAAAATTCAAGGAAGGAAAGTCCATTTTCTAAGCGACTTTCTACTGATTTCTGGGCTAACATTCGATTCACTGGGAATTTGCTACCAATGTCTCGTAGAAAATCTAGTATGTTTATGTTTTTAAACCAATCGTAGTTATTGACAAATATTGATTTGTTGGGATCAATAAAGTGTGCAAGTTGTTGATGGATGCTTTGCACGTTTTGATTGATGGTTTCTTCATCTAGCATATTTCTTGCGGTACTACGACCAGAAGGGTCACCGATGCGTCCAGTGGCACCTCCTACAAGGATGGTAGGAATATGACCTGCTTTTTGCATTAATCGCATTGCCATGACTGGTAGCAGATGCCCTACGTGTAGGCTGTTTCCTGTGGGATCAAATCCACAGTAATGAACAACATTTTTTGTCATAAGTTGTTCTTCTATGGCTTGGCTGTCTGTTTCTTGGTATATAAAGCCTCTGGCTTGTAATTCTTGGTATATGTTCATTGTTTGTCCTATTTTAACAATTGTTGTAATATAACAATTGTTGTAATTTATAATTATAATTAACTTATATGTTGTAATTTAAGGTGTGGTATTTAATTATAATAATTGTTGTAATTATAATTAATTTATATGTTGTATTGTAAGGGAGTGTTATTTGTTTGTAGTAATTACATTGTTTACATATGTATGTTTCGTATCAATCGAAATCCAGTGGTGGATTCTTTTGTAGTAGGTTTAGAAAAGCTACGACGAGCAGATCGACATTCTGATGCATTACTTTGCCATGATGCACCTCGTTCTATTCGAAATACTCCTTGTTTGCCACCTTGGGGGTCTTTAGCTTGGTCAATGGTGTATTTGTCAAAGATATCGTTGCATTTTTCCCAAATATTACCGATTATGTCAGCCATTCCCCAAGGATTTGTTTTTTTATTGCCGATATTTTGTGCATATTCTCTTTGTGCTGTATTTTGCTTGTACCATGCATAACTGTCAATTTTTTTTTGTTCATTTCCCCAAAAATAAGGTGTAGTAGTACCAGCTCTGCAAGCATATTCCCATTGAGCTTCTGTGGGGAGTTCGTATTCATTATCTAATCTAGGTAGAAAATTTTCGCAAATGTCGTTCCAACTAATATATGTTGCGGGAGAATCGTTGTTGCTTAATGTATAGAGTTGACCACGCCATGGTGTTTCTTTTGTTACGATTTTCCATTGTTTTTTAGTGATAGGATATTTTGCCATCCAAAATGGTTTACTAATTACGACAATATGTTGCGGTATTTCATTGATTTGTTTATATTTCTCATTAATATTTTCGCCCATTAAAAAACGTCCTGGTGGAATGAGTCTCATAGTAATACTGATATCGTTTGTATAGAAGGTGGATTCTACTTCTAAACCATATGATTTTGCATAGATCAATTGATAGAGTTGTGAGTATTTTTTTTGCAATTTAATGGGAAGTTTACACCATGCAGGTGCTGTCATGTCTAAGATAGTTTGTCCACTCTGTTTATCTCTATATGTGATTTTTTTTATGTTTTTTTGAAAGTATTCTTCATTATTTATAATGTAATGAGACCAAAGAGATGGTGATTTTGTAGTAGTGTATGTTTTTTCATCAGCAGTAGTAGTGGAGTATTTTTTTTGATTCGCACCATAGGCAATGGCTTCTAATAATTCTGTCATGCTAGAATATCGGTCAGATGGGTTTTTTGCCATCATTTTTTGCAGAATTTTTTCTGTATGGGATGTAATTCCATTTGGCAATGGGGGAATAGGAGCGAAGTAGTGTTGAGAGATAACTTCAAATGATGTGCCTCGATAGGGTGGTTCTCCTGTGAGTAGATAATAAAAGGTAATGCCAAGCGAGTAGATATCAGTACGTAAATCTACTTCACTAGATTTATTCAGTTGTTCTGGTGAGGCAAAGGCTAAAGTACCTAAAAATGCTCCTGTTTGTGTGATAGATTTTTCCCCTTCTAGTTTAGCTGTTCCAAAATCTAGCAATTTGATTTCATTATTAGGAGTGACTATAATATTAGAAGGTTTGATATCTCTATGGATAATTCCATGGGCATGTACGATTTGTAGTGTTTGGGCAATGCGAATGATAGCTCTTAGTGCTTCTTTTTCTGTAAATTTTCCTTTGAGAGAGATGATTTTTTCTAGGGTGTCACCTTCAATAAAGTCCATACAGTAACATATTTTATCTTCATCTTGTTGAATGTCATAAATTGTTACAATGCTAGGATGTTTGAAAGTAGCGATCAATGCTGCTTCGCGAATGAATCTTTGTATTTTTTCTGGTTTCACATTGCCTTTTGTGATCATTATTTTTAATGCTACTAATCGATTGAGTTTTTTATCTATGGCTTTATAGACACTCCCCATCCCCCCTTGTCCCACTTTTTCGATGATTTTATAACGTTTTTCAATGGGACTAGTTTGATCGGCACATGGTTCATCATTTTTAAGAGGGGATGGTGATTTTTCTATAGATGTTACATTGGGAGTTTTGAGGCTATTGTTATCTTGTTGTAGTACTTGACCGCTTTCTTGTATAGTGAATACATTTGTTTTTGAATTAGAGTTTTTTTCTATTCTACATACAGTTTCTAAGTTTTCAGAGGAATCTAATAGCGTTTTTTTAGAATATGGGATAGTTGTTGTTTCTTTAGTATTTTGAGTAGTTGCTTGGTAGATATTTGCTATGTTGTTGTCTATGATATCTTCTAGTTCTTGCATGCTTTTTTCACAGTCTATGATATCTTCTAGTTCTTGCATGCTTTTTTCACAGTCTATGATATCTTCTGATTTTTGGACATTGTTTGTACTGCTTATAATATCTTCTGATTTGTGAACATTGTTTGTGCTAGTAATGATCTCTTCTAATTCTTGAAAGTTTTCTGTATTCTTTTGTTGTGGAGGTTTTTTAATATTTAAATCTTCATATTTATCAAACTCATTGTAATCTATATTTGAAAGTGCCATGAGAGCCTCCTGTAAACTTAGAGTCTACAAAGTTTTTTATGTTGTGGTATCTTGTGCCTTTTGATCTAGTAAATTATATTTTTCTGGAATGTCAGGAATGAGTTCGTTCAGGAGTTTTCGAAATTCATCGCCTTCCAATGTTTCTTTTTCTAAAATAACATCTACGATTTTTCTCATATTTTCTTTATGTGTTTCGAGTAGAGAGCGAGTGTAGTTGTAGCATTCTTCTACAATTTGTCGTGTTTCTTGGTCAATGGTTTGTAATGTTTCATTGCTGTATGAGGGAGATCGTTTGCCAATATACAGTTCTCGTTCTTCTGCTTCAAATGCCATAGGACCAACAGTTTTGCTCATTCCATATCTTGCGATCATGGACCTAGCTAAATTTGAAACATGTTGAAAATCGTTGCTTGCACCAGTTGACATAATTCCGAACTCTACTTCTTCTGCAATCCGACCTGCTAAAAAGCAACAAATTTCTGCTAAAATTTCATCCTTTGTTTTGTTGTATTTGTCTTCCTCAGGCATAGACATTGTATATCCAAGGGCAGAACCTCTGGGGATGATCGAGACTTTATGAACAGGATTTGCATGGGGATGAAGTTCGTGGATTATAGCGTGTCCTACTTCGTGGAATGCTGTGATTTTTCTTTCTTGGTCAGAAATGATTCTGCTTTTAAGTTGAGGACCTGCCATAACTCGTTCAATGGCTTCTGCTAAATCGTCTTGTTGGATTATTTTTTTACCTTTTCTTGCTGCAAGTAAGGCAGCTTCATTCATAACGCTAGCTAGATCAGCACCAGAAAATCCAGGAGTTCGTTGTGCTAGTTGTTTGAGTACAATGTCTTTATCCATTGGTTTTCCACGTGCATGGATTTTAAGTATTTCTTCACGACCTTTGATATCAGGTGGGCCAATGGTGACTCTTCGATCAAATCTACCAGGGCGTAGGAGTGCATGGTCTAAGATATCAGGTCTATTTGTAGCTGCTAAAACAATAATTCCTTTATTTGTTTCAAATCCGTCCATTTCTGTAAGAAGTTGGTTGAGAGTTTGTTCTCGTTCGTCGTGTCCACCACTTAAACCAGCTCCTCTTTGTCTTCCTACTGCGTCAATTTCATCAATAAAAATAATGCAAGGAGGTTTTGATTTAGCTTGTTGAAAGAGATTTCGTACGCGAGATGCACCTACACCTACAAACATTTCAACGAATTCTGAACCAGAAATATGAAAAAATGGGACGTTGGCTTCCCCAGCAACAGCACGTGCTAGTAATGTTTTCCCTGTGCCAGGAGGGCCTACTAAAAGTGCACCTTTAGGAATTTTCCCACCTAATTGTTCAAATTTTTTAGGTGATTTTAAAAAGTCTACGATCTCGCCTAGTTCTTCTTTTGCTTCGTCACAGCCAGCCACGTCATGGAATGTTGTTTTTGTATTGTGTTCTGCTGTGATTTTAGCTTGCGTTTTTCCAAAGGACATAATGTCACGACCATATGTAGACATTCTTCTCATGAAAAATACCCAAAATGCAACGAGTAGACCGAGTGGTAAGAGCCATGATAAGAGTATGGCAAGCCAGTTGTTGTCTACTTCTCCTTGAAAAGGCACTTTGTTTTCTTCTAAAAATTTGACAAGATTGGGGTCATCAAATACACGAACAACGTTATATGATTTTCGACCTTCTGGTAATTGCATTAAATGGTGGAACGGTTGGCGTTTTTGTTGATTACTTGTTAGAGTAGTTGCTTTGTTTTTTTCTTCGTTGGGAGTCTCCGCCACTATTTGTTGTTCTGTTTCTGAAGTACTAGGTACTAATTGTTGTTCTGTTTTTTGAGTGCTAGCCTCTGTTATGTCCGCTACTTTTTGTGCTTCTGTTGTTTGAGTGTCCATTGCTTTTTGTAGCTCTGTTTTTTGAGTACTAGCCTCTGTTGTGACCGCTATTTTTTGTGCTTCTGTATCCGCTACTTTTTGTGCTTCTGTTTGTTTTGCTTCTAGTTTTGCTTGGGCTTGTAATTTAGCACGAGCTTCTAATTGTTTTAGATGTCTTTGAAATACATCATTGTCTTTGATGTAAACACCTCGAATATGTGTGGGAGTGATGATGCATTGTTCTATTCTTTGAGGTGATTCTTGGACAAGTCTTTTAAATTGTGCGTATGTAAATTCTTCTACTTCTTGTTGAAAGAAGAGGGAATGTATCAATAAAATAACTGATAGAAGCACTAAAAAATATAATGTTGCAAATCGATTTTTATCGTTCATAATCATTAATCTACTGTCCTATAATTTCTTTGAAATTTACTGTTAAATAAACGTTTATTTTTTATGATAAATATATTATTATAGTGAAATTCCTTATTTTTGCAATGAAAATATTTCAAGCACGAATTTATGTGTATTTTTATTTTATTCATACAATGTCATTATTTTATTACGTAGGGAAGGCGGTGATTCTGTTTCTATTAATTTGTCAATATATTGTTGCGAGTAGCGTGGGCTAAAATGTACTAAAATGATTTTTTCATGTTGTTGTAAAATTTCATGGTGTTGGATAATATTTTCCCAGTGGATGTGTCCCCAACGTTGAGCATGTTGTTTATTTTTACGTTCATTTAAAAATGTGCATTCCATGAGTAAAAATCTAGATTTTTGGAAAGTAGGTGTATCTAGATAGCTTTGAAATATGCAATCTCCAGTATAGCTGAGCAAGGGTTCATACTGTGTATTTGTAATTTCTATACCATTTTTTCGTAGTTTTTCGATTTCATAGCCTGGTAGATGAAGATAGATAGGTTTTAATTTATTTTTGACTTGAAAAATAGTAAAACCATAGGAAGGAACTCTATGGGAAACAGGAAATGCCATAAAAGCATAGTCTTTTTTAAGTTCGTAGTATTTTTTTTGTTCGATAGCATGTAAGTTATAGCGGTATGTGCAATTGTCTAGTTGTTGCCATGCTTGTAAAATGGTTTGAAAAGGTGTAATGGTTTCTGATGGTACGTATATATTAGGAGCAGTCATGCGAAATAAGGTTCGTTGGGAGATAAAGTGTGCTAAGGCACCTGCATGATCCATGTGAGCATGACTAATAAGAATATTGTTAGCAGAAATCGTTTGTTTGTGAAATATACCAATATCAAATAATGTATCTAGTTCTTGTAAGTATATGCTGGTGTGGGAGGAAGCAATGGAAGTCCCATCTAAAGATAGATTGGGCGTAAGTTGTATTTTCATATAAAGTTCCGATTGTTACTAATGAGGAATAAAAAAGTATAGTGGCTTTTTAAAATTTTTGTTTTTTTTATAAACTTCCTCCCACTGCCTTTACAATGAGAGGAAACGTAAGACAATACTACAACTTGTAGTTACATGGGCATAATCTTTAGTTATGAGTAGTTGATGGTGTATCGTGTTTAATTTTTTGTAGAAGAATATGACATTTCCGTTCCTACAAACCTATAAAATCCTATAAATAGCTATAAAAATCTATAAATAAGATTTCTGTTGTATTTCTGTTTCAACCTTGCTGGTTACAATCTGATTTATTACTAAATCTGACTGCATTGCCGTCAAGTCCGCAGACGTAAATTCGGCAAGAACTTTGCCTATTTGTTTTTTTAATTCTGTTAGTAAATTCAAACTTGCATTGTAATCTCTGTCTATTTTTAAACCACATTCATTACAAATATACACTCTATAAAATATTTATATTATTTTATAGAATTTTATAGATTATTTAAAGCAGTTGGTAACCCCAGAAAGTGTATGTAGGCGTAATACGATACTATGATTGTTCCTATATATCTCTTTAGATCATAGATATTTGCCGATGTAGCGTATTTATTTTTGAGAGTATGCCATTTTCCCAGAAAGTGTATGGGAAAAAACATAATAGGGATTGTCATGAGAAAAGTAAGAAAATACACTTTTTCGAATGGCATAGTTTGTGTTCATCATAGCTTCTTGCAATACTGGAAGTGTAGATTTTTTATCCCAATTTGCTAAAAGTAGAGCAGCTTGGTGGCGTACACCAAATGAATAATGTCTTAATTGTTTTTGTACACGTGGATCTAAAATAGGGATGTTAAGTTGGCGAAGTTTCCAAAGAGATAATGATAGAACATATTCGTGTGTATTCCATGATTCTATAGTTTGTAAAATTTTTTCTTTGTTTGTTTCTGGTAATATTTGCAAGGCTTTGTCCATATTTTGTAAGATATAATTCATATCTTTTTGTAAAATAGAATACGCAACAAAGTCTAATTTTAATACAAATCCACCACGTTGTGGTTTTTGTTGTATGTTATAGATATGTTCTCCATGTCGTTCAATAAGAATAGGTAAATTACAAGGCATATCTAGGCGTAAGCCTGGAATATAATGATATTGTTTGTTATTGCATTGTAAGATATCAGGGGAGTTAAGATATTTTTCTTGGATCAATGTTTGTAAATCAGGTGGAAATGCATTGTCATGTTCCATGGCATATTGGCATAAAGCACGTCCAATTTGACGAACGCCTAACCAGCAAACTTGATGCTCTTGTTGGGAACGAATGATTTCAGAATCTTCAATAGAAATGGTTGTTGCTAATAAGATAAGTATGATGCCTATGCAAATGGAAATAAAGATAGATTTTTTTTTCATAGATAATCCTTTTTATGAGGACAAGGTCCAGGTTCTGGAAAAGGATCAGAGGAAATTTTAAAGACTTCCTTTTTTTTGCATAAGTATTTATCGCAACAAAAAGCAATGAATAAACTGATGCACAATGCAATGATACCACCGATTATTGCTAAGAAATCACGGTTCCAAGTATATTTCATGGCTATTTGGTCACCAATATAAGCACCAATAATAATAGCAAGCACAGGAAAAACAAATACAAATAAAATTCCTAAATACATAGAAGGTAAGTGAGCTTCAATCCAAACAAGGTCTCCTTTTTTATGATGATTTTCATCTTTTTCTATCCAAATTTTTTGTCCTTTGGAAGATCCTAATAAGGCACTTGCACCACATTTACAAGACGTACCACAACCACCTTTATTGGATGGTCCTAATTGTACGAGAAATTTTGTTTCATTCTCATCCATTATAACTGCGGGATATATTTCTACAGATTCAGATTCCATATTTTCAGATTCCATATTTTGTTCTTTTTCTAAAAAATTATGTGATATTGGGGCTATTTCCAATGTTAAAAATATATTAAACGAAAATTAAACGAAAACGACTTTTATGAAGTAGCAAGTTTCCATGAAATGAAACGAATGTTACTAAGTAGCAAGTTTTCATGAAATGAAACGAATGTTACTAAGTATCAAGTTTTCATAAAATGAAACGAATGTTACTAAGTAGCAAGTTTTCATTTTTTCAATTAACCATACATTAAACGAAAACAATTTTTACAAGTAGCAACGTTTCCACTTCTTACAGTTGCGAGTTCTGTCATATGCAATTCTACACGGCAAAAACCACATGCATTGTCTTCAGTTTTAACGATGGCAGAACGAGGATCAGCTTTGATAAGATGTTCGTATGTAGCACAAAGTTCTTTATCTTGTGTGTGAACTACTTCTCTTTGTTTATTTCTTTCTTTTTGTAAAGTTTCTAGTTCTTGTTCAATTTTTTGTAGTTCAATGTTCATTTCTTTTTCGTATTGCAATCCTTCTTTTTCTAAGTTTTGTAAGTATTTTTTATGTTGGTTGTTTTTTTCATTTTCTTGTTCTAAATGTTCCATTAATTCTAAAATGGAAATTTCTAGGTCATCTTTTTCTATGGTCAATTTTTGAATTTCTTCACCTAGAGCAGAGTATTCTTTGTTTGATTTTGCTTGATTTAAGTTTTCTTTTCTTTTTTCAATTGTGTTTTGATGTGTTTTGAGTTGATTTTCTTTTTCTCGAATATTGAATTTGATTTTTTTGATCTCTTCGTTGTGGCTGGCAACTTGATGTTGGTAATTTTGAATTTGGCTATTCTGTCTTTGTAAATTTAAGGGTAAACGTTTTTGCATATCCTTGTAATGATAAATGTCTTTATCAAATTGTTGGAGTTTCAAGATTTCTTCTAAAATACTGCTCATATCGCTCCCTTCTAGGACATATTCCTAATAATTAAAATTGAAAAAATTATTGTAACAAAAATAAATAAAAAAATCAAAATAAAGACAATGATCGATTAATTTTTTTTATAATGGTATTCCTTTTCAAATAAAGACAATGATCGATTAATTCTTGTATAATAGGATTCCTTATTATTATGTATCTAAAATTTTTTTTTTTAATATATATTTTTTTTTAAAAAGTACTTAAAATATATGAAAAAGTACTTGAATTTAAAAAGTACTTGAATTTATAATTATAATTTGTTATTCTATATATATATTATGTTTAATTTAATTAATTTGATGTTTAATTTATTAATTTGATGTTTAATTTTATTAATTTTATGGCCATTTTTTGGAATTATCCAGGAGTTTCTTTTAATGGGAACAAATAAAAAATATGTCTATACCTTTGGTGGAAAGTACACTGAAGGTGGCCAAGATATGAGAAATTTGCTAGGTGGAAAAGGTGCTAACCTAGCTGAGATGTCATCTATTGGTATTCCCGTTCCTGCTGGTTTCACGATCACTACAGAAGTTTGCAATATTTATACAACTCAAAAAGGTGCATATCCTGAAGAATTAAAAGGTCAAGTTGCTGATGCTTTAAAAAAAGTAGAAGAAACAATGGAAGCAGTTTTCGGTGATGAAAAAAATCCTCTATTGCTTTCTATACGTTCTGGTGCTCGTCAATCTATGCCTGGTATGATGGAAACTGTATTGAACGTTGGACTTACCAGTACAACTATTCCTGCTATGGTTGCCAAGACAAACAATGAACGATTTGTCTATGATTCTTATCGCCGTTTGATGATGATGTACAGCGATGTTGTAATGGAAAAAGCAGCTGGCATTGAACCAAAAGAAGGACAAGGCATTCGTCTTCAACTAGAAGAAATCATGGAAGGGTTGAAAAAAGAAAAAAAATACAGCCTTGACACAGACATGACAGTGGAAGACTTGAAATTCTTAGCAGGAGCTTTTAAAGAAAAGATTAAAGAAGTTTTAGGAAAAGAATTCCCAGACACAGCAGAAGAGCAACTTTGGGGAGCTATTGGTGCAGTATTCCAATCTTGGAATGGAAAACGTGCTGTTGCTTATCGTGCTATTGAAAATATCCCTGGAGATTGGGGAACAGCAGTTAATGTACAAGCCATGGTTTTTGGAAACATGGGCGAAAATAGTGCAACAGGCGTTGCTTTTTCTAGAAACCCAGCCACAGGTGAAAATATATTCTTTGGTGAATGGCTTATTAATGCACAAGGCGAAGATGTCGTTGCTGGAATTCGAACACCTTATGCTTTAAATGAAGAATCTAAGTTAGAAACAAATAAAAATTTCCCTACTCTAGAAAATAAAATGCCAGAAATGTACAAAGAATTTTGTGACATTCGTGAAAAGTTAGAAAAGCATTATAAAGATATGCAAGATTTCGAATTCACAATTCAAGAAGGCAAACTTTGGATGTTGCAAACAAGAAGTGGCAAAAGAAATGGTCCAGCAGCCTTACAAATGGCAGTTGATATGGCAAACGAAGGACTCATTGATAAAAAAACAGCCATTACAAGAGTCAAACCAGCACAATTAGATGAACTTCTCCATCCTATGGTAGACCCAGTTCATGAAAAAAATGTAACTCCTTTATGCAAAGGCTTACCAGCAGGTCCTGGTGGTGCTACTGGTAAAATTGTTTTAACACCAGCAAAAGCAGACGAATTAGTCAAAAAAGGTGAAAAAATCATATTAGTTCGTATGGAAACTTCTCCTGAAGATATAGATGGCATGCACATTGCAGAAGCTGTCTTAACAGCTAGAGGCGGTATGACATCTCACGCAGCACTCGTAGCACGTGGCTGGGGAAAATGTTGTATCGTAGGTTGTGGTGCACTTGACATCAATGTTGAAGCTGGCACAGTTAAAGTAGGTGATACAGTTCTTCGCGAATTAGATGTCATCACATTGAATGGAACAAAAGGCAATGTATATGTAGGTGCTCTTCCTCTAAAAGTGATGGATCCAGAAGAAAATGTAGAACTAAAAACTTTCTTAGGTTGGTGCGATGAAGTAAGAAATCTTTCGATCCGAACAAATGCAGACAATCCAAAAGATGCAGAACAAGCAAGAAGATTCGGAGCAGAAGGAATTGGATTATGTCGTACAGAACACATGTTCTTTGGTGAAGAAAGAATTATTTCTGTTCGAAAAATGTGCTTAGCAAATAGTGCAGAAGAACGAGAAACAGCTATTAATGAAATTCTCAAATACCAAAAAGAAGATTTTCTAGGCATTTTCAAAGCTATGGAAGGCTTACCTGTAACAGTTCGTTTACTTGATCCTCCTCTCCATGAATTCGTACCCACTACTGATGAACTCATTGAAGAATTTGCAAAAGCTATTGGTAGAAGCGTGGAAGAAGTCAAAGCAAGAGTGGCTGAACTTCATGAAACTAACCCTATGCTTGGTCATCGTGGATGTCGTTTAGGCATTGTATATCCAGAAATCACAAGAATGCAAGCTCGTGCTATTCTAGAAGCAGCTGCAGAACTCACAAAACAAGGCGTGAAAGTAACACCTGAAATCATGGTGCCTTTAGTAGGTAATGTCAAAGAATTCACAAATCAAGAAGACATTATCCGTGAAGTTGCAGAAGCTGTCAAAGCAGAATACGAACTACCTGAATTACATTATACAGTAGGAACAATGATTGAAGTTCCAAGAGCAGCTATCACAGCAGATCAAATTGCAGAAAGAGCAGAATTCTTCTCTTTTGGAACAAACGATCTAACACAGATGGGGTGCGGATTTTCTCGTGATGATTCTGGAAAATTCCTTCCTATATATATCCAAATGAAAATCTATGAACAAGATCCTTTCCAAAGCATAGATGAAGAAGGTGTTGGTATTTTAATTCGCATGGGCATTGAAAAAGGACGCTCTGCACGCAAAGACCTAAAAATTGGTATTTGCGGTGAACATGGTGGCGATCCAAATTCTATTGATTTCTGTCATAGAGTTGGCATGAATTATGTATCTTGTAGCCCATTTAGAGTACCTATTGCTAGACTAGCGGCTGCTCAAGCTGCTATCAAAACTCCTGTAAAGTAGTTTTACAGTATGTAATTTCAAAGAGAGTGAAAAAATAATTGATGGATTGAAAAATCCATCAATTATTTTTTTTTATTTTATTTTTTTTAAATTGAATTTTTACTTTAAAAAATATAAAAACTATGAATTATAATTTAAAAAATTATATCTTTAATATTTTTTTATTTTTTTTTCTATATTCTCTATATATTCTAGGAATATTTTTTTATTTTGAAATTATCTTCCACTTGATACAATATAGAGAGAAATATTTTTAGTTTATTATATGTTTGATGTTATAGCAAAGAGTGTGTAGTATGCGATATTTGAAATGGCGTTTTTTAATTTTTATTATATTGTCCATATGCATTGCTTTTTTTTCTATTTTATATCTTTGTCATTATTTATTTCCTATTCCTCAAGAATGGTTAAAAGTACAAGGAAATTCACCTCAAATTTTTGCTGAAAATGGCGAGGCCTTGATGCAATTTTTAAATAAAGAAGAACAATGGCAATTTGATATTCCTTTACAAAAGATTTCACCATTTTTTTTGCAAGCTTTAGTGAGTACAGAAGATAAAAATTTCTATTCTCATAATGGAATTGATTTTATAGCTATATTTCGAGCTATTATAGGCAATATTACTCGCACTCGAACATACTCTGGGGCTTCTACGATTTCTACTCAATGCATTCGCTTATTAACAGATCGATCTCGAAATATTTTGACAAAAATTTATGAAGCATTTCGAGCTTGGCAACTAGAAAAAATATGGACTAAAGACCAAATATTAGAATTTTACTGCAATCATACGCCCTATGGAGGTAATATTGTTGGAGTGCAAGCTGCTTCTTGGAGGTACTTTGATAAAGATGCCTCGCAACTTTCTTTATCTGAAGCTAGTTTATTAGCAGGTTTGCCACAATCTCCGAATCGCTATCGTCCAGATCGATATTGGGAACGAGCTATTGTTCGTCAACAATATGTTTTAGAGCGTATGTACATAGAAAATTGCATCACTCTACAACAAAAACAAGATGCCTTGCAAAATTCTCCTATATTAAGACTAAGTTCTCGAGCCTTTCAAGCCTCGCATTTTTGCTTTCATGTGAACCAAAAACATAAAAATGAGTCTGTGTTTACCTCATTAAATATGTCTGTACAAGAATATGCACATCAATTGTTGCAACAACATTTAGCACCTTTCCAAAATGAAATTCATCATGGTGCAATTTTAATAGTAGATACAGAAACAGGCAAGATTATATCTTGGATTGGATCAGCAAATTTTTTTGGAAAAGATGGACAATTAGATGGAATTCGTCGAAAACGTTCTCCTGGTTCTTTATTCAAGCCGTTTACATATGCTTATGCATTAGAACATTCTTTGATAAGTCCAGAATATATTTTAATGGACTTACCTTTGACCCATTCCAATTATACGCCTTATAATTTTGATAAAACATTCCAAGGACCAGTTTCTGTGAGGCAAGCTTTACGAGATTCTTTGAATGTGCCAGCTGTTCGCATTCAAGAAAAAATTGGAACAGAGCCTTTATTACATTTTTATCACTCTCTTGGTTTGCATTCTTTACAAAAAACTCCAGAATATTATGGATTAAGTCTAACTTTAGGAGGCGGTGAAGTTTCTTTATGGGAATTGGTGCAATCCTATTTGATCTTCGCTCGGTTAGGTTCTTATATTCCTATTACATACTATAAAGAAAACTACAAGCAAGAACCACAACAAATTCTTTCACCAGAAACTGCATATTTAATCAATGATATATTAAAAGATACAAGTTCATTAGCAGTCATAAGTCCCAATGCACCGCCTTTTGCTTGGAAAACTGGTACGTCTAGTCATCATAAAGATGCATGGACAATTGCTTATAATCCAAACTATACAATTGGTGTTTGGATTGGTAATTTTGATGGCAAATCAAGTAGTCATTTAGTAGGAATTCAAATTGCAGCACCTATAGCAAGTCGATTGATGCAATATCTTATGCAAAATAAACCACATAGCTGGTATACAAAACCAAAAAATATAGACACACGCTATGTTTGTCGCATTAGTGGTATGTTGCCACATCCACAATATTGTAAAGAAAAAATTATAGAAATATATGACACTACAAAGTCTTTAAAGCAACGTTGCAATATCCATGTAGAATGTGATATTGATTCTACGACAAAGTTGCGAGTATGTCCCTTTTGTAAAACAGATAAAGCTGTAAAACATATTTGTGAAAAATGGCCACTCCCCATGCACACTTGGCTTAAAAATCAACAATATCCCTACATCCTACCAGATCATAATCCAGAATGTACTTATGCAAAAACACAATCTACCATTACCATTTTAAGTCCTAAACACCAAGGACAATATATCTTAGAAAAAAACAAAGAATTGCAATATATTAGTTTACATGCAATTTCTAATACAAATACAAATTTATATTGGTTTGACAATCAAGTATTTATACAAAAAACAACTTCCAATCAAAAAATTCTTTATGCATTAAAAAAAGGGACTCACAACATCCTTTGCATGGATGAAAATGGTGCTTCAGATTCTTTAGTGATTCATGTTCATTCTAATTAAAATAAGACCACAGAACACACGGAAACAGAATATACGGACAATATAGAAATTACGGATAATACGGAAATAAAAAAATACTAATGAGGAAAGTTGCTCTGAGGAGGGAATTTGCTCTGGGGAGAAAGTTGCTAATGCGTGAAAATTAATTTACTCTGGGAAGTTAGTTTGCTCTGGGGAGGTGTCAGTTACTCTGGGGATTTGCTCTGGGGAGGCAAAATTGCTCTGGGGAGGAAAGTTGCTCTGGGGAGGAAAGTTGCTCGGGGGAGGGAATTTTAGATTTAATTGATAGAGCTGTCAATGGAAAATTCGAACGAAAATTTATATTATCAAATGGTGAAAAAATATGATGAACAAAAATAGGAAAACGAAATTTAGGCTAGGAGAGCTTTTTTGCGGACCAGGTGGAATCGCACAAGGAGCTACCAATGCTTTTATTGAAAATGAGAACTATAAAATTGTTCACCAATGGGCCACAGATTATGATAATGACACGTGTCGCACATATAGAAAAAACTTTTGTAATGACAATTCTCAAACAGTTATATGTGAAGATATCAGAAAGCTAGATTATGGACGTTTACAAAAAATCGGAGATATAGATGCATTAGCCTTTGGTTTCCCTTGTAATGACTACAGTGTTGTGGGAAAACAAAAAGGTATAGATGGCGAGTACGGTCCTCTTTATTCTTACGGTGTAAAGGCTCTTAAATTGTTTAAACCAAAGTGGTTTTTAGCTGAAAATGTAAGTGGTTTGAAAAATGCTAACAATGGAAGGGATTTTGGGAAAATTCTTAGTGAATTGCAAGATGTAGGCTATAAATTATATCCTAATTTATATAAGTTTGAAGAATATGGAGTCCCCCAAGCTAGACATAGAATAATTATTATTGGAATAAGAAATGATATTGATTTTGAATTTAAAATTCCTTCTATTGAACAATATAAAAATATTGATAATACTGCTAAAACTGCTTTAGAAGTGCCACCTATTCCACAATATGCAGCGAATAATGAATTGACAAAGCAATCCAAAATAGTAGTGGAAAGACTTAAATATATCAAGCCTGGTGAAAATGCTTTCACTGCTGATATACCTAAGGAGTTACAACTAAATATTAAAGGAGCAAAGATAAGCCAAATATATAAAAGATTAGACCCTGATAAACCAGCATATACGGTTACAGGTAGTGGAGGTGGTGGCACTCATATTTATCATTGGGAAGAGCCAAGAGCTTTGACCAATCGAGAGCGTGCAAGACTACAAACATTTCCAGACGATTTTATATTTATTGGTACAAAGGAGAGCGTACGAAAACAAATCGGCATGGCAGTTCCTGTTAAGGGAGCTCAAATTATTTTCGAAGCAGTTCTCAGAACTTTTGCAGGAATAGAATATCCTTGGCAACCTAGGAATATCAAAGAATAATAGAGAAAATAATTATGATAAATTATTGGTGGGTGACACGTCCAAAAAGGAAATTAAATACAATTCCAGATGTTTTATCAGCATTTTCAGAAATATCATTGAACGAAGAATGGGAAGGGCAACGAGATTCTCATCTAACTTTAGAAGATACTTTAGAAAAATTTGGGCTAAAGCGTGTGGGAGAGAGACGCGATCAAACAGGTGGCGGTGGACGGACATATAAAGCTTGGATTGCGAGTTTGGGACTAATTTTTACACAAAAATCCACTGGTCAAATAAAATTAACTTTATCAGGAGAAGCCATTATGAATGGTGATTCTCCAGTGAAAGTATTAAAGAATCAAATCATCAAGTACCAATTTCCATCTTCTTATTCGCTAGGACGAGGGGTTGAAGTTTCTTCTCGTTTTAAAATAAGACCTTTTCTTTTTCTGTTAAGATTGTTAATGGACAACAGAATAAAATTTTTATCACAAGAAGAAATTGCAAAAATAATCATCACTGAAGCTGAAAATGAATCTAATTCATGTTTTGAATATATAGTAAAGAAAATTTTAGATTATCGCAGCTTTGGTGATAGCGTTTTAGTTTATGATTTTGCTGAGAGATATCAATCTTCAAAAGGAAAAGTTAATTATAACAAGCCATATAGTCATTTAGAAGATATAGCCAATACGATCATTAATTGGTTGGAATATACTCAGCTTGTTAAAAGAGAAGACGGAACAGTAGCAATACTAAAAGATAAAATAGATGAAGTGGAACAAATTTTAAACAATCCCATGCCTTTCATTGATCGACCAGAGGAACAAGAATATTTTCAGCGAAAATATGGGGTAGACCCTAAACACACAAAAGATACGAGAAACCTTACTAAATCTCGTACAATAACAGCGAAAATGATTGCTGAGAATAAAGTGAAACGACTATTTATAGCTGAATCTTTAAAACGTCCTATAACCAAGATTGATAGCAAACTAATTTCTACTCTTGTTGAAAAATCTGGAATAAATGAAAAGATTGTAGAAGAAATATTACTGAAGTTCTATCCCAGAGGTTCTGTTGGAGCATTTATGACT
This sequence comes from Planctomycetota bacterium, assembly GCA_017993505.1. Taxonomy (GTDB): domain Bacteria; phylum Planctomycetota; class Uabimicrobiia; order Uabimicrobiales; family JABWCH01; genus JAGOMP01. The sequence goes on from JAGOMP010000040.1 coordinate 25,973, forward strand.
GAATATTTTGAAATGGCATTTAGAGGTCGGGATAATGCCACTGATTTTGAAAAATCAACTGTACAGATTTTTTCTGATTTATTTAATTATGAAACTATCCATGTTGGATCAATAGGTTTAACCCCAGATATTTTGATATTAAGTGATGAAGATGGTTATCAAGCAATACTAGATAATAAAGCATATCATTCATACTCTATTTCAAATGACCACCATAATCGAATGGTACACAATTATATTGCAGGATTGAATAAGTATTCAAATTCAAGACTTCCATTAGCATTTTTTTCTTATATTTCTGGTGGATTTGGTGCAAATATCAATTCGCAAATTAATAAAATTTATAATGAAACTAATATTAAAGGCAGTGCAATGACGGTGAGTAACATGATATATCTTATTGAGAATTATTCAGAAAAATCTAAGTCTCACAGGTCTTTAAGAAAAATATTTAGTGTTAATAGGCAGATATTAAAATCTGATATTGATATTGGGTTATAAGCAATATTTCTCCTCAGAGAAAGTTTACACAACGAATTTCTTCCTAGAATAGTTTACTAAAAATTGCTCTGGGGAGGGAATGTTACTCTGGGGAGGGAAATTGCTCTGGGGAGGCAATGTTGCTCTGGGAAGGAATGTTGCTCCGAGAAGGAATGTTGCTCTGGGAAGGAATGTTGCTCTGGGAAGGAATGTTGCTCTGGGGAGGTAATGTTGCACTGGGGAGGCAATGTTGCTCTGGGGAGGCAATGTTGCACTGGGGAGGCAATGTTGCTCTGGGGAGGTAATGTTGCACTGGGGAGGCAATGTTGCTCTGGGGAGGTAATGTTGCACTGGGGAGGCAATGTTGCACTGGGGAGGCAATGTTGCTCTGGGGAGGGAAATTGCTCTGGGGAGGCAATGTTGC
>JAGOMP010000041.1 GCA_017993505.1 Planctomycetota bacterium
CGTATCAACATCAATGTGAAACCATTGCATTCCCAGGTATTTCTATTGGTGTGTATAATTTCCCTAAACAACAAGCTACAGAAATTGCCATGAAAACAGTTTTACAATGGAAAGAATCATTGCCGAAGAAAGTAATTTTTTGTTGTTTTTCTAAAGAAATTAAAGATATTTACGAAGAAATTTATAAAAAATATTGTGGTTAAAGAAAATAAAAAATAAGTAGCATTTTATTTTAAAGCTATTTTTAGACTTTGCATGTATTAAAAGAGAATGAAAAACAAGTAGCATTTTATTTTAAAACTACTTGTTTTTTTAATGTTGAATTAATCTAAAAAGAATGAAAAACAAGTAGCATTTTATTTTAAATCTATTTTTAGACTTTACATGTACTAAAAGAGAATGAAAAACAAGTAGCATTTTATTTTAAATCTATTTTTAGACTTTACATGTACTAAAAGAGAATGAAAAACAAGTAGCATTTTATTTTAAATCTATTTTTAGACTTTGCATGTACTAAAAGAGAATGAAAAACAAGTAGCATTTTATTTTAAAACTACTTGTTTTTTTAATAAAACTACTTGTTTTTTTAATGTTGAATTAATCTAAAAAGAATGAAAAACAAGTAGCATGTAATTTTATAGCTACTTGTTTCTTAAGATTTTAAATGGATTCAATAAATCTATATACAGAATTGTGAAAAAATTATTCTTTGAATACTAATTTTTGTGGTGAAAGAACAATGCGTTGAAAGTATTGTTCTGTTTCTGGCGGAAAATCAACGCCAATAGTATCGGGTGCTAAGAGAATAAATTGAGGAGAATATGGTGAGGTAATGGCATTGGTAAGTATTTGTAAAGTATGTTGTACCATTTGAAACGCTTGTGTTTTAAATTGCAAGTCTAATCGTTGGGTGCATTCATCGATAGCATGCAAAGGTGAATCTGTTTGTTGGTGCAAGGCTAGAATTAAGGCTTCGACAGTAAGAACTTTTTCGCCACCAGAAAGTTGACTCAAGGGATGCCAATTGCTTGTATATCGTTGAACAAGGATGTTTAAACCTGCATTATCTGGTTGTTGTAAATTTTCAATTTGAAGTTTTACACTTTGGTGGATAGGTGCAAGGAGTTGGTTCATAGTTTGCGTAATTCCATTGATTTTTAAGGAAACTTCTGAATGCCATTGATTGTATCTTGTTTGAATATCTTGTTTTAAATTTTGCAAATGAGATTCTGTTCCATTGATTTCTTGTTGTAATTGTTCTACTCGTTTTTTTTGGTTTTGATAATCTGTTTCTGTTAGTGTTGTGATTTGCAATGTGTCTAATTGACCTTGTATATGGTGCTTTTCTTGTGTAATTTTATAAATGTCTCGAATAGTTTCTGGACGCTCCCCCAATTCTTCTGCGTGATTTTTTTGTTCTATATATTGTTGTTCTGTTTCTTGTTTTGATGTTTGAAGAATTTCCATAGTTTTATAGATAGCTTCTATTTGTTTTTCTAGATGGAAGATTTTTTTCCCAGTATCTGTATTTTGTTGTTGGGCATTGTTCAAAATATCTTTAGTCTCTTTTAATTGCATAGATTGAGTTTGTAAATCGTTTTGAATTTGCACAATTTCTTGTTCGTTTTCTTGCATTTCTTTTTGAATTTGTTCTTGGTCTTTGTCTAATTCTTGAATTCGTTCTTGAATGGGCTGTAATTGTGTATTTTGATAGATTTGTTCCTTGATTTGTTTTTCTTGTTGCTGTAAATTTTTTTGCAATTCTACGCTATTCAAAGCATTTTGTAATTCTTCCAATGTAAATGGAAAGGTGGATGGCAAAAGTGAGAAAAAATTATTGTTTCCTATAGATGGCCATTTTTGATAAATAGCATCGTTTACATAAATCATGTTTGCATGTTGATAAGTCTCTGGGCATGGTTCTATGTCTTGTATTTTTGCTTGCAATATATTTTTATAAAACATTTGCAAATATGTTTCTATTGTTTGCGTTTTTGTTTTTGCAAAAAAGATAATATGCAAATTTGGTTTTGTTTCTTGCCAAAGCGTATGTGCCTTTTCATAGCTTGCTTTATTATGGATTAAAATAGAATATGTATATGGGTATAAAAGTGCAGTGTATGCTTGTAAATTTTTTTTTGCCCAATCACATTGAGCAATTTCCCAATATAGTGGACCTGTATAGGAAACATGATTTTCTTGTAAAATACGAATAAATTGTAAGGATTCTTGTAAACTGTCTCGCTCTTGTTTATGTTGCTCTTTATGAAAATTTTCAGGCAATTGTTCTGTAATATGAGTCAATTTTTTTTGTTGTTCTTGAATTGTTTGTAATTTTATTTGTAATTTTTCATATATTGTTTGTTGTTGATTTTCTTCGCCCATTCCTCCTTGTAAATTTTGTAAAAAAATTTCTTGTTGTTCTAAAATTTGATTTTTTTTATTTTGTAAATTTTGCAAACGTTGATTATTTCGCTTTTGTTGCTGTATGGCACTTTGATTTTTTCCCTGTAACCATTGTTCTAATTCTTGATTTTTTCGAATTGTTGTCTGTATTGTTTCGTAATTTAATTTTTGTTCTTCCAAAATTTTTTTGATTTGTTGTTGTGTTTCTTTTTCTTGTACATGTTCTTTGTTGTATTTATTTTCTTCGTTTGTTTTTTGCTTGATTTTTTTATCTATGTCTTGCAATGTTATTTCTGTATTTTTAACTTGAGTCCATGCTTCTTCTATTTGAAGTAATTGTAAAGATTCAAGAAGTTGTGATTTTTGTTCCAAAATTTTTCTTGTTTTTTCCATGGAATATAAATATTCTTGTTCTACTTGGTATTTTCGTTTCAAAGGTGTAATGCTATGACTTGCTTTTGAAATTGTTTCCATGGCTTCTATTAAATTATTTTTATATGCTGTTAATCCTGTTGTTTCCAATAATAAATCTAACTTATTTTTTGGTGTGTGATCTGCAAAGATATTCACAGTTCCTTCTTCTGTAAAAGCAAGTTTATTATCTGCTCGGATATTTAAACTTTCAAAAATTTGACGAATTTGCTTGCGACTTACATTATGTGTGATATCGTTTGCATGGATAGCATAATTAATTCCTTTGTCCTTTTGAATGGTGACTTGAATTTGAAATGTATCAAAATTAATATATTCTAATATTGTTTTATCTGGTACAGGAATGGAACGTGTAGATCCTTGTATCGGATTATGTAGAACAAGCGTAATTTTTGTTTGCGTGTCAAATTTTCCAATAATATCATTGACAGAACCTTTTTTCAGTCGTTTTGGATGATGTCCTAAACAAATCAAAAGTGCATCTAATAGTTGCGTTTTCCCACTTCCATTGGCACCAGTAATAAGAATAATTGGGCGTTGTGAAAGATGGAGGTCTGTATCTTTATGAATCATGTAATTTTCTAATCGCAATCTTTGAAAAAGATATTGTTTGTTCTGTTTCATTATATTCTCAAATTAAGATAAAAGTATATTGTTTGTTATGTCTCATTATCATTATATTTTCAAATTAAGATAAAAGTATCTTGTTTGTTCTGTTTCATTATATTCTCAAATTAAGATAAAAGTATCTTGTTTGTTCTGTTTCATTATATTCTCAAATTAAGATAAAAGTATATTGTTTGTTATGTCTCATTATCATTATATTTTCAAATTAAGATAAAGGTGTATTGTTTGTTATGTTTCATTATATTTTCAAATTAAGATAAAAGTATATTGTTTGTTCCTAGATCTATATATTATATCATATTTTTAAGTATCCTTTGTTTTTTAGGGATTTTTTAAATAAAAATTTGTATTGAAATAGTCTCTGGGCTTGTTCGTTATAACTTTTTAAAATAATATGATTCCTAGGAAAGCTGATATAAGGATAAGCTGAATAGGGGAGATGTTTTTATGTTTATATTTTTTATATATGAACATAATGCATAGTAAAATGGCGATAAGATATATTGATGTATAGTTTTGTGTTTTAATAATGTATTGTTTACTATTTTTATACGTCATGATAAAACCAGTAGCAATGATGATTCCCATGATAGTGGGAATGACTCCAGTAAGAAAGTTTTGTACGTATTTGTTTTGTAATAAGCTTTGTAAGATAGTAGTGATGAGTATAATGATAATAAAGGCTGGTAGTACTACAGCAGATGTTGCAATGATAGCACCTAGGATTCCGCCTTGCTCTGTTCCGATGTATGTGGCTAAGTTTATCATGATAGGCCCAGGCGTGCTTTCGCTGATTGCGATCATATAGGCTAGTTCATCGGCATGCATGAATTTATATGCTTCGACTGTTTCCTGTATAAGTGGGATGGCTGCATAGGCACCTCCAAAAGAAAAGCAACCTACTGTGAGAAAGCTGATAAATAGTTGCCAATAGATCATGTGTTTTCCTTTTTATATTTTATTAGCAGTTATGTTTTATTATTTTATTAGCAGTTATGTTTATGTTTTTATTTATTTTATTCTATATTGTTTTCTGTGCAGTTATGTTGATGTTTTATTAGCAATTTTGTTTTTTCTTCTGTTGTTTTGTAGATAACATGTAATGTGCCTGTGAATAATATTAAGTATACTGTGGAAAAAGTGATAGAAAATATATTGATTGTGAGTAGAAATATACAAGAAAATATCATGTATAGGAAGTTTGTTTTATTTTGTTCTAATTTTAGATACATGTTGATTCCTGCTTGAATAATCAATACTCCTACACCTATTTTTATGCCTTGAAATGCTTTGGCAATGTAGGAAATTTCTAAGATATCGTGAAAATATAGAGCAATGACATAGATAATAATGACGGAAGGGAGAACTAGGCCTAGAGTTGCAACAAATGCTCCTAACAATTTAGCTTGGCGGTAGCCTGTATATGTTGCACAATTGACAGAAATTGGTCCAGGTGTGCTTTCTGCAATGGCTAAGATAGTTGACATTTCTTCATCTGTGATCCATTTATTTTTTTCAACGCATTCGTTTTCAATAATACCAATCATGGCATATCCACCACCAAAAGTGAATAGACCAATTTTGAAAAATGTCATAAAAAGTCTCCAAAGGATTGATTTCATAATATGTCCTTATTGGGTTTGTATAAAAAATATATTTTTCTATAAGATTTTTCTATAAAGAAAATACCCTATTTTATATAGAATTTTCTAAAATAGAGTATTTTTTATATTTAGATGTTGTTTACATAGGATTTATTGGTGAATTTGGCAGGGGAAATGGTGTTTTTTGAAGTTCATTGTTGTCTTGACGTGTGATGAGTTCAATTTTTTTTTCAACTTCTGTGAGGATACGTCGACACGTGCTAAGATAGTTCATGCCTTGTCTATATTTTTCAATGGAATTTTCTAAGGTTAAGTTCCCTTGTTCCAATTCCTTCACGCATTGGCTTAATTGTTTGTAAGCTTCTTCAAAGGAATAATTTTGTTCTGCAGGCATTCAAAATCCTTTCTGATTTTTTAGGAAAGTTGAAGTTTTTTTTCTAGTTTACATTCATGATTTAACATAGATTCTTCTTCTTGTTTTTTGTATGTTGAGTTTCGTTTTAATAGTTCATCAAAATCAACTTGCTGTGCGTCAAATTCAGGTCCATCCACACATGCAAAAAGTGTTTGACCATTTACAGTGACTCTGCAACAGCCACACATTCCTGTTCCATCTATCATAAGAGGGTTTAAGCTGACATATGTTTTGATATTATGTTCTTTTGTGATCTTAGCAACATTTTGCATCATAGGTACTGGGCCTACAGCATGTACAAGGGCGATTTGTTGTTGGCTAAGGAGTATTTCTAATTTTTCTGTTACAAAACCATGAAAACCATAGCTACCGTCATCTGTACACACATAAAGTTGATCACAAACTTGGCGGATTTGTTCTTCTAGTATTATCAAGTCTTTTGTTCTTGCACCTATGATGGCTATTACTTGGTTGCCAGCTTGTTGTAATGCTTTTGTGGTAGGATAGGCAATGGCTGTTCCAACGCCACCACCAATAGTAATTACAGTACCATATTTTTGAATGTCTGAGGGAATTCCTAATGGACCAGCAATGTCTTGGATATAATCACCTTTATTTAAAGAATTTAATTCTTTTGTTGTTTTTCCAATTCCTTGTACAAATAAAGTAATCGTTCCATTGGTAGTATTTGTTTCTGCAATAGTTAAAGGAATTCTTTCGCCAGTATCATGAATTCGCAACATAATAAATTGTCCAGCTTTCCATTTCGAAACGATTCGAGGAGCGTGGATTTCAAATTTTTTAACATCTGGTCCTACGAATTCTGTTTGTATAATTTGATGCATTATTTTCACCTTTATTATATATATTCATATTTTAAAATATTATTTCAGGGAATTCATCGATAGATAAGCTATTATTTCAAGGAATTCATCTATGAAATATTATTTTTTAGAATGTAAATAGAAAAGTTAGAAGATTTTTACAACATCTACTTTTCCAACTATATCAGGATTTTTTTTAAAGCCAATTTTAGGATATACAAATGTAATAGTATGAGAGGCGGGTAGAACAGTTCCTAAAATTTCACCAGTATTTGCATCTAAGCCTGAAGGGATGTCAATAGCTACAGATGTTTTCTCCCATGATTTTAACGTCTGTATAATGGAAAAAATAGGTTCTTTTATATCCCCTTGTAAACCTGTTCCAAAAATAGCATCCACACAAATAAAATCATTGTTTTTCCAAAGAAGTAAGTCTTCTGAATTTTGAATAATATGTAAAGGAAGTTGCATTTTTTGTACAATTTGAAAATTTATACCAGAGTCACTTTTCGTATTGATTGTGGTTGGATTTCCAATATAGAAAATTTTTATAGAGCAACCTGCATTCCATAAATGGCGAGCAATTACAAAACCATCTCCTCCGTTATTTCCTTTGCCACAAAAAATATAGAAAGTTTTTTTACTATAATTTTGTAAGAGAATACGGGCAGCACCTGCACCTGCATTTTCCATTAAAATAATTCCAGGAATGCTATATTCTGACATTAAAAAATTGTCAAAAGAACGTGATTCTTCTCTTGTAAAAAATTTCATACATATACTTTCAAAAAATGTTTTATTTACGTTTAATTCCTACCATAGTAATATCATCTGATTGTTCACAATCGCCTGCAAATGTTTGGATATCTAGTAAAATTTTTTCAATAATTTCTTTGCAAGGTAAATTTTTTTTTGCATAGTTTTCTGTACATTCCACTAAGCGATCTAACGAAAACATATCACCATCTTCATTAAGTGCTTCTGTGACTCCATCTGTAAATAATACAATGATATCATTGGGTTCCATAAATAATTCATTTTGTTGAAGATGAGGGCTTACAATTTTATATTGCAATCCTAAAACAACGCCACCAGCTTTAAAAACAGAACAAATGCCTTCTTTAGCTTTATAATGGATAATATGTTCATGACCTGCAGAAGAAAATTCTAGTCTTTTTGTTTTAGAATTCCATAACATAAGAAGGAGACTCATGAATTTGCCTGTACCCCAGATATCTTTTTCTAGTAAGCGTGCCACTAAATCAAGAATTTTTTGAGGAGAGCTATAAAATGGAACGAGTGCATGGATAAAGGAGCGAACTTCACTCATAATTAATCCTGCTCCTACACCTTTTCCAGACACATCACCAATGCTTACGAAAATATCGTCTGTAATTTCATGGTTGGCAGTTTCGCGATAGAGGTAGTCAAAATAATCACCACCAATTTCTTGTGCACTATGCATAAAACCATATACTTCAATGTCATTGCTTTGGGGAATTTTTTTAGGCCAAAGGCTTTCTTGGATTTGTGTGCCGATCTTTAATTCTTGTTCTCTTGCTTTTTTTGCTTTTTCTTCATCTTGGATTCGTAAATTTTCAAATGCATACGCAGCTTGGCTTGTAAATAGTTCCAGAATTTCTGTATCTCTCATTTCTACTGCAAGATCATCTACAAAAAGTAATCCTAATGGAGTTTCTTTAACTGAAAGGGGAACTAAGCAACCAGAATCCCACTTGGCTGGATTGGTCATTCTTTCAATGGCATTTGTTTTTTCTTCTTCTGTATTTGCTTGGTATTTTCCAATGCCAGCCATATATTTCATGTCATCATTTTTTTTCATAGCAAGGCAAGCATGTTCTGTATTCATGATGTCTGCTGCTTCTTGCACTACACTTTCACATAAATCAAGATAAGATTGTTGTCGAAATAATTTAGGAGTGACAATTAATAAACGTTGTACTCGTTCTTTGCTATCTTTGATTTTTTCCATAGAAATTTTTTGTTCTTCTCGTAAATTCCATGAAACAATTAAGTTACAAGCAGTTTGTAGTAATTCTTCAGTACTAAATGGTTTTTTTATAAATAGCCATTCATCTTGAGAATCAAAAAGGTTTCGTAAGTTACTTACTTCTTGTTCGCCTAAATCTGTCACAACAGCACAGAGCATTGCTGGGAAAATACGTTTCACTTCACGAATACATTCTACACCTGAAATTTCTCCTTCCATACTAATGTCAAAAAAGCCAACTGCTAGGTCAATGTTGTCATTTTTTACTTCCAATGCTGTGCGAACTGCGGCTTTTCCAGACAATGCAGGAAACACAGTATAATTTGCATCATCTTCTGTGGAACATTGAGATGTTTGGCAGTATTTTTGGGTGATAGATGCAATTTTATGAGAAGAAGTCGTTAAAACATCTTGATATAGTTTTAATGTTTCTTCTTCCGCATCTACACAAAAGATGTTCCAATTCCAAGTATGTTCTGCAGTCAATTTTCATTCTCCCTATTGATACATTTAGTAATACATTTCTACGAATATTTCTTCAGAATATAACAAAATTTTATTTTTATTTCAATCATTCGTTTTTACTAAGATACATATTTTGATATACATTTTCAAATAGATAGAAATAAGTAATGTTGCGTTTAATTTCCATTGTTTTTATTTTTTTCTTGCATTGTGTTATTTTTATATTGTTTTAAGGTATTGTCTAAGTTTTTTTCTTGTGCAATGTTGTTTTTATTCTGTTCTAAGGTATTGTCTAAGTTTTTTTCTTGTGCAATGTTGTTTTTATTCTGTTCTAAGGTATTGTCTAAGTTTTTTTCTTGTGTAATATTATTTTTATTTTGTTCTAAGGTATTGTCTATGTTTTGTTCTTTTAAGATGTTATCTCTATATTTTTCTAAGGTATTATTTTGATTTTGTTGTTTTAAATTTTTTAAATTTTGTAAATTACTTTGAATTAATAAAGGAGCAAGAATAGCAAGGATAACAAGAGGCATGCGAATAAAATTAGGAAATAGAGGTTCTATGTTACATACGTATTTTGTAATGAGTGTTGTTATGAATAGAATGATAATAATACCAATACATGGATAGAATGTATGCCAAAAATTAGGCTGTATTTCTTGGAACATGTATTTTGGAATACTAGGAATTTGTGTGTACCAATATGTTGTATATATTAAAATAAGTAAAGATGCAATATCTAAATATGGTTTCCACTGATTTTTTTTTTCATTTTTCATGATATCCTCTATGTTGGTCGAAAGTGTTTTTTAAAGTTTGCCATTACTTCTCTTTTATCCATTTGAATGGTATCTAGTTCCATGGTTTGAGCACGTAATTGAACTACTTCAGCAGTGGAAAAAAGCTTTAAATTTTCTTTATATATAATGTGAATTTTATCTTCTGCAATGAGTTGTTCTAGGCCATTTTTTTCTATTTGTAATAGTCGTAGCACTTCTGTTTCTACTAAAAATGGTTTGCTTAGGCTGATCTTTGGCATAGATTTCATGATTTCGTCAGCAGGAGGCACTGGCGTAGATTTCATGATTTCTCCAGCAGGAGGTACTGGAATAGGAACAATGGTTGGTTTTTTTTTCCGTTTTGTTTTTGGAAAGAGATCAAACGTTGCTTGGGGAAAGGATTCATCTTCATCATCATTATGATCTACGGTCGGTAAAGGTGAGATGGATTTTGATTTTTCTTGGTCTTCTGAATAAGAGGAAATTTTTTGCTTACTATCTGATGGAGTGGTAAAACATGGTTGCTCGCCATCCATATCATCTAAAAATAAGGTAATGGTACTTTCTTCGCCCTGTGTGCTAGTTTGTAACTCTTCTTGTTTTTGTTGTATATTTTTTCTTTGATCAATTTCTACATTTTTTTGTATAGGGAATTCAGGGAGTGCTTTAGGGGAAAATAAATTAGATCTTGTTTCTTTTTCTTTCTCTGAGATTGGTGTTACCTGTTGATAAGAATTCCAAACAGGACGTTTTTGTGTATCTAGTAAGGAAAAAGGAGAAAGTTTATTGGCAGTATTTAATGATTCATATGATATATCGTGTGCTTGTTTCTGGCATAATTCTTTTTTTTGTGAGATTGCTACTCGTCTTGTCTCCATATTTAAAGGAAGGAATGCAGGAGAATCATGAATGGAATTTTGATTATCTTCTTTTAATTTTGCGTTTTCATGACGTAAAATGCTGACCATGCCTCGAAATATAGAAAGTTCTTTAAATCGTTCTGTAATCTTTTCTGTTTGTTTTTTTAAAAGGTGACATTGTTCTTGCATTCTTGTAATTTCATGTTTTCCATTGCAAGTGCTTGCATGTTTTGTAATGATGGCATCTAATATTTCAACTTGATTTTGAAAGTCACATAAAAGTTGATGATCAGATTTATTCAAGGCATATTCCTTTCTATTGATTCTTGAAAATTTGTCCTAATGAAGAAACTCATTGTATGTTTTATAGACCTCGATATTCTTGTGTCGTTTCGTTCCAAAATAAATGCGGGAAGTTTTTTCCTTTGCATTCTGGTAATATATATATAGATTTATTATTGTGAATGTATTTTTTCCCTAAATGAGCATGACCACATATTAATATTTCACATTGTTTTTTTTGCATACATTTTGTTGCATACTCTAAATCAAGTTTTAGTACTGGTTTTCGATTTTTATTTTTTTTAAAATTGGAAAAACTGATATTTCTCAAAAATTTACCTACTATAATACATATCCAAGAAGGAGCAATTTCAGATAAAATATAAGCTATTTTACTTGTCAGTATTTTTTTTACAATAAAATACCAAATATCTTGTGTCATAAAACAATCACCATGGGCAATCAATATTCGTGTATTTGATATGTGCAATGTAGCTAAATCTGGCAATGAGCGATGGTGTTTTCTATTTAGATAATTTACAAAAAGAAAGTCTCTATTTCCAGGTAAAAATAATATTTTATTTTCTTGTTCCCCTTTCTTTATAATTTGTAGTAAAGATTGATACGCAGGTATGGTGGCTTGGGATTGTGCTGTCCAAAAATTAAATAAATCGCCTAAAATAAAAATAGTTGTCACTTTTTTTTGTTGTTGTTGTAAAAATTCTGAAAATGCTTCTAAGCGTTCTATTTGTCCTGCATCTATATGTAAATCAGAAATAAAAATATAAGAATGCATAAAATTTCCTTAGAAAATACAGAATGTTAAAAAAAAACTCCCCCATGGGGGAGTTTTTTGAATGTATAATTTGAGAAAATTTAATTCAGAAAATATAATTAGAACTTAGCTGTAACTTGGAACATCCAAGCTTGTTCTAGGCTACCAGAACGGAGTCCGCCACTTTTAGCAACTTTAGCACCAACTTTTTCATCCAAATCCATGATGATCCAGTTGAAAGCAATATCTACGTGAGAATTGAAAGCATATCCTAGGATAACTGTGTAGATATATGCTGTGTGTGCTTCTGTGCCCATGGGTTTGTCAAAATTTGGTCCGCCATGGTTGTCAATGTCATTATAAGAATAATGAAAACCAGCAAGGAGACCAGAATCAGCAATATCTGGTGTTAGGCAATGTTTGTATGTTACACCTGCAGCTAAACCATAGCCAACGACGTTTCCACGAACATTTCTACGATCCCAACGAACTGCCATTCCTTCTACTTCAAAACGTAGGCTGTGGCCACCATCAAAGTATGCATTGTATGTAATACCTACGTCAATACCAAGTTTCCAATCATCACTTCGCTGATTCCCTCCGACAACGTCGTTGATGGCATGTATATTATTGAAATATCCACCTAAGCGTGCTTGATCTATCCAAAGATTTTCATCAGCACGATTTGCCATGATGCCAACATGGATGAAATTATCAGGATTTGTATCATATCCACAATAGAAGAGTCTTAATTGACCAGCAGCTAGAAATTCATCATCAACATTGCTTCCTAAAGATATATCACTATTGAATAGACCTGCAGAATAGCCAATCATGTTTGCAAGAACGCCATAGATCATAACACCAACATCACGACCATGTGCCCAAGAATGGATGAATGGGCTTTGTAAGATAGTCATTCTATCAGCACTGCTATATTGACCTTCTACTGAGAAAGGAATATGAAAATTACCAACGCGTACGCTGAATTCTGGAATTCCAATGTATTCAATGTAAGCATCTGTAAGTTCAGGATCATCAGCTCTATTATCTGGACCTGCCCCTATTTGATCGTTATTTGCAAAATCTATTTCAAGTCTTGCATGCCAATCTTTTAGCATATAGATATCAAATGTAAGGACACCAGCTCGTAGAAAAAAACTATTGTCATTAGGTGAATTATTTTCATAAATTGATAGGCCAGCTTGAACGTATCCTGTTACTTTGAGTTCTACTGCACCTTCTGCATCACGAACGAAAAAGCCTTGATCATAACCAGCAGTAATAGCAATTCTTTCATCTTCCATGGCTGGAGATTGTAGGTATTCTGCAATGATACTTTCTGTATATTCTTTGTAACTTGTTTCGTTTTGAAGAACACCTAGACGACCTTGTAATTGTTGGATTTGAGCTTCTTGTTCTTGGCAAATTTTTTCCAATCTTTGAAGTCTCTCTTCAGCACTTTGAGCTTGTGCAATGCTACATATTAGTACTAGTACAAGTACGAGATAAAGGCACTTTTTCATACCTTCCCCTCCATAAAAATATTTGTTAAATAATGAACTTTTAAAACAACATTTTTCAATCTTAATAAAATTTTATGAGATTGTAAAAAATTTTTTTTTAATTGTTTTTTTTAAAAAACAATTAAAAAAATAGGATGACTAGTTATAATCAAAACTGATCGTGAAATATGTTACCATTTATAAAAGTTCTTGTCAATAGATAAAAAAAATAAACAGATTACAAATCTTTTAAAAGTTTTTTTCAGACTATGTATTATCAAGATTTATATTATATCAACATTTAATATAAATAAATAGAAAAAAGAATAGATATTTTATACTATAACTATAATAATAGTATATCTTTTTTTAAATTTATTTAAATAGAAATAGTAAAAGAATAGATATTGTTAGTATATCTTTTTTTAAATTTATTTAAATAGAAATAGAAAAAAGAATAGATATTGTATACTATAATAATAGTATATCTTTTTAAAATTTTTTAATAATGTTAATAATGAATATTATAAAAAATTAAAACATAGCAGTTACTTGAAGAAACCAAGCTTGTTCTAGGCTACCAGATTTATCACCTTTATTTTTAGCACCATATTGTCCATTATACACTTTGTCATCGATATCTGCAATTACCCAATTAAATTCAATGCGAAAATGTTCGTTAACATCATAGCCCACAATGCCAGTGTATGTATAGATAGTCTGCCCACTCATATTGGCACCACCGTGGTTATCTAAGTCTACGTAAGACCACTGCAATCCCAAAAATAAAGCTTGTTTAGGTTGATCTGGGTGTAATATATATTTATATTGCACGCCAGCCATAGCACCATAGCCTACTAGATTGCCATGAGGGTCTGGTTCGGCTCCCACACCACATCTATCCCAACGAATTGCCATTCCTTCTGCTTCGAATCGCAAGGCATGTTGTTCTTGAAATTTTGTTTCATAGCGTGCACCTATGTCTAACCCTAGTTTCCAATCATCAGTTTGGATACTTCGTAGTAATCTACACCAAGATGTTTTAATGCATGCTTGGTCTATATGTCCTCGTGTAGTATTATCACGGCGATTTGCCATTGCAGCAATGTGAAAGTAGTTGTTAGGATGTTGTTGTTTTCCTTGATAGAATATATTCAATTTTGCAGCTGTTAAAAATTCGTCATCATTATCTAGATTTAAAGAGCCATCTCCATTGAAAATTCCAGTAGAATAGCACACATAGTCATCAATCATACCAGAAATTGTCACACCCATATCTCGACCATGACTCCAACCAATGAGTGGCGTATGAAAAACGGCTAAAGTATCTAGATTACCCCAACCACCTTCCATGGAAAAAGGAATATGGCTGTTTCCAATTCTTACTTGGAATTCTTTAATTCCTGTATATTCTATATAGCAATCTCTTATTTCAATGTTATCAAAGCCAGTGTCTCCTTGAAAATAATAACCATCAGCTTGTGCTACATTTAAAATTAAACGTGCGTGCCAGTCTTTGAATATATAGGCATCAAAATTCAGGTACGTTGTATTAAAAAAGAAGCTATTATTATCTACACTATTATTTTCAAAAATACCGACTCCTATTTGGCTATATCCTGAAAGTTTGAATTCAATCGTTCCTTCTGCATTACGAATAAAAAATCCTTTTTCATATCCAGCAGTGATTGCAATTCGCTCGTCTTCCAAAAAACTTTCTTGCAGATACTCTTTTACAATATTATCTGTATATTGTTTGTAATCTTCAGTATTAGGAAGTTGATTTTCTAATTGATGAATTTGTTCTTTTTGTTGTAGTACACGTTTTTCTAGTTGTTATATGCGTTCTTCCATAGTTTGTGCTTGGATCGCCATAAATAAACAGCATAAGCAGAATATAAATGACGTTTTTTTCATGTGTTTTATCCTTTCATAAAAGAGATTGTAAAAAAAATATAAAAAAGTTCTTTTTTTTGTTGCTTTTTAAAAGCATTGTGGATATATAATAAGACTTGTTTTCATGATTAAAACAAGAAAAAATTTTTAATTAATTTTTGCACTCTAAATTTTACGGGAGAATTGGGAAAATGGCTGCAAAAATTCGCCGTTGTCAATACAGATATAACTATGGGGAGTCTAAGGGCAAATATTGTTCTTTACCTGTTTCATCAGGAGAATATTGTAAGTGGCACACTGGAATTGATCCAGGTGATATTCAAGAATTATTAGAAAAGAAAAATACAGAGAAAAAATCTTTTGAAGGATTTTGTTTATCTCGTATTACATTAAATAAATGTCGTTTTCGAAATGCTGTAATGCCATATTGTGAATTAGAAGAAACTTCGCTTATAGATGGAGATTTTGACAGTGTAGTTATGTTCCAATCTAATGTACGAGGAGCGAATATTCGAGGCATTAATTTAGAGTATGCAAATTTAGAACAATCTATTTTAACAGATGTTTTTGGCGAAGAAGCATATTTTCGTAGTGCAAAATTAAAAAATGTAAAGATGAGAAATGCATTTTTGCAAGAGGCCAATTTTGAAAATGCAAATATGGAAAATATTGATTTACGTTCCTCAGATCTTTCTGGTGCAGATATGGAAAATGCAATTTTAGTGCATGCTGATTTACGAAAAGCTATTTTAAAAAATGCATGTCTTGAAAATGCTTGTTTAGTAGGTGCAAATTTAGAAGGTGCTGATTTAACAGGTGCAAATTTAGAAAGTGCTGATTTAGAAAATGCAAATTTACAAAATGCAATCTTAGAAGGTGCAAGTTTAGAAGGTGCAAGTTTAGATGGTGCAAATTTAAACGGTGCAATTTTAATCAATGTCAATCGAGAAGCAACAGATTTAGAAGGCGATGATATTGAATTATAAAGTACAATGCATATGTAACAATGCAATATATTCATTAATATCATCGTGAGGCAACTCATCTCAAATGTAATGGTATTGAATTGTAAAGTACGATGCATAGAAATTTGTATTATACAATTATTTTTATATATAATAGCCTATATATGTTTCTATACATAGGCTTGTTTTATATATAACGTGTTCTAAAAAAGCATTTTATTTGTCTTATTCTTGAAACTTGAAAAAAATTATTATGATTTGCAAATTTTCTGATGTTCCAATTGAAAAAGTAATGTTAATACTTTTTGAAATTGATCATGGAGATGATCAGGTAAAATATTTTCATCTGTATATTTTTTAATTTTGGAAATCCATCGTGATATATCATATCCTGTGAGAGGTTTGTTTTTTATTTTGCTAAAATCAATGCTTCCAAACGATTGAAATAAGGTCATTAAGGGGCGTTTTATAGATAAAATTTGATTATTTTGATAATCTTGTGCTAGTTCAACTAAAGCTTTGTACGCATTTTCAATAGTTTTTTGTTCTGATTTGATTTGATCTTGGTGCCAAGTGTGTAGCAAGTCAAAAAGTTGTTGTGGAATGGATGCATGAGGAAACGATTTTTTTAAAGAGGCAATGGGATCTTTTGTTTGTGTAGCTATGTGAAATTTCTGTTGGAAAGTAGGAAAAGGTTGTTGAAAAATTTCAATTTCTGCTTCACTCCATTGTGGGTTTTGTAAAAAATCATTCCAATCTTTCCATCTTTTTTTTATAGGTGCAGAAGATTGTAAAATTTTTTCCATTGCTTTTTGCATATCTTGTTTAATTTTTTTCTTAATCACAAACAATATTTTCTGTTGCAAGCCAGGATATAAAAAATTAATGCCTGTTTTGAACATAGGATAGGACACTGCTTGTTTTCCTCGTAAAAAAGTGCCTATGAGTTGAAAAATAGTGTCTGCAGTCTTGCTCATAGTAGGTTCTTTTTTCATCACTTGCAAATATCGAAATAAACTATTAATGTCGTACACTTGCGAAAGGTTGTCATATATTTGGTATTGTGTTTTATTCTTTAACAAAATATTTTGCAAACAGCGTTTTATATTTACTTCACCTTGCCCAAACACTTGGTTCATGTTTTTTTGTAAATCTTCTTTATTTTCTTGAAAGATTTGCATTATTTTTTTTAATTGTTGTACAATTTTTAAACCGCTGTATAAATTCACCATGCTTTCATCTTGCATAGGATAACTTGCTAAAAGACGTTGCAAATCAATGGGAGTCTGACAGTATTCTACAGTTTTTCGAAAAGTATCAATCGAATCTTTAATTCCTAACTCAATGGCTTTTTCTAAATATTGGCGTATAATATGATTTAATTCCTCAATATTTGTTAATTCACAATATGTATCCAGCGTCTTTTGATATGTTTTTGTTCCATAATTTATAAAGATATTTAATGATATAGGAGTTGTTAAAAATTTTTCATAACGAATTAAATTATCTTTTAATCGCATGAGAGGATATTTTTGTTCCATACTGTGTAAATGTCGATCCATAATTCCACGTAGGATTCGCGGAAGATGCCAAGGTGCCATGTCGTTCAAGCGTGGTAAAATCCAATCTTCATATTTTTTTATGTCTATTACAGAAATTTCAATGTTGTTTATAATATCATAATGGTTTGACAGTTCAATATTCTTTTCTGAGGTAGTATGTTGAATATCTTCTTTTTCTGTCATAGGAATTAAAAACAAAGGGGGGGCTTCTTGAAAATCAAGCTTTAAAACAATGTCTTCTAAGGGAATTCGTTGTTTTGTTTCTGTTTCCTTTGCAAAGATAACGTCTTCACCTTGTTTTATTTGCTCTGTCTTTGCTTGCTCTGCAAAAGTGACGTTTTCACTTTGTTTTGTTTTTTCTATATTTGCATGTTCAGATTTTATCTGTTCTATATTTGCATGTTCAGATTTTATCTGTTCTATATTTGCATGTTCAGATTTTATCTGTTCTATATTTGCATGTTCAGATTTTATCTGTTCTATATTTGCATGTTCAGATTTTATCTGTTCTATATTTGCTTGGTTTGTATTTACTTGGTTTGTATTTGCATGTTCTGATTTTATTTGCTTGTCTATGTGATCAGAATAGACAAACATTTGGCTTTGTAAAAAGGCAATATCAGATTCTTCCCATGGAGTAAATTCTAAAAGACGTAAAACACTTTTAGAATGAATTCCTTCATTACTACTAGGAAAATAGGAAAGATTTTTCCCTAAAATTTGCATGGAATTTTTACGATAAAATGCAAACACACGTTTTGCAATGAAGTCACGAACATCAGGAGATAAAAATTTTCCTAAAAAGAATTGTGCTTCTGTCATCAACATGCTACGGGTGATTTCTTCTGTTTCTGTTATCTCTAATAAATGTCGTAAAAAACGCAAAACATCAGCAGTTGCTTGAGGACGAATTTCTAAATATTCTGCTAAATCTTCCATGGAACCTACTGTCTTTATTTCACGCATATTCCTTCCTTTCACAAAGAAATCAAGGCATCTACATATTTTTCTACTAAGTTTCCATCTACAGCATGATCATATAATATTCCTTGTTTATTCATTCCAGGAATACGTTTGTTTTGGAAGAAATATATAAGGAATTTTTCCTTCCAATCCATGATTCGAACAATATTATCTGGCTGTAAAGATTTAATGTAATTGGTAATTCGAGAGAGTCGTAACAGTGTGACAGATTGTAATTTAGTTGTTGTATGATTTATAGGAATTGCTGTGGAGCGATATGATGAAATGTCTTTAGGAAGTAGATTTTGTTCTTTACAATATTCATAATCTTTACTATTGGGAGCAGGATAGTATACAGAAGTTCCTATGATGGTAGGTAGTTTTGCTAAATATATAAGGTCTTCTAATGATTCATAAGGATTTTGATGGGGAGCCCCCACAATAATATAAGAAACTGTTGACATCCCTATAGAATGTGCATATTGAATAGCACGTTCTAAATAAAATTGAACATTGGCACGTTGAAAATATTGTAATTGTAAGGCGGAAGTCGTGACTAAAGCTAAATTTAATTCACGAAAACCTGCTTTTTTCATCAATAAGATTGTTTGTTCGTCTAATGTAGGGGGATATAGACCATTCATGGCACGCAATTCTAAAGAATCACCATATTTTCCCATGATTTGATGCAATAATTGATGAAACCAATTTTTATGAAATGAAATATTTTCATCTTCAAAATCAATAAAATGTGCATGATAATTTTGCACTACAAAATTTAGTTCTTTTATCACAGATTCTACAGTTCTTTGACGAAACGGCACTGTATGTCGATTCACACAACAATAGCTACAAGATAAAGGACAACCGCGACTCGTAGTGATTACAGCACAATTTTTTTTATAACGTTGATAAAAAACATGATCCATGTTTGCAAAATCAGGTAAAATTGGATAGGAATAATCAGATATATAAGTCGCAGGTTGTATATAGTAAGAATGATCTGCTTGTCTATAGGCAATTCCTGGTACGTCATCTACAGATTGGTTTTTAAAAATTCGTTGCACTAATAAAGGGAAACTTTCTTCTGCTTCTCCACGTAAGCAAAAATCAGCACAAGAGTTTTCTAATACATGTTGAGGTAACGCTGTGGCATGGTGTCCACCAAATATAATCACTGCATCTGGTAATATTTCTCGTACTAAAGAGGCCATACGATACGATTCTTGACAATATGGTGTAAAAAGCGATGCAATTCCTACAATTTTTGCCCCACTATTTTGAATTCTATTTCGTATTTCTCGTTCATGCAAACCATATTCTTTATATGTATGAAATAATGCCCATGGTAAAGTGTCTTCATTTGTATAAAAATCATTATATACAGATTGTATCTCTTGTGGCATAGGGACTACACGAGATTTGTTGGTAGCTAGACAATCTAAAATTTCTACAGAAAATTTAGATTGTTGCAGAGCACTAGATAAACACATTAAACCATAAGGAATGGAACGTTTTTTTGTAAAATAAAAATCACGAATACAAGGTTGAATTAATAAAATATCAACCATTCTAGCCTCCTATAGTTTAGGTAGTTTAGGCTCGTACAATAGCTACATTTTAGAGAAATTTATTTGTATGTTCTATACAAATTTGCTAAAAAAAATAACTTAATATTATATCTTTTTAAATCAATGGTAGGCAAAAAAAATTACGACATATCTACTATTTCACATTGTGTTGGAAAATTTACTAATCCACGTTGAGGATTCGCTCCTTGAGAATGTAGCAAGCATGTTACTTTAGATTGTTCTAAAATAAGACGTTTATGTATGCCTAATTCTAAGGTAGTTTGCAAAAAAATATTTCCATTCATAATTTTAGGAATATCAATAGTAAAAGTAAGGTGTGCTTGATGTGTATGGAGGGGATTAATGTACATATTGTGATTTATTATGTTATAAGAATAGAGATAGACACTACGTTGATCTGTTAAAGAAAGTTCTATCGAAATATTTTCTTCACATTTATGTTTTTTTATTTGATTTTGAATAAAATCATGATCCCATTGTGCATAAATATGCACAATAATTTGACAAGGGGATTTTAATATATTAGGACTTTCTAATCCCAGAATATCAATTCGAGAAATAATTGTTTTTTTTATACTCGATTCTGTATCTTGTGGTAATATTCGACGGTATATATACTTTCCATTTGAGTCTATGAAATTGTTTTCAAGATTTAAATTTTGCATAGTCTCTAGTGTTTTTTGTAATTCTAATTCTTGTAAATGTTGGCGATAATAGGTAATGGCAGTTTGAGTGTCACCATAGTAAAAAAGATCATTGTCTTTTAAATAAATGCATTTTTGACAAAAACGACTAATAGCCTCTAAGGAGTGGCTTACTAAAATTACACTACAACCTTTTTTAGTTAAGCGTTCCATTCGAGCATAACATTTTTGTTGAAATAACGCATCACCTACTGCTAAAGCTTCATCCACAATTAAAATATCTGGTTCGACCATCACTTGCACAGAAAATGCTAGGCGTACCATCATACCACTAGAGTAAATTCGAACAGGTTGGTCAATAAAATTTCCAATGTCTGCAAAATCAGCGATTTCTTCAAAACGTTCATCAATTTCTGCTTTAGAAAGACCTAAGATGGCTGCGTTCATATATACATTTTCTCGTCCAGTAAATTCTGGATGAAATCCAGAACCCAATTCTAATAATGCTGCAATTCTCCCCTTGGTTTTAACAGTTCCAGTAGTAGGATATAAAATACCACTGATGATTTGCAACAGCGTACTTTTGCCAGATCCATTTCGGCCAATAATGCCTAGTGATTCCCCTTTTTTAAGATGAAATGATACATTGCGTAGTGCCCAAAATTCTTTATAATATGTCTTAAAAAAACCAAATAAAATTTGATAAAGAAAATAGCGTGGGTATTTATATATTTCAAATAGCTTAGACACATCTTTTACTTCAAGGATAATGTCTTTCTGTAGTTCATCATTTGTTTCTATCATTTTTCCCCCTGTTACAAAATATTAGCAAAACCTTTTTTAGTAAGTCTAAACCAATAAAAACCAAGCTGAAAACAAATAAGACTACCTAAAAACATCATTCCTAACATTTTCCAATTGGGAGGTTGACCATATAAAAAAACACGGCGTGATTCTTCTACAATAAGAGCCATAGGATTTAAACGCAAATACCAAATCATCTTAGGAGTAAAATTGCGAGTGGAATAACAGATAGGTGTTAGAAAGAAAAGAGCCTGTAATAAGACACTAACAACATGTTCAAAATCACGTAGATATACAGTAATGGAGGAAGAAAAATAAGAAATACCAGTTGAAAAAATGACTAGAGGAATCAAAATAAGAGGAAAAAATAGAATATTCCAAGACAATTTGTTTGTAAAAATGATAAGTCCAAAAAATAATAATATAAACCAAAAAAGACCAAAAATCAAACAAGAGATAGCTTTTGTCATAGGAAGAATTTCTAAAGGAAAAATAATTTTTTTCACATAATTTTTATTATTGATGAAGAGCATGCAACTACTGAAAACTGTCTCTCTAAAAATATTATATGTCGCCATTCCTGACAATAAAAAAAGAGAATATGGCACTGTAGGATCTTCACTGATTGCTTTAAAAATTTTTGTAAAAACAATAGTGTAGACAGTTAGCATAAGTAAAGGATGTGCAAGACTCCAAGCAAGACCTAGTGTGGAGCCTTTATATTTCATTTCTACATCACGTCTAATAATTTGCGTTGCTAAATAAAAATTATCTTTAAAAATTTTAAATCCTATATGTATTTTAAAAAAATCATGCATAACAATCCTCAAGTGAATAAGTTATTAAATAATTTATAATAACTTATTTAAACAAAGATAATAAAATAAATACAATAAATAAAAAAAGGATGAAAATATTTTCATCCTTTTTTATATTTGAATTAATTATTTGCAATGTTTGCTTTTTCGAACGATAATATATCCACCATTAGGACCTGGTACAGAACCCATAACTGAAACCCAGTTGCGTTCTTTATCGATGTCAATAACTTGAAGATTTTGGACTGTGCAACGTGCATTCCCCATTTGACCTGCCATTTTTTTACCTTTGAAAACGCGGGAAGGAGACGCAGAAGATCCAATAGAACCAGGAGCTCGAAGTCTATCAGATTGACCATGAGATTTTGAACCGCCTTTAAAATGGTGACGTCTTACAGTACCTTGAAATCCACGACCTCTAGATGTGCCAATGATGTCTACATAAGGCATTTTTTCAAGAAGTTCGATTGTAATTTGTTGACCTGCTACAATTTCATCTTTGCCATCCCATGCAACTTCACGGACGAATTTTTTAGGGGTTGTGTCTGCATGTTTTTTAGCATGACCGATTTCCGCTTTAGTTGCTCGACGAATGCGTCTTGCACCTTTAGATGTGTCTTTGACTTTTTTTTCTTCATAACCTAATTGAAGTGCTGTGTAGCCATCTGTTTCTTCTGTTTTAACTTGCAATACAGTACAAGGTCCAACTTCCACAACCGTGACAGGAAAGCATTGACCTTGTTTGAAAATTTGGATCATACCAATTTTTTTCCCTAAGATACCTGAAATCATGACTTTTTCCTTCTTTTTTTTCCTACAGCATTATGGTATTCTGCTTTATAGGAATTTTCATAAAATGCCCGATTTTTCTCACAATCTAAAAATTTAGATAACATAAGAAGTGGGCCATAATTTCAAAAATTAAAATTGTTTTCAATTTTTGCAGACTATATAGACTATATATATATAATAAAAAAGGCTACTTATTGTAGCCTAAATTGTGGAGGATAGGGGGTTCGAACCCCTGACCTTTTGGCTGCCAGCCAAACGCGCTCCCAACTGCGCTAATCCCCCAATTGGTATGACACAATTATACTTATTTTTTTTTAAAAGTCAATAACTTTTTTTAACAAAAAATAAAAAAAAATTTTTTTGAAAATATTTTGATATTTTTAAAAAAAACGTTATACTATACCATAGCCTGTAGGAAAAAAGGGTGATCGCTTTGAACATAGCTTTAAAAGAGGAAAGTCCGGTCACCATAGGACAAGGTGGTGGGTAACGCCCACCAGAAGTAATTCTAGGGAAAGTGCCACAGAAAACAAACCACTTCATTCATATTCTTATGTCCTCCTTTCATAAATTTCTATATTGAATGAAGTAAGGGTGAAAAGGCGAGGTAAGAGCTCACCGCAAAAATGGCGACATTTTTGGCATGGTAAACCCCACCTAGTGAAAGGTCAAATAGGAAAGAAGAAGTTGTCCGCTTCGTTAGACTTTTGGGTAGACTGCTTGAATGATATGGCAACATCTCATCTAGATAAATGATCACCACTTTTTAGATAAAATTAAAAAGGACAGAAACCGGCTTATTTTTTTCCATACAGGCTATTTTTTTGCCTGTTCACATTTACTTCTTTTGCACATTGCACATCTACAAATAAAAATCTTCTTTGCAAAAACAAGCAAAACCTCTATTATAAATAAACTAATACGAATTCTATTATTGAGAATTTTATTGACCAACCTATAAAGATAAATAAAATTTTTATTACAAATACAAATAAATAAGATTTTTATTCTAAATAAGATAACAAATATGACAATAAAGAAAAATATCTAAGGAGAATTGATTCTATGGTAGATATAGACACTTTCATATCTCTTATCAAAGATGGTTTTATCAATTTATCTATCTCTGAAAAATACAAAGAAGCAGCCTTACAAAATATAAAACTTTGGCTTACAGATCCTATGTTTCAAGAATATGTACCTCAAATTCAATATTGGGTGGAATCAAAAAAATGGGATAAATTGCTCAATTCCTTTTATCAAGTCCTACCTTTTGGGACAGGAGGGCGACGAGGTTCAGTAGGCATTGGACCGAATCGTATCAATGGTTGGACAATACAATCTTCTGCACAAGGGCATTCTCGATATCTTATTAATAAATTTGGTGAAGAAGCCAAAAAGCGTGGTATAGTCTTAACGTATGACGTTCGAAAATACACACAAAAAGGCGTATATAACGATAAAATTTCCAATCCAGTTCAAAATTTAGATGGAGAACGTCTTTCTCATTTAGCTGCTCAAGTCTATGCAGCCAACGGAATTCAAGTCTACTTATATCGTGCACCTCGTAGTACTCCTCAATTATCTTTCAGCATTCGCTACTTACACGCTATTTCAGGTGCCATGTTCAGTGCAAGCCACAATTTACCAACAGACAATGGAAAAAAAGTATATGATGAATTTGGTGGACAACTCATTCCTCCTTTAGACCAAATGCTTGTGGACGAAGTCACACAGAATGTCAAAGAAATCAATACCATTCCATTTGAACAAGCTTGTGAACAAAATTTAATTACATTTCTTGATGAATCCATAGACAATGCTTATCATGATGCAGTGTGTAAACTTTCTTGTTCATCAGAAAGAGACATACATATTTTGTATTCTGCTTTACACGGTACAGGAATGTCATCTGTTTACCCTATTTTACAAAAAGCAGGATTTAAAGTTACATTGGATTCCAAAACTTCCAATCTCAGTGGCGATTTTGAAAACGTTACATTTCGAATTCCTAATCCAGAAGTTCAAGAATCCTTTCAAACAGCATTAGAAGAAGCGAATAAAGTAAACGCAGACATCATACTCAGTACAGATCCTGATGCGGATAGAATTGGAATTATGGTACGCCATAATGAAAAATGGCAATTTATCAACGGAAATGAGATCGGAATTATACTTACACAATACGGCATCTTACAACGAAAAGAAAAAGGAACACTGAATCTCAACAGCACCGTTATTAAAACAGAAGTCACCAACTCCCTTATTGAAAAAATTGCTCACAAAAACAATGTTCGATGCATTGGAAATTTATTAGTAGGGTTCAAATACATCGGGAATATCATGAATCAGCTCGAACAAGAAGGAAAAATGGATGATTTTATTCTTGGTACAGAAGAAAGTCACGGCTTTCTCATTGGCAATTACGCACGAGATAAAGACGCAGCAGGTGCTGCGATTTGGCTTGCAGAATTAGCAGCTGTATTGAAAAAACAAGATAAAACACTCATTGACTACTTGAACGAAATTTATGTAGAATATGGATATTGCCACAACTACCTTACAGAAATACGCCTTACAGGTGTTCAAGGAATGGATCAAATTGCAAAAATTATGCAGACATTGCGAACAGAACCCATCGAAAGCATAGATCACTTCATTTTACAAAAAAAATATGATCGATGGCAAGGTACACCACATCTTTCACCTACAGACACAGCCTCTCGAAACGTCATTGTGTTACACATGGAACCTACAGATATAGTTTCTTCTTGCAGAATCATTGCACGCCCTTCAGGAACAGAACCAAAACTCAAATTTTATATTGAAATGATTGGCACTCCTTGTACCATGAAAACACTTGAGGAACAAAAACAAATATTAATAGAACAAAGAACTACCTTAGAACACATATTAATGATCTATTCATATGGAATTCTTGGCATTGAATTCCCAAAACGAGGTTTTTTACTATTTTGGCAACTTCCTCTTAATGATAAACTACACTACTTTGAAATTGAAGACAATATTGTCGAACTTGCTAAAATTGAAGATAAAGAAGAACGACGAACAAAACTCAACGAACTTCTTACATTTCTTGGTGCAAATCCCATTGAAAAAGTCAACAGAGCATTTCAAGCAAAATATCAAAAAGGCATTATAGAATATTTAAACTTATAGATAAAACTCAATAAAAAAATGATGCGATTGCATGTGCATTGCATGTGCATGTGCATTTTCATTTTTTATCGCATCATTTCATCATTTTTTTATTACTCTGGGGAGGCAAATGTTACTCTGGGGAGGCAAAAGTTGCTCTGGGGAGGCAAACTTGCTCTGGGGAGGCAAACTTGCTCTGGGGAAAAAAATTTGCTCTGGGAAGTTAAATGTTGCTCAAAGTTGCTCTGGGGAAGCAATTTGCTTTGGGGAGAATCCGTGCGAAAAGAAATGTTGCTCTGGGAAGCAAACTTGCTCTGGGGAAAAAAAGTTGCTCTGAGGAGTTAAATGTTGCTCAATGTTGCTCTGGAGAGGCAATTTGCTCTGGGGAGAATCACGTGCGAAGTTGCTCTGGGGAGAAGAAGAAAATTGTCAAATTTGAGAAAAATTAGAGAGATTTTGCAAAAAATAGAGGGAATTTCAGAAAATTTTGCAGTGAAAAAAAAACGATTTGGAAGGCAATAGGAAGTATTT
>JAGOMP010000042.1 GCA_017993505.1 Planctomycetota bacterium
AGGCAAAGTTCTTGCCGAATTTACGTCTGCGGACTTGACGGCAATGCAGTCAGATTTAGTAATAAATCAGATTGTAACCAGCAAGGTTGAAACAGAAATACAACAGAAATCTTATTTATAGATTTTTTTAGCTATTTATAGGATTTTATAGGTTTGTAGGAACGGAAGTAGTATATATGGAATATTTTATATATTTGTAAAATTGTATCAAATACATTTAGAAACCAAGAAAATAACTCTTAGTTCATTCAACTATATAAAATACATTTAGAAACCAAGAAAATAACTCTTAGTTCATTCAACTATATAAAATATATTTGGAATATAAGAGAATAACTCTTGATTAAAAAAAAACATAGTAAAAATTAGGAAGAACAAATGGAACGAGATACCATTGAAGTCGATGTCGTATACATAGGTGGAGGTCCAGCATCATTAAGCTCAGCTTTACACCTAAAACAAATCGTCCAAAAACACAATCAACAAGTGGAAGAAACAGGTAAGGGAGAAAAAATAGAATCTCCGCAAATCATTATCTTAGAAAAAGGTGCGAATTTAGGGGCACATACACTTTCTGGTGCTGTCTTAGACACACGCATTATGTCAGAACTTTTCCCTAACTTAGCAGATCTTACCCCTCCCTACGAAGCAAAAGTTTTCTCAGACAGCATGTATTTTTTTACAAAACATATGAAATTCAAAATTCCCTATACACCTCCGATCATGCATAACAAAAATTTTCAACTCATCAGTTTAGGAAAATTTGTCAAATGGTTAGGAAAACTTGCAGAAGAACAAGAAATTGAAATAGTTACAGAAACAGCTGGTGTAGAGCTTTTAGAAGAAGATGGCAAAATCGTAGGCGTTCGCACAGGGGATAAAGGCATTGACAAAGATGGACAACAACGAAGCAATTACGAACTTGGTATAGATATTCGAGCGAAAGTAACAGTTCTAGCAGAAGGAACGCATGGTCATCTTACAAAAAAACTCATTAGAGAAAAACACTTACAAGATGGAAAAAATCCTATGTGCTATGCCACAGGAACAAAAGAAATTTGGCAATTGCCAGAAGGACGATTTCCTGCAGGTAAGATGTTTCATTCCATGGGTTGGCCTCTACCATATTATCAATTTGGTGGCGCCTTTGTCTATGGTCTAGCAGATAACAGGGTTGCTATTGGAATCGTGGTCGGACTAGATGGAAAAGATCCCTATACAGATTGCCATCGTCTTTTACAAACGTACAAACAACATCCTTATATTAAATCGATCTTAAAAGACGGCACATTGGAAAAATATGGTGCAAAAACAATCCCAGAAGGTGGTTATTGGTCTGTTCCAAAAATGCACGGTGATGGATATTTAATGATAGGTGATTGTATTTCTCTAGTCAATGTTATGCGCCTCAAAGGAATTCATCTAGCTATGAAATCAGGAATGGTTGCTGCAGATACTATCTTACATGCATTGCAAAAAAATGATTATTCAGCACAAACATTGTCACAATATGAAAAAGCAGTACGCACTGGTGCTATAAAAAAAGAAATGTGGAAAGTTCGAAACTTCCGTCAATCATACCATCGAACATTATTTGAAGGCATTTTTCATACAGGACTCCAATTTTTCACTTTTGGTCGTGGTCTATGGGCAAGAACACGAAGTCAAGAAGACTACACAACTATGGCAAAAAAAGACACATACCAAAAGAAAGCACCTGCAATATCTTACGAAGGAGACCAAAAACTCACATTTGATAAACTTACTAGCGTATATTATTCTGGAACTAAACATGAAGAAAACCAACCATGTCATATCCATATTAAAGATCCAGATATTTGTGTAGAACGTTGTCCTCAAGAATATGGCACTCCTTGCCAATATTTCTGCCCAGCCCAAGTCTATGAAAGAGTCGACGGAAAACTACAAATCAATTTTTCAAACTGTTTACATTGCAAAACATGCGACATTATGGATCCATACCAAAATATTGAATGGAGAGCACCTGAAGGAAATGGTGGTCCTAACTTCAATATTCTATAATGGAAATGGTGGTCCTAACTTCAATATTCTATAATATAGAATACAACAAGAACAAATGTAGTGAATATTCAAAAAATTAATAAAATTTTAATAGATTACAATAAGATAAACATAATGAATATTCAAAAAATTAATAAAATGTTCATAGATTACAATAAGATAAATATAATTCATCTTTAAAATATATTAAAATTTCATTAATTTTATAGAATTAATGAAAAATAAATATAATAAAAATTCAAAAAATTAATAAAATGTTCATTGCATTTGTTCTTTCAAAGTATCTGACACTATTTTAGCAATTTCATATATATATTACATGATGTCAGACACTTTGAAAAGATTTTGATACAAGAAGAAAGTACAATATGATAGACTTAGAAGAATTAGAAAATCAAAGCATTTATATATTTCGAGAGGCATATAGTCGGTTTCGAAATATTGGACTTTTATGGTCTATTGGAAAAGATTCTACTGCAATGCTTTGGATAGCACGAAAAGCATTTTTTGGTCATATTCCTTTTCCTGTTATTCACATTGATACAAGCTATAAATTTCCAGAAATTTATGAATTTCGGGATAAATATGTTAAAGAATGGAATTTAAATTTACTAGTTAGTCAAAATAAAACAGCCTTGGCAGATGGTATGTCACCAGAAAAAGAAAAATTTCGTTGTTGTCATGCACTAAAAACAGAAGCTTTAAAACAAACATTGCATGAAAAAAAATTTGAGGCACTCTTCTTAGCTATACGAAGAGATGAACATGGTATCCGAGCTAAAGAGCGATATTTTTCTCCAAGAAATGATGTTTTTATTTGGAATTACCAAGATCAACCAGCTGAAATGTGGAATTTATATCAAGACAATGTAGGGCAAGATGAACATTTACGAGTGCATCCTATGCTACATTGGACAGAATTACAAATTTGGGAATATATTCAAAAAGAAAATATTCCCATGGTCTCTCTATATTTTGCTAAAAATGGACAACGATATCGAAGTATTGGTTGTCAAACATGTTGTATGCCTATTCCTTCTAATGCAAATACTATTTCTAAAATTGTGCATGAATTGGAAACAACGAAAATTTCTGAACGAAGTGGTCGTGCCCAAGATAAAGAAAACGCCTATACTATGCAAAAATTACGTAGCCTAGGATATATGTAGAATATCAAAAAAAGAATAAAAAAATATCTGACACTTTATTTTGGAGTGTCAGATATTTTTTTATATAGTTTCTAAGTATTGTTAGAAATATTTTTTTATATAACACTATTAGAAATACTTTTTTATATAGCTTCTACGTACTATATGAATATTTTTTTTGCAAGATTGTTGTTGATTTGGTACAATATATTTTCAATATATCTATGAAAATAATCATTATTAAATGTGTATATTTATACTATAGTATCGGAGTAAAAGAATGGCACGAAAACCAATGCCACCGATGTTTTCTAATGAAAATGAGCAACAACAAACAGGACAAATAGCACCTAATTATCCAGCTGCTCCTATCCAAGATCCTATGTATGTCAATCAAATGCAAATGCAGATGATGCAAATGATGCAAATGATGACTTCGCAAATGGGAATTGTGGGGTTAGGTCAAGATTGGGCTGCCCAACCTTTTACAACTCAAAGTATAGACCAAGATATAGATCCTGGTTTAAAGGCGAACATTATTCGACCTCATCAGTATCGTAGCGTTGTAAAAACACAACAAGCTTTGTCTGTGAATGACATTCTTGATTCCTTATGTTTAACAGAAGATGGTAAATATTCTTTAGGTGGAGTACCTAAGGGTTGTACCATTACATTTGCAGGTCCTCCTGGCAAAGGCAAAACAAGAACTGCACTTGCTGCACTATGTAAAGTTGCTCTAAGTGGAATGAAATGTGCATTTGTTGTGGCTGAAGAAGGATTTATGGATGAAAAAGATTCTGGACGCGATGATTTATGTAGCCGTCTAACTAAAATTGGTATGAAAATGCTTAGTCTTTCAGAAGCTCAATTCCAAAAAAAAATTGCTAAAAATATTGCTGTGATTCAAAGTCAATATCATAAAGGACAAACTTGGGATAATTTTATTACTTGTTATCGATATCTAGTAGAAAAAGAAAAGACAAAGTTTATTATTATTGATTCTTTAAATACATTAGATCCTACGAAAACAAGAACAGCCGATAATCTGGCAGCTTTAAAAACGTATAATCATGAGAATAGTGTAACTTGCATTACTATTGGCCAAATTCGAGATACAGGAATGCCTGTAGGTGGCGAAGCCTTGATTCATACAGCAGATACAGTTTTTTTATTAGAAGAAGTGTCTTTAACTTCAAAAGAAATGGCTGAATTTTGGAATGGAAAGTATCGTGATAAAGTCACAACGATTCGTGCTATAAAATCTGTGACTACGCCAATTCTCCCTTATCCTCTTCGAGTGATACATGATGAAAATACTGGTATTTTGACTTTACATCCTCACCAGCCTGAAGTGTATCAAATTTTGCCTACAAAAGAACAAGCTGAAAAAAATCAAGCATCCCAAAAAGTACAAATAGAAAATAAAGAAGGTTTTGTAAATGATTCTTGTAAGATTCAAATGTGCGAAGAAGAAGTTGAAATTTCCTTAAAAAAAACAAAGACAAAAACAAAAAGTACAAAAACAAAATCAGAGAAAACTGTTTCTGATGCACCAGAAACTACACCTGAACCTCCTTTTTAACATATTGTAAAAAAACATTATACAGAAAAAATTTCGAAAACTTTAAACATTGTACTAAAACCGCCCTTTTAACATATTGTAAAAAAACATTATACAGAAAAAATTTCGAAAACTTTAAACATTGTACTAAACTTTCTTTGTGATCATTTTGAAAAAAGAATGTAATATCAAAAAAAACTTTTTAAAACCTTAGAAATTATACTGAAACCGCCTTTATAACCTGCTTTCAAAGAACATAAAAATATGCAAAAATCAACTGATTTCCAAGAATTTCAATTTTCAACAAATTCTAGTTACAACATTCTAAAAAAGATTGGAAGTGGCAGAACTGGTGTTGCCTATCTAGCAAAACGAAGTTCAGGAGGCGTACAAGATTATTTAACTTGCAAAATTATAAAAGAAATAAACGAGCATCAGTTGCTACAACTTCAACGCGATATGAATGTAGCCGTACAACTTCGCCATGAAAATATTGTTAAATTGTATGGTTTAGAATATTTGCCTAAAAATATATTTTCCCCTTCGATTGTAGAGACACTCCAAAAAACAGAATGTGATGATCAAGAGAATTCATTAGACATTCAACGCCTTAATTTACATAGAAGAAAAAATCAAACGTTGCGTTTTATTAAAAATTTACATCAACCTAAACCATATATATGGATCATAGTAACCGATTATATAGATGGTATAAATTTAAAAAATTTGCATCAAAAACATATTCACATGGGACTTTTAATTCCTGTAAAATTGGCTATGTTTATCATTAGTCAAATTGCACGTGGTCTTTTTTATGCTCATCATTTCCTTTTACATAAAAATATTCGACCTAATAATATTCATATTACAACGCAAGGTGGTTGTAAGTTGAATGATTTTTGGACTTCTGCACTTGGTTTACAAAATACAGAGTATTCTTCGCCTGAACAATGGTTTCAAGAAGAGTTAGCAGAAGAAAGTGATATTTTTTCTTTAGGTTGTGTTGCTTATGAAATTTTAACAGGCATTTCTCCAATGAAATCTTTTTTGCATTCTGATAAAACATTGATAACATTTGCAAATATAATAAATGAAACAGTGCCACCTCATCTTATTTGTCAAGATATTCCTGAAGAAGTGTCTCATCTTATTATGCAGATGTTAATATTACATCCAAGAAGAAGATGTTCAAAATTAACTACTGTTTCCAATCATCTAGATAAAAAATATTTATATTATGATGGCTATGGTCCCACAAATAATAGTCTAGCAGCATATTTGACAATTTTGGAAAATAAATTTTTGATTTATAATGAAGAAAATCTTTCCCAACTTCAATTTTTAAAAAATATGAAAGATGAAATTCAATTACAACGAAAATTAGAGGAAGTTTATACTCCTAAGGGATTTGCTTGGCTACAAGAAAAAAAGATAACAAATCTTTCTTCTTTTATCCAAGAAAAAAAGGCTGGTTTCCCTCATTTTTTCACTAAAAAATTTCCATATATAAAAGTCAAGTATTTAGACAATGTCATTGCATCCTATAAAATAGATGGACACAAATTGAAAATTGGTTCTGAAGGTTGCCATATTTCTTTAAAAGATGATCATATTAAAAAAGAACACTGCTTGATACAGTTGCATAATAAACAAGTGCTTTTAAAATCGTTGCAAGAAAATAATGAAATTTTTATCAACAATCAACTTTGTCAACAAAAACATTTAAAAGAGGGAGATCGAATCAAAGTAGGAGAATATACAATGTATTTACTTCAACAAACAGAAAATATTCCTTCCCACTTACCTACTGTATTTGATTCTCAAATTGAAAATAACGAAATTTTTTTGCAAAAAAATAACTTATCATTAATATTTCCTACAGACCAAAAAACATTGTCAAAATTAGTTCATTTTTTAGAAATTATGCTGAACCATACTAGGATTAGCAAAGAAAAGATTGCTCTCATTCCTACAGGCATAATTGAAATCATTCAAATTTTACGAAATCCCACAGATAATGCACAATTACAATTAGATATTCATAAAACACCAATTTGTTTTCTTTATACTTTTTCAAGGTTTTTAGAAAAATCTTACCAAAATTTATTGAATATGTTTCAACAATATCGGCAAATATTGACGAAAAAAAATCGAGAAAGAGAATTAAATTTCCCAGAACAAGAAGACAATAATTTATTAGGTAACGTATTGACTTCTAAAATAAATAATGTGCCTAGCCAAGAAGAAATACGATCAGAATTGTCTGAAGTAGATTCAGAACTCCTATATATTGCTGCTACTTTAATTGTGAAAAGTTTTGATCGCATTGAATTAAATCATTCTCAACAAACTGTTCAATTATCTGTGTATTTGTAAATAAAAACTATGCAATTAACTAGGTATCTGTAAATAAAAAAAGAGTTCTCTTTATATATATAATAGAAGAGAACTCTTTTTTACTTTCTACAGATGCAATATATAGCAAAATTAAGGAACGAAAAATTTCAATTACTTCCTACCGGATGCAACATATAGCAAAATTAAGGAACGCAAAGTTTGCGTGCTTGGATAATTTGTTAAAATTTTCTCTTTCCCATAAAAAGGATTATTTACAGATAGAAGGCGTCGAGCATGTGGTGTAATATATGTATCACCTAAAAGACAAAGGGAAAGACGCAACATAGATAAAGCCGATTCATCAGCCACACCATACATAGACCACCAATTATCTATTTCTTGGCGTACTAAATTGCGCATTTCAGCATCACCAACTTGGTATTGCAAAAACCAAAGTTCTTTTTGGTATTCTACATCTTCTTCCCATTCAATGGGAAGATACATAGCAACAATTTCATATTGTTTATTATAGATTAAAGCATGCAATAATTCTAAAACTTGCTCTTTTTTTCTATATGTTTCTAAATATTCATCCACAATTTTAATAATATTTTCTGCAAGAGAATAATGACCACTATATGTACGTATACAAATGAGCTGATCTTCTGATAAATTGTCCATATTGTTGCGATATATAGTGTTCGCTTCGTTTATTTTTTGTTGGTACAATAAAGATAATATATGATGGTATACGTCTTTAGGGTTTTCAGAATATAAATAAAAACAGGCTTGTGACATATGGAAGTAATATAAAGAATCAAAAAATAAGTTGCCATTTTGACGGTAAGAAGGAAGCTTTATTTCTAATAATTCTGTGGCATGTTTAGAGGAAGGTTCATGGTAAAAATTATATAAACCTAATGCATATGCTTTTAAATCTTGCACATATTCACCTTGGACAGAAATTTGAGCAAGACGCGTAGCCACAGGTTTTAATATGTTACGATCTAATGTAGAAATAGATAATACTAAATATCCTGCCAATAATCCGCCATCTTTTTCTTTCTCGAAAATCTCTATAATTTTTTTATTGTTCTCTGCCACGTTTATTAATAAAAGACTAAATTTTGCCCACTGTGGATATAAGGGTAACTTTGTATTTTCAACAATTTTTTCAAAATATTTATCCCCTTTTTGATTCATATGTTGCATTAAACGACCATAATAAAAATATGCCATAGGAAAATCATTACTATTTCGTTCCATATATGATTCACGATACAATCGTTCTTGAAAATTCAAAGAAAGGCGATAAATTTCTTTATATACTTGTCCATCTGTAAAATAATCTTGCGCATGGATACAAGTCAAACAAAATAAAAGAAAACACAAGATTTTTTTCATTATTATTTTCCTTTATAAAAATTTATATTTTCTTAAATTCTAAGAGTCATTTTTGAAAACAATTTTTTACTATTTTGCCTTATTTCATATTGAAAAGCAAGTTGTTTTTATTTTTTTAACGAATCCTTATCTCAATGCAATAACGAATCCTTATCCCAATACAATCAAGATAATATATAAAAATAAAACAATAGAAAAAGAATGTGTATTTATACTACGAAGGATTTATAATCATAGCAATATACTTTTTTTATGAATGTTTTTTAAAAATAAAATATTGACATATTAAAAAGATGTGGTATATTTTAGAGATAGCAGATGGGAAATAGATCGGTCCGGCTGAAAAAAGATCTAAACCACGCAAATTTAAAAAAATATATATACATTTCTGAATTGCATAAACATATAATGAACGCAAAATAAGCAATTCAGTTCCTTAGAGGCTTGTATAGGACAAGCTAATTCGTAAAGCCTTAGAAAGGATTTTTAAACGAATGGCAAGTATTGCAGTAAAAAGAAGGACTTCCATAGGAAAGAATGCTTGTAAAAAACTTAGAAAAACAGGCATGATCCCAGCCATTATCTATGGACACAAAAAAGAAGTTTATGCTATTGAAATCAATAAAGAAGAATTCAAAGCTTTATTAGACAAAAATGAAAAAGTCTTCAACCTTATACTAGAAGATGATGTTCATGAAAATGTCATTATCAAAGAAATTAGCTATGATACATTTGGTGAAAACATGCTCCACATTGATTTCTATCGCATTGATTTAAATGCAAAAGTAGAGATCGCTGTACCAATCCATTATATTGGAATTCCTATTGGTACTCAAAATGGTGGTGTATGGGAAAAGAACTTGCTACAACTTGAAGTTACTTGTTTGCCAATTCACATCCCAGAAAAAATTTCTGTCAATGTTGAAAAACTAGACATTGGAATGAACATTCGAGTTCATGATCTCAAAATTGCTCCTGAATTAGAAATCACAAACGATCCAGAGGCAATTATAACCATAGTACATGCTCCTAAAGTAGACGAAGAAGAAGAAATTTCTGAAGATTCTGCAACAGAACCAGAAAGAATTACAAAGTCTCGCGAAGAAATGAAAAAAGATCATTAATTTCTATTCATAAAGGTAGGACATTTGAAAAAATTAATCATTGGGATTGGAAATCCAGGAAAAGAATATCAAAAAACAAGGCATAATATAGGATTTCGAGTAATTGATAATCTTATTAGCAAATGGAACTTACAAACTCAACACTCCTCTTTTGATGCTATGATAGCTAAAAAAAGAGATGATGAAGATGAAATTTTTCTTGTCAAACCATTAACATATGTCAATCTCACTGGGAATTGTGCAAAAGGGTTCTTAAGCTATTATAAAATTCCAATGCAAGATTTTTTAGTGATTAGTGATGACCTTGCCTTGCCCTTTGGAAAGATACGAATTCGATACCAAGGTTCAA
Organism: Planctomycetota bacterium; assembly: GCA_017993505.1. GTDB lineage: Bacteria > Planctomycetota > Uabimicrobiia > Uabimicrobiales > JABWCH01 > JAGOMP01. The sequence continues at coordinate 9,967 of JAGOMP010000042.1, forward strand.
GTGGTGGACATAAAGGATTGCAATCTATTATTCAACATTTAAAAACACAAGAATTCGCAAGAATTCGAGTAGGTATTGGCAATCCATCTTGTAATTACCCTGATTATGTATTAGGAAAATTCACTCCTGATGAAGAAATCGAACTAGCTATTATTATTCCAAAAATAGCAGAAGCAGTAGAAACATGGATTCGATTCGGAATAGAAACAACGATGAATCAATTTAATTCTTAAAATAAAGTATTGTACAACGAATCAAATATAAAACTCAAAAAAATTCTAGCAATTTAAGGTGTAGAATGGAATCAAAAGTATATGAAGCAATGTTCATGATTGATCCGAGCAAAGCTGCCCAAGATTGGGAAAGTATCAAAAAACAATTAACGGACATGATTGTACGACGTGGCGGTACAGTTCTGAACTCCAAAAAATGGGGCGAAAGAAAATTGGCTTATGAAATCAATGGACATAAAAGAGCAGCGTATTTGTTGTTTTACTTCCAAATGCCATTAGAAAACGTCAATATTTTCAGAAAAGACGTTCAACTATCTGAATTAGTGATGCGTACATTGGTATTAGTACAACAAAAATTCAACCAAGACGAACAAAAATTTGACGAAGAAAGTGCACCTGACGAAAGTGCAACTGACGAAGATTATGTAGTAAACGACGATGACGACGATGACGACGACGATGACGACAACGACGACAACGACGACGATGACGACGATGATGACGATGACGAGGATGATGAAGAATAAGTTGCACCTCTGAATCAAACACTATGCAATCGCATTTTGCGATGCAGATCAAGAAACAATGAAAAATTAGGAGTTCCCAATGGCTAGTTTGAACAAAGTATATCTCATTGGCAATCTTACAAGAAAGCCTGAATTACGTTTTACTCCCAATGGCACACCAGTGGCAGAATTTGGATTAGCAGTCAATCGTCATTACACAACCAGCAATGGCGAAAAAAAGAGAGATACCTGTTTTGTAGACGTTACAGTATGGCAGAACAAGGCAGAAGCATGCGTAAAACAACTCACCAAAGGTAGTCATGTTTTCCTAGAAGGAAGACTCTATTTGGACGCTTGGGAAACAAAAACAGGTGAAAAACGTAGCAAACTACGAGTGATGGCAGATAGCCTACAACTTATGTATAAAGCCCCCAAGAAAACAGTGGAAGTTGAAGAAGAAGTCGAAGACGAAGACGAAGACGAAGACGATACGGATGCAACTACTGAATAGATTTCAAGAATCATTCGTTCTGTAGACTTTAATTTTTAATTTTTAAATTAGAGTAAATCAATAAAATTACAAATAGTTACATTAGTAACCATATTATAAGAAACAACCGCATATAGGAGAATATGAATGACTAAAAAACGATACCGAAAGGATACAGAAAAGTCGCGGTGTCGATTTTGTAGAGAAGGCATAGACATAATTGATTACAAAGATATCCAAACTTTACAAAAGCTTTGTACATCCCAAGGGAAATTATTTTCCAGAAAAAGATCTGGAAACTGTGCACGCCACCAAAGAAAAGCCAAAGGGGCAATTAAACGAGCAAGATATATGGCTCTCATGCCCTACGTTGGATAAGAATGCCATTCTCATCCGGCAATTCGTCGGATCAATGAAATGACCCTTGTTTGTAAAAAAACAAGGGTGTCTTATAAAAGGAAACAGGATGAAGGATTTACAACTATTACTTATGCAAGATGTTCCTAAATTAGGACGAAAAGGCGAAATTGTTAAAGTAAAAAAAGGATACGGACGCAATTATTTGATCCCTATGGGAATGGCAAATTTTGCAACTGAAGACAATCTCCGCCAAATTGAAATTTGGAAACGACAACAAAAACAATTAGAACTTGCTAGAAGAGATGAAATGAAAAGACTTGCCAAAGAATTGGAAGTCAGTATGTGCGAAATTGCTGCAAAAGCAAACGAAGACAACACTCTTTTCGGTTCTGTTACATATAACAAAATTGCAGAATCTTTTCGAAAAATGGGTTTTGCAGTGGACGCTAATATGTTTCAACTCGAAGATGAAACAAAATATCCTATCAAAGAATTAGGTATTTTCCCTCTTCAAATTCAATTACATCCCGAAGTTGTGGTCAAAAGCAAAGTTTGGATCATCAACGAAACGCAGGACTAGAAATTCATCCCTAATTGCAACTGCAATTAGGGTTTTCACCCTCCAAACGTTCTTCAGAACATCAAATTATTCATCAAATATATAGAAATGCGAGAAAACAATGGTGGAGAACTCCCGACTACCACAAAGTTTAGAAGCCGAAATCGGTGTACTGGGAAGTCTTCTCATTGAAGACTCAATAGCAGGCGAAATTATACAATCTCTCCAGAAAAGTTATTTCACAAAAGAAAGCCATCAAATTCTTTTTGAAGCTATAAAAAACCTGTATGACGATGGAAAGCCTATTATTCCTGCTTCTATTAAAGAAGAACTCAAACACAAAGGTGTAATGCAATTAACTTCAGATGAATATTTGTCGCAACTTATGGGAGCGATGTATTCTGGCGGAAATGCTAGTTACTTTGCTGAAGTGGTACGTGAAAAAGGTATCATGAGACTTTTAGTGCTTGCTGCACAAGATATTATTAAACTTGCGGAGAGTGAACAATATACTCTAAATGATCTTTTAGATAAAGCAGAAAGTATTATTTTTGACATCACGCAGAAAAAAATATCCTCTGAACCTGTACACATACAACATATTCTTTTAGATGTTCTTGCAGAGTTAGATAGCAATGATGAAAAAAATAAAGGGATTAGCACAGGATTTTCAGTCTTAGATCGAATCATTTCAGGATTACAAGATTCAGCCCTCATTATCTTAGCAGCACGACCTAGTATGGGAAAAACAAGTTTTGCATTAAATATGGCCTCTCACATTGGGATATTTCAGAGAAAAGGAGTTTTGATCTTTAGCTTAGAGATGGCAAAAACACAAGTGGCCAGAAACATGTTATGTAGTCTCGCTAGAATCAGTCCTCATCGTTTTCATGATGGTAGCATTACACCTGATGAACGATTTATATTGCTACAAGAAAAAGAAGCATTAGAAAAAGCCCCCATTTATATTGACGACACAGCTAGCATGTCATTAAGTGAAATGAGAGCCAAAGCAAGAAGATATAAATCATTGCATGATATCAACTTAATCATTATTGATTATATTCAACTTATGGAAAGTCGTGGTAGCAATAGAACAGAAAATAGACAACAAGAAATTTCTTTTATTTCTAGAGGATTAAAAGGGCTTGCTCGCGAGCTTAATATCCCTGTTATTGGATTATCTCAATTAAACCGTGCAGTAGATGCACGAGACGATCATCGACCTAGGATGTCCGACTTACGAGAATCAGGGGCTCTAGAACAAGATGCTGATATCATTATGTTCCTTTATAGAGATGAATATTACTTTCCAGATAGCCAAAAACAAGGTATGGCTGAAGTGATCGTTGCTAAACATAGAAATGGTCCAACTGGAACAGCAGATTTGTTTTTCTTTAAGCAACACATGAGATTTGTCACTCTATCTAACGATGTACCTTCTTAGCACAAAGAAAGGAGAGGAGAGTTATCTTTCATTGCACGAAGGAGCTTTCATATTTAGACTTTTATGAACCAGTTGAAACAATATTTGCTTTTTCTTTTTTGTTTTTTCATTCTTGATGGGATTCTCTATGCACAAGGAAGAGATTTTGTGCATAAAATTACTATCAAAGGTCTTATGACCAATACAGAAGAAAATATAAAAACGAAATTAGAGACACAAGTTGGAAAACCATTTTCATCAGAATCACTAAGAAATGATATACAGCGACTTCATAAATTGGCATTTTTTACTAATATAGAAGTCCAAACAGAACAAACTTCAGAAGGGCTTCATATTCAATTTATAGTCACAGAAAACCAACTCATCGGTGAAATTCGATTTCATGGCAATTATCAGATCAACGAACGCGATTTATTAAAACTTATGCGACTTGCCCAAGAAAGATACCTTGCTCCTTACTTGCTTTCTTTAGATGTGATTAAAATTAAAGAACATTACAATAAAAAAGGCTACCCTTTTGTAGAAGTTAAAACAGATACAAAAGTAGCAGGAAATTGGGTAGATTTAGATATATACATACAAGAAGGACCCCAAGTCAAAATTGATGAAATCTGTTTTTTTGGCAATAAATTTTTTACTAAAGGAGAACTTTTAAATTTATCACAGACAAAAGAAAGTGGAATTTTTAGTAATCAATATTATAATGCTGACACATTTCAAGAAGATTTAATCCTTATGCGAAATTACTATCGCTCTGAAGGATTTTTAGATGCACAAGTTCACCTTCGAGATTTATTTTATTCCACAGATCGAACAAAACTCACCATCAATATTAGTATAGACGAAGGACCACGCTATTACGTGAGTGACATTGTTTTTCAAGGAAACACAATATTTTCTGAAGAAGAATTTAAAGTTCGCCTCATCATGAAAGAAAAATCTATTTTCAAACAAGGCGACATGCTCACAGATAAAAACAAATTAGAACATCTTTATGGTGAAAACGGTTTCTTAAACATCAAAATTTATCCTAATTGGAAAATCACAGACTTAGATACCTACCAAGTTACTTTATATTACACCATTGAAGAAGGAGCTGTCAATTACATCAGAAGAGTAGAAATTCGCGGTAATGATTTAACAAAAGAAAACGTAATTCGACGAGAATTGCAAATTTCCCCTGGCGAACAATTTCACTTAGGCAGAGTAGATGACAGCAAAATGCGATTGCAACGACTCCGTTACTTTGAAACTATTAAAGTCAGTTTTGAAGAAACAGCTTCGCCAAATTGGAAAGACATTATTTTTCAGGTGGAAGAAGGACAGACAGGGAATATTCGATTTGCAGCAGGTATCACATCTGATATGGGGGCTGTGGGAGAAATTTACTTAATAAAACGAAATTTTGACATTGCCAAACCTCCCACTAGCTTAGCAGATTTTCTTAGTGGGGAAAGCTTCACAGGTGCAGGTCAACAATTCGATGTCTATTTCCAAGCAGGTAAAGATTACTTACGATTTAAAATTGGCTTTACAGAACCTCATTTATTTGGAACAGATTGGACATTTGCTCCTGAAGTATACAGCTTAGCACGTGGACGAGAATCTTGGGAAGAACATACTCTAGGCACACAAATCATGATAGGCCACCAAATTACTAAAGATTCTGTCTTAAAACTTACATATCGCCTTGACAACGTACGAGTTAAAAAATTAGACAGAGATGCACCTTGGGATGTAGTAGATGTTAAAGGTTCTAGCTTAGTCTCTTCCTTAATGTTAGATTATACCATTGACACAAGAGATGATTATATATTACCAACTCGAGGATTTATCATTGGGCTTTCCTATGAATTGGCTGGTGTTTTCTTAGGTGGTGATTATGATTTTTCCAAATTCAATATTCGTCTTGCCTGGTTTACTTCCCTTTACACAACCCAAGCTGGCAATAAACACATTTTAAGCCTTGGATTAAAAATGGGCTTTGCAGATGCCATTGATAATTCCGATAATATTCCAGTCTTTGAACGATATTTTGCTGGTGGTATCAATACATTGCGTGGTTTTGAATATAGAAGTGCCTCGCCCAGAGAAAAAGATCCTACACGTGCCAATGATCCAATTGGTGGAAATTGTATGTTCATAGGAACTATAGAATACAGCCTTCCACTTTATCAAGACGTTTTGCGTCTTGTATTCTTCTCAGATATAGGGAATGTTACCCCCAGAGTTGATGATTCTATTTTTGAAAATGTCCGAGTTACTATAGGTACAGGACTTAGAATTAAAGTGCCTTTCCTAGGACCACGCCCATTGGCATTAGATTTCGGATATCCCATCTGTAAAGAAAAGGAAGATGAAAAACAAATATTTAGCTTTTCTTTTGGAAGATCATTTTAAACAGAGTCAAGAAAATTCTTGAGCGGAAAAGGAAAATAAAAATACATGATCGACGAATCCAAACAATACTGCGAAGATATGCTCCCCCTTGTATCTAGAACATTTGCTATAGGCATAGAAGCCTTAGATAAACCATTAACTACACAAATTGGAGTAGGCTATCTCATCTGTCGCATTTTAGATACGCTAGAAGATACGAATCAAGCAGATACTAACATGAGAATTCAACTTTTAGAGCGAGCTGCTATAGAACTTTGCACATCACAAAGAGACAGTTTACTAAGTGCTTTTAACAATAACTTTCCTAAAGATCAATATCAAGGCAATGATATTGATTTACTCCATGGTACACATAAAGTCATGGAAGTCTATGATACATTTCCCGAAAATATACAAGACGCCATCAAAGAATGTGTGCGAAAAATGGCACAAGGTATGGCAAAAACAATTGCACGAGAAAAAAACCATAAACTGCAAGGCTTAACAGATCTCCCAGACCTAGATCAATATTGCTACTATGTAGCAGGCACTGTAGGAGAATTCTTGACAAAAGCCTTTGCAGACTCGAGAGAAAGTATTACACCAAAAATTCAAAAACAAATGCAAGAACGGGAAATTGATTTTGCTTTAGGATTGCAACTCACGAATATTTTAAAAGGGATCTTAGGGGATAACGAACGCGGAGTTATCTACTTGCCTAGAACAGTGTTGCAAAAACACAACATCAACATAGAAAATTTTCTACAAGATTCCATAGATGAAAGATACGAATCTATGGTACACGATATGATTCAATACATCTTACCTTATTTAGACAGATCTATTGAATACACACTTCTTATACCAGAACAAGAAACAGACATTCGTATTTTTTGTACTTTACCAGTTCTTTTCGCACTGAGAACAATCCATCTTGCACAAACAAAAACAATGGATTTACTATTAGGTATGCCGCTTAAAATCACAAGAAAAGAAGTAAAAGAACTTCATATACAAGCTGACAAAGCCGTTGATGACAATGGAGCATTACAAAAACTCTTCCAAAGAGAACGAAACAATATAAAAGACAAAACAATATAATAAACTTATTAAAAATCATAAAAGATTCTATGTAAAGAATCTTTTATTTTTTATAATAAAATCATAAAATATAATAAATATAAGATATATTATATATTATATATCTTTTATATTTCTTAAAACAAAAAGAAATCTTTTTAAATCTTTTTATACAAAAAAGGAATCTTTTTATACAAAACAAAAAGAAGTCTTCATTTGTAGAACAGAGAAAGGATGCCGTCATATGGGAATCGAAATCGAAAGCCCAGAAGATTTTTTAGAAGATTATAAAGACGCCAAAGCCATCACTACTATTATAGAAACATTTAAAACAAGAATTCCACAAAAACAGACAGCAAAACAAACAAAGGGTAAAATAAAAAATACTATTCAAAATGCCCAAAAATGGCTTCTTCAAAACATAAAAGAAGAAAAATATTGGCATGCAAAAATCGAAACTAATGCTGGTCTCAGTGCACAGTTTATTCTTATGTCCATGGGAGTAGGTCATGAAACACACAACTTTTATGACAATATGTTTCAATATATCCTTTCCTGTAGAGATGAACAAGGTCTTATTGGATTATATTATCAAGCTAAACCACACCCATCTAGCAACTTATTAATGTACTTAGCAGGTCGTGCACTTGGATATGAAAAAAATAGCCCAGAACTTACACAAGTTTACCAATACTTAAAAACACTTGATTTCCATGAAGATATCAACATGGAAACAAAATTGCTACTAGCCATTTACGGATTAACTCCTTGGAGTAGCATACCAGAAATCAATCCTTACCTCATATTGTTGCCTGACGAAGCTGAATTTTCTATCTATTCCATTGCATATTGGATTCGTACGTCTCTTATTCCTATGGCTATTTTATATCATAAAAATTACACATTTTCTAATTTTCCTTTACAGCCTTCAGAACTTGAAGATTTTACTCCTATTTTACCCTATCAAAACAAACGACGCCATCTTTGGGAAAACATGTTTAAAAAAATTGCAAAAAATTATGCATTAGACGACAATTCCCTATCTATCCTTGCAGTAAAACGATGTGAACAATGGATTCTCAACCACCAAGATCCTAGTGGTGACTGGGGTGGTATCTATCCAGCTATACAGTACTCTATCATTGCCTTATATTCCTTAGGATACGGTCTAGAACACCATGTTATCCATAGAGGATTTCAAGCTCTCCATCGATTCATTATAGAAATCAAAGGAAATAACGCCATGCAAGCGTGCGTTTCACCAGTTTGGGACACAGTTTGGTCATTATATGCACTGTCTCATTCTAATTACAATATGGATGCACCAGAACTAGAACCTGTCTATCAGTGGGTCATAGATAGTCAAATCAACCAAGAAGGTGACTGGGCAATTCGAAATAAAACTGGATTCGGTGGTGGATGGGCATTTCAATTTTATAATAACTATTACCCTGATACCGATGACACTGCCGTTGTTCTTATGGCACTTTTACAAAATCCAAATCCCACAAAGGAATTGAACTCCTGCATCCAAAGAGGACTTCGCTGGCTTATGACTATCAGAAATCATGATGGTGGCTGGAGTGCCTTTGAACAAGGCGTGGATGATGATTACGTAGACCTTATTCCATTCAATGATATGGAAAATTGGCAAGATGCAAGCACAGCAGATGTTTCTGGCAGATGCTTACAATTGCTAGGTGAACTCAATGTTAGCCCCGACAACCACATTGTACGAAAAACCATTCAATTTCTACACAAAGAGCAAGAAAAACATGGTTCTTGGTATGGACGTTGGGGTGTCAATCACATCTATGGCACATGGTCTGCAGTCTCTGGTCTTGCTTTATATCCAGATACAGATGATGTCATCAAAAAAGCATGTGATTGGATGGTGAAGATACAAAACTCTGATGGTGGATGGGGTGAATCCTGCGATTCCTATGATGATGAAAAACAATACGCTCCCCTTCCTATTAGCATTCCTTCTCAAACAGCTTGGGCAATCCTTACACTTCTTACTAGACCAGAAGAATACAAAGATGCCATACAACGTGGAATAGAATGGCTCATCAAGAACCAAACAGAAGAGGGAACTTGGGAAGAAGATTATTTCACAGGTACAGGATTTGGAAAATATTTCTACCTTCGCTACGACTACTATCGACACTACTTTCCACTCTTAGCACTTGGGAAATTTTCTAACAGTAGCATATTTCAAGAAGAGTAAAAATATTGTCTTAAAATGCATTTAACAATTTTTCATTTGACAATTTTTTAAAAGTGATATAATAAACAGTGGGATACTTTTATTATATTCTTTGCAAGTAAAATTCATATATCCCTTACTTGCATCTTTTTGGCATTGCAAAATTCAAAATTTAAGGAATTAATTGTGATTTCGACAAGAAAATCTTTAGAGCAAATTACTCCATCTTTAACTCTAGCTTTAAAAGCTAAAGTAGATGAAATGAAAAAACAAGGTATTGATGTTGTTTCCTTTACTGTAGGCGAACCAGATTTTCATACACCTGACAACGTAAAAATCGAAGCATTTCAAGCCATTTGTAACAATATTACAAAATACACAAGTGGTGCTGGACTTCCAGAATTGCGCGACATCATAGTTAAAAAATTTGCTAAAGAAAATGGTTTAACACACTTTAAACGAGAAAACATTGTAGTAGGAAGTGGTGGAAAACAATGTTTATCTGCTGCTATCCATGCTATCACAGAACCTGGCGATGAAGTTCTTATCCCAGCTCCTTATTGGTTAAGCTATCCTGCTATGGTTATAATGGCAGGTGCAGTTCCTGTATTTGTGCCTTCTCGTGCGGAAAACAATTACATTCTTACACCAGAAGAAATCGAAAAATACATTACACCTAAAACAAAAGCTTTAATTTTAAACTCTCCCTCCAATCCTACTGGCTCTGTATATTACAAAGAACATATCGAAGCTCTTCTGCCTATTATCAAAAAACATAACCTCTTTGTAATTTCAGATGAAATATACGAAAAACTTGTCTATGATAATATTGAATTTATCTCCTTAGCTTCTTTTCCAGAAATTCGAGACCAAGTCATCGTTATTAACGGAGTTTCTAAATCCTTTGCTATGACAGGTTGGAGAATTGGATATGCTGCTTCTCACGTTGCAGTGGCTAAAGCAATGACAAAAGTAGAAAGCCATCTCACTGGCAATGCTTGTTCTGTTTCTCAACGAGCAGCATATGCAGCGATCAGAGATAACTTAGAAGATTCATCTCATCTAAAAAATATGCAAATTGCCTTTGAAAATCGTCGCAATTTAGGTTATAAACTCTTACAAGATATACCACATATTTCTACCACTCGTCCTCAAGGTGCTTTTTATCTATTTGTGGACGCATCCTACTACTATGGTTATAAAGATGGCGATACAACAATCCACAATTCTACAGAAATGGCTAGTTACTTGCTAGATAAATATCATGTAGCTGTAGTTCCTGGTATGGATTTTGGAGATGATCGTTGCTTTAGAATATCCTTTGCCACTTCCGAAGCCATGATTGAAAAAGGCATACAACGAATTAAAGAAGCATTATCTAATCTTAAAAAATAATAAAAATATACAAACAATTGTATAAAAAGTAAAGAATAAAAAAATAGTAGCTATGTATACATAGCTACTATTTTTTTTACAATTTTATATTTTCTATTTTTCGTTATCGTTCTAAGATCTTTTCTAAGCTTTTGCTCTACGATCTCTGATTCGCATCATCCAACGGATGAATTCACCAACAATAAGAACTGGTGAAGTTGCCACAATAATAATAAGCCAAGTTTTTAAATTTAAGGGCACTGTTCTAAAAAGTTGTTCACCACCGAATTGTACAATACCAATTTGTCCAAGAAGAATCACGAACGCAATCAATAAAAATGATTTATTTTGATTAATGCCATAAAAAGCAGATTCTGTTCTTCCCAATGTTTTTGCATTGAACATATTCCAAAATTGAAGCATGACAAACGTTGTAAAGAATATAGTTAATTCTTGAGCATTGATGCCATTTTTCTGAATTGTATAAATCATAAAACTGAGAATAGAAAGGAAAATAAGACCTACAATTAAAATATTCTCTGCCATAGCTGGTGTGATGATAAAACTTTCTGGATGTCGAGGAGGTTTTTGCATGACGCTTTTTTGTGGTGGTTCTGTAGCCAAAGCCAATGCTGCAAATGTGTCCATAATTAAATTGACCCACAACATTTGAATGACTGTCAATGGTAGGTTAATACCAATAAAAGGTCCAAATAATACAATGCCGATAGCAATAAAATTGATAGTGAGTTGAAATAAAATAAATTTCTGGATATTTTGATACAAAGAACGTCCCCACATAACAGCATTGACAATACTTTGAAACGAATCATCCATAATGACAATATTACTAGCTTCTTTAGCAACAGCTGTGCCTGTTTTCCCCATTGCAAGCCCAACATCAGCATGGTTCAATGCTGGGGCATCATTTGTTCCATCACCTGTAACTGCAACAACTTCATTTTGTGCTTTGAGAAGTTTTACAAGTTTTAGCTTATCTAAAGGACGTGCTCTAGAAAGAACTTCTAAATTTTTAGCTGCTTCTGGTAACTTTTCTTCAGGAAGAGAACCAAATTCTACACCTGTTAAAGAATTATAAGGAAGATCTTTATTTTGCCCTAGACCAATTTGACGAGAAATTTCTTTAGCTGTAAGTGGGTTGTCCCCTGTTAATACTTTAACTTTAATTCCTGCTTCTTTACAAGAGGCAACTACGCCAGGAGTTTCTGGACGCAATCCATCAGCAATGCCACAATATCCAATCCAAATCAAATCTTGCAATACTTCTTTTTCTGTTTTTTGCATATCTTTTTCTGAAACTACTCGATAAGCAAAACCTAAAGTACGCATGCCGCGTCCTTGGCATGCTTCTAATTTTTCTTTGATACTTGTTCTATGATCTTCTAAATTAGTTACGCCATCGGGAAGAAGCAATTGCGAACAAAATTGCATGACAATTTCAGGGGCACCCTTAACATACACAATATCTTCAGGCACTTGAGGCGTAGAACCAACCGTCGCCATATATTTTCGTTCTGTAGTGAAAACCCATTGTTTTTTGATGCTAAACTTATTTCTATACTCTTGATAATCAACACCTTGATCTTTTAACCAAAATAGAGTTGCACCTTCTGTAGGATTTCCTAGATAAATATCTGCACCGTGACTATCTTTTGCCAAATGAGCTGTAGAATTCCCAGAAATCGAATTAATAATAATCTCTTGTTCTTTATTTCTATCACTGTCTAATTTTTTGTCCACTAAACAAGGTGCTTCTATTTCTTGAACACGCATTTCATTCAATGTCAATGTACCAGTTTTATCAGTACAAATTACTGTTGCAGCACCAATCGTTTCACAAGCATGCATATTTCGTACAAGAACATTTGATTTAATCATCTTGCGCATACTATATGCTAAACTAAGAGTTACACTCATGGGTAACCCCTCAGGAACAGCAACAACAATCAATGTCACAGCAACCATGAAATACTCTAAAAGCTGTTCTACCATTGTATGATCAATCAAAGCATCTGTCATATGAGCAAGCTTAAATGGATTTGCAAAATAACCAATACCTAAAGAAATCCCCAATACAATTATACCTGCTGTACATGACTTCAACCATAAAAAAAGACCGCCTTCTTCTACCCATTGTGGTCGTTTTGTTTTTTTATTGATCAATTCTTTTAAATCATAAACAATAGGAATCCAAACTGGAATAAGAGCTACAAGAGTAGCAACAATCACAGAAATGAGAAAATACCATTGTGCAGCGATTAAATCCATCTTCCCATCATAAAAGTCGCGAAGAATCAAACAAAGATATAAAAAAGCAGCTACTCCAAACGCAATTACGCCAATAAGCTTGCTTAATTTTCCTAATTGACGATTCAATGGTGTTTCATTGCCAGTTTCTTCGGAGGCAGACTGAGTAGCTTGTCCAATTTCTGTTTTATCTCCCACAGAAAGTAAACGAATTGTCCCACGACCTTCACTTACATTAGTTCCGCGAAAAACTTTATTGGATGGATATGCATTTTCTACTTTCTCACTTGTATCATCTTCTGGAGTCTTTTTCACAGGCATAGACTCACCAGTGAGTTTAGATTCATCTACCTTTAAAGACATTGCTCGTAAAACTTCAGCATCTGCAGGGACTTCGTCACCAGTATCTAACAATACAATGTCGTCAACAACTAAATCCTTTTTAGGAATGCTAGTAATTTCATCATTGCGAATCACTTTTACAGGGACTTCATCATTTACTTTATTTAGAATATCAAATTCTTTATTTGCTTTATACTCATTTATAAAACCAAGAGTAGTTGCTAAGAAAATAGTAACAATAATTCCAATGCCTTCATAAAATTTGCCATCTATTATTCCCACTAAAATTGCCACAAAAGCAGCTACAATTAAAATGCGAATAATAGGGTCATTAAATTTTTCCAGCCATTGTTTCCACCAAGGATCTCGCGCAACTGGAGTAATAACATTCGCACCATGTTTTTGACGACTTTCTAATACTTCAGCATCCGTAAGCCCTTTAAACTCATGAATTGTTTGAGCCATATTTTAAAATACCTTAAAATACTTTATACTAAATATAAAAAAGAAACAAATTTATTATACTATCTTTCATACTACAATCAAGTTTTTTTACGTTTTTTTTTAAAGCATATCTTATACTATAATATACAAAAACAATAATTTATTTTGAAAAATTATATACAAATCAAAAATATAATGTGAAATTTTTTAAAATTTTCAATGTGTAAAATTTTACACATACATTCGCAAATCCTTATCAATCCTTATTAAAAAAAATATATTATTTGGCATATAAATTGCATTTTTACCAAATAACAAAAAAATCTATACAACTATTTTATTTTAATAAGGAGCAATCCATGAAAAAACTATTCCTTTTCTTATTTGTCATAATTAGTTCAATACTCTATGCTGACACAAAAAATCTTTCAGGTCAAATCCACTCTTACAAAGATAGATACGTATTTCAAGATACAGAAAAAGAAAATTGCTATATACTTTTAGAAAACAATATTCTAGTGAAATTACTAGAAAAACTACAACCAAAATCTCAATACGAAGTAGAAGGCGAAATTTATAAATTCAAAAATATGATGTATCTCCTTGCTACAAAATTCACACTCATAGAAGATGAGAACACATTGCAAGAATTAACAGATCTGGAAATGGGTCTAGAAGACATAGATGATGAAGACGAACAAATACAACAAAAAGAAAAGAAAAAATTAAAAAAATCGAAAAAAAATAACAAAAAAATAATTAAAAAACCTACAAAAAATAAAAAATCAAATAAAACAATCAAAGGTGCTAAAAAAAATAAAAAATCAAATAAAACAATCAAAGGTACTAAAAAAAATAAGCAAGATAAAAAATTAACTACAAAAAACAAAAAATTAAATAAAGCAAGTAAGAATGCCAAAAAAAAGAAAAAATCAACTATAAAAAAGAAAAGAAAAAATTAAAAAATTAAGCAAAAGAAGCAAGGGAATAAATATTTACTCCCTTGCTTCTTTTTATTTGATAATAGCAAACTTGCTCGGGGGATCAAACTTGCTCGGGGGTGGATTTGGATTTGCTCGGGGGGAAGTGTCAGTTGCTCTGGGGAGG
>JAGOMP010000043.1 GCA_017993505.1 Planctomycetota bacterium
CAGAAGAAGAAACAGCAGTACTATAAATACCACCGCCTGAACTTTCTGTACCATATGTAGCATTAGAATAAATCCAAGAATCCTTAATGTTCAAATTCGAAGTCAAACCACGACTATAAATACCAGCACCATTTCCATTTTGAGAAATATTACTAGATATAACAGAATGATTGATCTTATAATTTTCATCAGCACCATATAATGTACTTGTTAAAGTAATTCTAGAAGCCCCAGTATCAGATACATTATAAATTCCACCACCGTCAAAATTTGCAACATTAAATGATACTTTTGTACCTGCTAAAGAAAGATCAGCATCTCCATTTGTGCTATAGTTATAAATACCACCACCATAACCAGAACTAGTATTGGAAAGAATGCTAGCATTATTTAATGTAATTGTTGCTTGTTGGGCATGATTATAAATACCACCACCATCGCCCCCTTTATTTCCAATGACAGTTGTATTATTAAAAATAAGATTAGAATCATTTTCAGCTAATACATATAGACCACCACCATGATGTTTTGCTCGTGATCCTTGGATAACAGACCGAGTAAAGGAAAGTGCTACATCATTACCATGCACATACATAGCACCACCAGCTCCTCCTTCATGATCTGCACTCACAGCTCCACCATGCAGGATAATACCAGTCAGAGATATATCCCAATCACTCCATGTATCATACGTAGCTCCGACTCGGAAAACACGGAATGGATCAGCATTTGCTTGATCTTGCCAAACTTCTGTGGTTTCCATTCGTTTACGACCCACATTTTCCACTTGAATGATGACAGTTTGGTCTAAATTATTTTGATTCTTGCCTGCATCAATTACAACTTTTTTGCCTGCCAAACCATTGGACAAAACAAGTTCACCATCTGAACCACGACTATTTGTCAAAGTCACGGTAGCACTAGTAGAAGCTGGGAAAAAAGCATCTGCAAAACGAATAGTATATGTTTTTCCATCTTCCAAGTTCAAATTTGCTAAATATACTAAGGCTTCTCGTAATGTTGTACGACCATCTGTAATGTCAATGCTTCCATCGTAATCTACCCAAACAAAAGCATTTCCATTGTCATATGTAATCGTAGGTGCATCAAAATTTTCAGTTAAAGAAGTTGCACCTACATTAAAATACTTGTAGCCTGTTTCTGCATGAACACGATCATGCCCAAATTGATCTGCTTTATATACAAAACCAGCCAAACCAAAAGAAACAGCATCATTTCCATCAAAAACTGCAGTATGAGGATTGGTGAAACTCATCCATTGGCCATTCGACATATTAAAGAAATAATAATCATCCCCTAATTTTCCTGTTAATGTACCATGAATGGCTGCTTCTCCACCTTTACGAATATTTACAGAACCAGCTCCAGAAACTTTAGGCAACCAACGTTCTGCTTCATCAGTCACACTATCATTTGCAAAAATATTATGAATATTCGTTTTTGTAGTAGAAAATTGAGAAACATCAATGCTATCTTGCGATGGATCTGCATTAGCAGTACCATAAATACTATATGCTACATTTAGAGTATTTATACTATCTTCACTAAATGCAATATCTGCAGCATCATTCCCTGTGTAGTTACCATACACAATGCTATTGACTAAGGAAACAGTAGCTTCACTTGTAGAAGAAGCAGCATGTGCATAAATACCACCAGAAATTTTATTATCTGTATTGCCAGCAATCGTTGAACTAATTATATTTACCGTAGAAAAACCACCATCCATACGTGTAGAATGACTATAAATAGCACCAGCTGTATCTGCACTATTTCCTACGATCGTTGAATTCACAATATTAACTTCAGAATCTAGCCCTTTACTATATATCCCAGCTCCAAAAGAATATGTAGCAGTTGCAATTGCTTGATTATTAATAATCGAAGAATTTTCTACTTCTACTTTGGACAATCCATTTTCACTATGACTATAAATGGCTGAACCCAAAGTAGCTGAATTGGCTTGCAAAATAGAATCGCTTAGAAAGACAGAAACATCATTAGTTGCTTTAGCATATACTGCACCACCATTTTCCCGTACTTCTGTCTCTTCTACAAAAATATTTTCTAAAGAAAGTGAAATTGTTTCACCCTCAATAAAAAAGACACCGCCGTTGGTTGCATCTTTTCCACCTTGTAAAATCAAGTTAGAAAAAGATAAATCCCAATCGCCCAGTGTCCCGTCTATATCAGCTGTCTTTAAAATGCTATGTGTTGCATTGTAAACACTTGCTTCAATGGTAATGCGTTCATTTCCAACAGCACCATTTACTATTAAAGTAGTACCATCTGATAGAGCGTCGTCAAGAATCAATTCTTTGTTAATGCTAATAATACGTTTTGCTTCTGTATCAAACACATCTGCTTTAAATACAATTGTAATTTCATCATAAATATCTGCAATTTGACCAGCATGGATTAAAGCTTCACGGAAAGTATACGTGCCATTATCTAATTCCAAATCACCGATTTCATCCACAGTAATTGTATAAGAGGCTAAATCAAAAACATACGGAGAATCTAAAGAAATTTCCATAGCTTCAATATTGCCAATAGTATATTCTAAATCCCAATTGCCATGTAGCCCTGTTGTATCTATACTTGCTGCAATGTCTGCACCAGAGGCATCTGCAATTTGTTGCAAGAAATTACGACCATAGTCTGTTTGGGCAATATCACAACCATAGAATAAAATGTCACCATCATCTGTAATGTGCTCTCCAATGCTTTCCCATTCAGAAATATCTAGAGAATCAGAGTTGACTTTTTCCCCATTTAACCAAAAGCCACCGTCTTCCCCATGGGAAACAATATGGATAGCAGAATATTTTGTGTCACAATCATCTAGATAATCATTGATAATTTCAAATGCATCTGTTCCTCTTTCCAACACAAGATAATCACGATTGCTATGATGTTGGTCTGATAAAAAACTTTCTGCATCAGGAACAGAAGAATTGATAATCACAAGTTCACGATTTCCATGGACTGTCAAACTCATGTCAGAATCATGAATTTCGAGAAATTCAGATAGCCCAGCACCATGATCCACTTCAGATCCACCAAGATCTAAGTCACCACCAAGATCTAAGTCACCATCATAATCTAAGTTACCATCATAATCTAAGTTACTATCATGCTCTAAGTCATCATCATACTCTAAGTCATCATCATCATGATCTAAGTCATCATCATCATGATCTAAGTCATCGTTTGCATCCATCCAGTCACTGACAATATCATCAACAAATTCATTCAATTCCATATCATCTATGTCGCTGTGTTCAGGTATCTCCCCATCCAACAGCGAATTATACATATCATCATGATCATCTACATCATCTTCAGATTGGGAAGGCAATGATGAACCAGAAAAATCAGACTCTTCATCTACATCTAGGCCACCAGCATCTATATGAACATCTGCAAAAGACTCTTCCTTATCTTGATTTTGATTTTTATCTTCATTTTGTTGTGCTTCTGCAGCATGTTCACTTGCTTCCACAATTTCTGCTGCTGCAGCAGCTTCAAATAGAACGCGATCTTCCAAACGAAACGCTTCAAATTTTCTCGCTTTATTCTTTTTATTATTCATCATTGATATTACCCTCCCAGAGAAGGTTATAAAATAATATTATATATTATTCATTATTTATTATTTATTTATTATATTTATCACAGTGTTACTATATATATATGTAAAATGCAACACTGATTATGTACTATTAAATTAAATTTTGTACTACTTTTCATATATTATAAGATATTTTTTTAAAAAGTTGTACTAAATTTATATATATTTTCATAATAAAATATTACATATAAAGTTATATTTAACTATAAAAATATATAAGATACCCTATTTTAATATACAGGATACCCTATTTTAGGATTAAAACATAAAAAAATAAAAAATCAACCTTTTTTTGCAAAAATCATTTTTTTTTTTTAAAATCAAATTTTTTGCAAAAAATTAAAATTAGGCCTTATAAATTATTATTATAAAAGTTATTATTAAAATTTATAATAAATCTTAAATAATAAGATAAAAAATATATATAAACTTTAACAATAATTAAAATATTTTTTTATATATAGATAAAAATCATTGTATATCATTTCTTCATTGTTTAATAGTAGTTACATTATTTTTTTTCAAACATACATTACTGCAATATTCCTATACAATGATATTCTTATAAAATGGAATGGTAATTTTTAAATGGTAATAAAAATAGTGTCCAATATCTTTTCAGTATTAGACACTATTCATTATGTTGCATTATTCTAATTTTTTTTACATTTAATATAAAAATGATGTTAAAATTCCTTACGAAAAGCTGAAACAATGAGTTTCCAAATTCGTATCCATAATTGTTCTGTATGATGAACATCGATAATAACAGTTCGCCCTGTGAGTAATGTATGTGGTTCTGTGAATTCAAGCTCTACTCGATACAATGCAAGTACAGAGGAATAACTTTCTGCTTTTCCTTCTTCAATATACACAGGAATTGGACCTCCAAGATGTTGCAACAGTGGTGAATTTTTTAACCGTGCAGAAAGTCTATTGACATGAACAATTTTTGCACTAAATTTTTGTAAGCTATCTTTTGTATAGACTGTTGCCATATCACCTGGATTTAAATTTGATATTTCTCTATCCATGGCATAACCATATAGCATGAGTTGTTCTGAAACTACTTCGCCTACTTGTTGTCCTCTTGGTAAAAATGCATTTTTAGACAACATATATAGTTTAGAAACAAATCTTCCATCCATCTGTGCTCGCACTTGTAAATTTTCTTTTCTTCTGTTTAGTTCTTCTATGCTTAAAATATCAGACTGTATTTTTTTCTCTGTTACTTGGGCTTCAGAAAATGCATTTACATCAACTTGTTGTAAATTATATAGTCGTTTATCATATTCTAATGTAGTGTATAGTCTCTGTAAGGCAAACTCTAAAGATTTAGATCGAAGTGAAAAAAGAACATCACCTTTTTTTACAACTTTTGCTTCTCGAGGTAAATCTTCATTTAAATATCCCTCTTCCATAACAACAACGATTTGACGATGCACAGGTACAATTTCACCTGAAAGTTCAATGTTCCATGAATATGGGAAAAATAAAACAAGAAATAGAACAGCAAGCCCCAGAGAAATCATATACCAATGAGCTTTACTGTTTGTTTGTTTTGATAAAGCTTGCACAGTTTTTACCTCTCGAAAAAAAGGATAAATCAAAATACTATACAATTCTAAAATTAACATGACTACTGCCACAGCTTTTACAAACTTGTAGTAAATCATGAGAATAATGCCAGTATATAGAAAAAATCGATAAATAAAGCTACAGATTCCAAAAACAAATAAAAAAAAGGGACGTTCACTTTCTGGAGGTGATCCTAGACGGAATGCATACCAACGAAACCATTCTTTTATATATTCGCTCGAACGAGTCATTAAATTTTCAATCTTCATGACATCACATAAAATATAATATCCATCGTATCGAATACAAGGGTTTCCATTGACAAATAATGTGCTAATGGTACTCACTGCAAAAAGATAAAACATAGTGGAACGCCAAGCTCCAGGTGGAAGGTAACACCATAGCAAGGCAGCAATTCCACCAAAAATCAATTCAATGATCACACCTGCAGCATCAATGAGCAATCGTTGGGATCGTGGAAGACGCCAACTATCTGTTGTGTCTGTATATAATCGTGGATAAAATACCATAAAACCTACGCCAATTCCACGAACACGACATTTAAAATGAATAGCAGCTAAAGAATGAGCACATTCATGGATCACTTTCACAAACATAATAGCAACAAAATATTTTGCTAATGTTGCCCAAGAAAGCGAATTTAGAAATGTAGTTTTAACTTCTCCAAAATTGCGAATCATTAATAAATAGCCAAGAAATGCAGGAACACATAAAGTATAGATCACATATTTTGATGCAAGCCAGCTAACATAAGGTCCGATCTTTTCAAAAAAATGTTCTGGACGCCAAGGAGGCAATCGAAAAAATAAATAAGCACTAGACATTCGTAAAAATGCTGTTTTCTCTTTCATTATTTTCTGTTGCTTTAACTTTGCTTCTGTTCTTCCATACTCTGGAGCTAACAAGTTATTTTGTTGCAGAAAACCTAAAATTTGCAATAATTCTTCTTGCACCAGTATTACACCGTTGTCATTCATTTTTTTCAAAAATACATCCACAGGTTCTGAAACATTCATATAACTAATAACTTCTAGCATATCAGGATCCATTCGATAATATGCATCTGCATTTCTATCAAATAACATAGTATAATTTCCATGTTTTCCTGGAAAAATAATTTCTAAATCTTGGCGCAATACTCCTGTCATCATCTGGTTAGGTGGTGCCATTCCAGGTTGGGGCATAGGACTCGCTATACCACCTATAGGAGGAATTTTTCCACTTGTCTTTTTTTTATCTTGGATTCCTATGGTAGATGAATCTATTCTCATTTGATTCTTACCATCTATAGGTGGTATGCTAGATATGTTTTTTGTATCTCCCTGTACACCAATATTTTGAGCAGAATCATTCAAAGGACTTTCAATTCGAAAATCGCTCCCTGATTTTGTCATTTTAGGAGAAACTTGAATAAATTCTGATGAAAAGTTTTGTTTTCTTTTCGAAGTAAAAACCTGTGTTGTATTACTATCTTGCAAGATTTTTGGTGCAACATCTTCTATTTTTGATGAAATACCAAAGCTCATATCATTAGAAATTTTCGGTTTAATGCCAAATCCTATATCTTTTTTTATATTTCCCTGAATATTCAAACTTTGATCTTTTTCTGCCATAAATATATTCCTTATCCATTTTTGCCATAAATATATTTTTTATATTATGACTTTTTTTTATATTTTTGACAAATTTTGCACAAAATCTATAGGAAATTGCAATCCTGTCCAAATTTCAAATCCAAATCGAGCTTGTTCGATCAACATTCCTATTCCAGAAAAAACTTGTGCATTTTTTAATTTTGCAATCGTACAAAACATAGTTTCCCGAGGTTGATATATCATATCATATACTATTTTTCCCTTTAGATCTGGAACATCTCCTGCCCATGCATTCCCCTCATTTCCTTTCATACCAACAGAAGTACATTGTAAAATTAAAGAAATGTTTTTCCATGGAATATTTTTCCATGGTACTACAAAAATTTTATTCGAATCCATAGCACGCAAAGTTTCTGCTCGTTCTTTTGTACGATTCCATAACCAAATATGTGCATTTTCTTTTAATAAACTATAGATTGCAGCTCGAGCAGCACCTCCTGCACCTAAAACTAAAACATTTGCCCCTTGTACAGTAACATGATGTTGTTTTAAATCTGCTATTAAACCTAATCCATCTGTATTATATCCACGCATAGTTCGAAAATCTATGACATTGGCTGCACCCAATGCTTGCACTTCCTCTGACCATTGTATATTCCATTCTAAAACTCGTTCCTTATAAGGCGTAGTTACATTCAAACCACAAATTTCTTTTTGTTTCAAGAAATCCCAAATATCTTGCATAGGTGCGTGCATAGGAAACACTTCATACGTAGCTTCTAATCCTATTTTTTGAAACACACTATTAAAAATCAAAGGACTCTCTGTATATTTTAAGGGCCAACCTAAAATACCAAAACGCAACATCCTTTATTCACTCCCTCTATATTTAAAACGCAACATCCTTTACTTATACCATAATACAAAGCACAACTTCCTTTAATCATACCTCTATACAAAAATACAACATCCTTTACTTACTCCTACGTATCTAAAAAAACATAGTGTCTACACTATTCACTATTAAAAAACATAGTATCCAATACTATGTAAATAACGATGAACAACAATTTGAAAATCTTAAAAATATAGCATCCAATACTATGTAAATAACGATAAATAACAATGTTAAAATAAAGTGTTGGACGCTACGTGAAAGTGTTGGACACTTTCACGTAACCAATTATTTGGTTAGATATACTGTAATAGTTTGGGGATTTTCTGTGAGTTGTTCTGGGGAGAGTTTTTGAAGAAGATTATCATCCCAAGGTACGTTCGATTCTATGACCATGTTTTTGATGTATTCATATTTTTCTTGTAAAATTTGTTTTGCTTGTTCTGGTTGAATCGAACTCGTGTATTGAATATGTAGTAAAAGTTGATGGCTTTGAATTGTATTGTTTTGATACATGGGAATAATCAGGATATTTTTTTTGTCACCAAGACCATGACCTAAAAAAATTTCGCCTGTTAAAGCAACATTTCGTTTTGTTCCCATCAAAGGAACTGGTCCTTGGTCAGATCGTGAAGTCATATTTTTTGCAATGCCATCTTTTCGTATCAGTTGAATGCTTGTATTGTCTGTAGGATAGCCCGTAGCACTCAGGTTGTTGATTTGATAATAGCTATATCCTAGAACATTTTGAATCGCTGGTTGTATTTGTTGTAATCTTTGTAGTGTGTCTTTGCGAAAAAGTTCTAGGCGGAATCCAGCATTTTGAAAAGCTGTGAAAATAGGACCTTCGAATGTGATTTGTTTTGTTTCTAAGCGAGTAGTTCCCACAGTGACTGTTTTTGCTTGGTGTTTGATGGCATCAATAGGACGAGACATTTCTTCTGTAGCTTTGTGAAGTCTATCTACTAATGTATGTAAAAGATATTTCGAAGAACCAGGTTGTTGAAAGATATTGCTAAATCCTTGGGGCAATGCTTTTCCTGTGGCATGATATAAAAGCAATGCAATGTCTGTGCATAGATTCGGATTGAGAGAAGAGTTAAATTGTCCTAAATTCCTTCGTTTATGGAATTCTTGGGTAAAATATTCAATTTCATTTTGCATCTGTGGATCCCACAAAATTTCATCAGGTGTATGTGTACTCAATCTACTCACAAGACTTGTACGTAAGGAAGCAAAAAAACGAGATTGTTCTTGAATGGCTTGGGCGGTGTAGTATCCAAATAAGTGACCAGCCATAGTATTCAAGATTAAGGAAGAAAGATCATCAGCTTCTGGCACTCGAATTACAGCTACAGCATAGGGATCAAATCTATGTTCGTTTTCTTGTGCAATGACGATAGGCAATGAGTTGTGGGCTTTGAATATGGCAACATCTTTGATAACGTCTCCTAAGACTGCACTAGGCGAACCTGCTGCACAAACCAAAATAAGTGGTTCTGAAGATAAATCAATGTGCTTTTTATCTTCCACAAAATCGCAGGCAATAGATTTATAACAAAGTTCTGAAAGTTTGATGCGAATTTCTTGGGCAGAAATAAAATTAGGACCACTTCCTACAATTGCCCAATGAGAACGAGTAAGACTCCATTTGCTAGCTATTTCTTGGATTTGTTTTTTTTGAGAAAGGAGGGTTTGAAGGAGTTCTGGTAATTTCATTAAAGATTGCAATCGTTGTTTGCTTTGTTCTGGCGTTAATTTTTGAATGCTCTGTGCAATGGCAATGCTTAAAATTTCTCCTGCCACTACTTGAGAGTAAAAAGCTTTTGTCGAAGCAACAGACACTTCAATGTCTCGTCCATCACTTGTATATAAAACACTATCTACCATGCTGGTAATGTGGGAATTTCGACGATTGACAATAGCAATCGATAAAGCACCTCGTTTTTTTGCCATATCTACAGCTTGATTAGTATCTGTTGTAGTTCCTGATTGTGTGACAGCAATAATCAAGGTATCTTCCATATTATCTTTTAAATGAAAACCTGATAATTCTGAAGATTTAATGCCAAAGATAATGTAATTATCTAGTGTTTCTGACATTCTATATGCAATAGACTGTGCAGCAATGCTAGCTGTGCCTTGCCCCACTACATAAATTTTTTTTATTTTACTTGGTAAAGCTTGTAAAATAGTATCTGATAAAACTTGATCAAAATAAATTTGATACGTATTTTCATCAAATTTACCTCTCATAGTATGTAAAATGGAAGTAGGCGATTGTGAAATTTCTTTTTCAAAAAAATAGGCAAAATTTTGTCGGTCAATGTCACTTGTTTTGATTTGTGCTTTTTGCACCATATTTTGCGTCACAGGCAAGGAAGTTCCATCATAATACAATGCTTGAATTCCCTGGAGTCCACCTTTTGTATTATCCAAAATATAAATTTGACCTTGTGCATGGACTTGATCAGCAATCTTAGGGGCTTCTCCCTCTATCTTTATATATTCCTCTGTGTCTTCAATGATTCCATATACTTCAGATGCTACCACATAACGTTCTGGTGCAATTCCAAGATAAATAGCTTGGCCACTTCCTTGAAGTGCCAAATACATTTTTCCAGGTTCTAAATTTGTTTGCAAAGCAATTGCGTGCGAACCTTGAAATTGAGATACTGCTTGGCGAAATGATTCTGCCACGCTAGCTCCTTTTTTAATATTATCTTGCACAATTAATGGAATAATCTTTGCATCTGTTGTTACTTTATCAGAAATGTGAAAATTATTTTCTTTTTCTATATTGCTTTTGAGTTCATCATAATTATCAATGTCACCATTTATGGCAACATAGATGTTGACTTCCCCTTTATATAATGGATGGTTTGTTAAGTTTGCAAAGTGTTCTGTATTATTTTGAAAATATGCATTATCTAAAGGATGGCAATTATAAATATTGATAATTCCATTAGAAGCCCATCGAGTATGTGCTAAACATTGAATTGGTTCTTGATTGGCAAATATAGCTTCTTGAAAAACAGCATCTTGTTGGATAATTTCTCGTAAACGGCAAGCATTGTCACCTAATTTTCCAATTTCACTGCAAACTTTAAAAGTAAAGTGAATAACGTGTTGGTCATTTTGAATTTGATGACGTATTGTTTGAGAAATTAGATCCTGAAATTGAAGACGATTTTCATATTCTTTCCATAAATTTTTTTCTTTCCATTTTTCATCTAGTATCTTATAATGTATATTATCTAAGAAAAGAGTAGCAACAAGTCCTGCAGAATCTCTACCACGAATTTCTAAACGGTCTATAGAATTTAAGATGCTATTAATTCTTCGATAGGAAATCAATACAGAATCAGGAATATTATTTAAAGGTTGTTGTAGAAAGGATTGTATTTTCTCTAAATTTTTTAGATGTTCTTGTTGGATGCGCCAAGTGATATCTCTTAAACGGACAAGAATAACATTTTGTTTTTCATTCGATGTCCATTTTTTTTCTTGTTTTTCAATAAGAGATTGAAGTTTTTGTCCTATTCCCAACAAGTATTCTTGTTGTTTATCATTTTTTGCAAATGCACAAAAATCTGCATCTGATTGTAACATGGTTTGCGTTTCTAACTCTTCTAAAAAAGCATTTGAAATTTGCTCAATAGAATTTTGACCAGACAATTTTGTATACAAATCTTGAAAAATGCAAATTTTTTCTGGTTGTTTTTGTTTGAATTCTACAATACAAGCAAGACCGCATCGAAGAATATTTGGATTATATGGGAAAAAAACAATTGCATTTTTAGAAAGATTTTTTGGAGCTTTGCCCCAATATATATTTGGAATTTTTGATTGTAAAAAAGAGGATAGACTCATTTTTCAGCCCTTAAAATATTATAGTGTTTGCTTGATAGAAACAAACAAGTACACCTTATAAATATAAAAATATTATACCGTATCTATTCCTTGGATAGCAAGAAAAAAACAATTGGAGAAAAGAAAGGCACGATGTATGGGAAATGTGATAAAAGTTATTATCAAAGATTGTTTGATTAATAAAATAGTTGCCTTAAAAGTAAAAGAGGAAACAACATTAGCTAGAGTGTTGGACATTTTACAAAATAAATATGAAACGCCAATTAAACGAACTGCTGAAAATGTCATCATTTCTTTACATGGCGAAGAATTGCCAACAAGCTTAACACTTTCAGAATTAAAAACAAAATATGACTACACAGAGGCTGACCGTGTGGAAATCACAGAACGTCCCGTTCCTGCAAACTCTCGTTCTGCTGAGGCTGACCGTGTGGAAATCACAGAACGCTCTGTTTCTGCAAACCCTCGTTCTGTTTTAGTTGCTGCACCTGTCCAAAAAAAGGAATCAGACTATAGAAAAATGATGAGCCAAGGAGGATTTTCTTTTAACAAAGCTATGATAGATATATTAGTCCAAGCTCAGCTCATTACTAGAGAATTAGGGGAATCTATTTTACATATAGCCATGTTAGAAAATCAATCTGTTGTTCAAATTTTAATACAAGAGTCGTATTTAAAAGAAAAAGATATCCTTGCCACAGCAAGTCGTGTATTATCTATTGAGAGTGTAGATTTAGAAGGTATGCAAATTTCTCCAGAAATTTTAAGCCATGTACCTAAACATGTTGCTGAATATTACTGTATTTTGCCTATTCGACGAGAAGGACATAGATTGTGTGTTGCGATTAGCAATCCCTTTGAAAAGACGAAACTTGAAGAATTGCAGATGGTTACAGGATCTGATATTTTCCCAGTTCTTTCCACAGAAATTTCCATTAAAAATAAAATTCAAGTTTTATACCACCAGAACCAAGAAGATTGGAAAAAAACATATCTTATAGAACAGCCTAAGGAAATTTTCCAAGAAAAACACCAACAAGTAATTATTAAAGATGGGAAAAAATTAAATCTCCATGAAGTCAATTTCGCGGAGTGTGAAGAACCAACAATCTGGACAGATAAAAACGAATCATTTGAAGAACCTCTACCAAAAGTTTTCGATGATAAAACAATGGATCCTCGTACAAAAGATTCCAACAAGCTAATCATCAAAGACGGGAAACGCATCACTGCAGACGAAATGTCAGATGATGAATGCAATATGGCAACGTTATGGTCTGATAGAAGTGATGATGTAGATATGCCAGAAGAGGAAGGTGGCATCAATTTTGATGATCTATACCCTTCTTTCGAATCTTGGAAAAAACTAAAATCTACAGATCATGAACCAACGCAACCATTTTCTAGTGATGAAATTATGACTGCCATTCCTATGGACAATAGCAATGAAACAAGTTCTATTGGCTGGGATTTTAGTGGTGGTGACATTCCTGTTCTCGCTGGCCTAGATCCTGATCAAATTCCAGAAGCAGTAGAAATTTCTATTGATTCTTTACAACAAAATTTTCCTAGTCAACCAGAAATTTCTATTCCAGAAGAAAAAAAACAAGATTTTTTTTACAGCACTCCAGAAATTCCTTCGTCTCTATTTCATTTTGACAATGACACGAAAATATCTGAAGAAGAACAACGTCTAGAGTCTGCACTCCGAGGTAATAAATTAGACAATTTATTATCTACAGACCCCAGTGTCATTAGTTTTGATATTTCTGATTTAGGATTTTCTGATACTATTCCAGCATTAACAACAAACCAAGAATCTTTGTATGATATTTATCAAGAAAATAAAAATCAAGATAGCAAAGAAACGATTTCTAAAACTACTATCCCAGAACATCAAGCAACAAGTACCAAGAATTATGAACAGGAACAAGATCCAAAAGCAGTATTAGACACACCAGATGAAATTTCATCCCATGAAAAACAAACGCCAGCAGATAGAGAAGAATCTGTTTCTACAAAAGACGAATCAGATCATTTGTCTAAACCATCTACGATTATTTCTCCTGACTCAGAATCGTCTATATCGCCAGAATCACCTGTTACTATTTCGCCTGATTCAGAATCTATTATGTCGCCAGAATCACCTGTTACTATTTCGCCTGATTCAGAATCATCTATAACACCTGAATCATCTGTTACTATTTCGCCTGACTCAGAATCGTCTATAACACCAGAATCATCTGTTACTATTTCGCCTGACTCAGAATTATCACCTGAACTTAAAGAAGATTTGTCTTCAGATAATAGCCAAGAAACATTGCAAAAAGAATTAGACATTGTGGATCAAATTGCTCAATCTGAGAAAATTTCCACTGCCCATCCCGCCATTCAACCGGAAGACTACACTAGAGAATTCATGAAAAAATCACTGCACAATATGTTTCACGACCAACCAGAGAAAGAAGAATCTTCAGAGAAACCTAAAAAAAGCAATGATGAATCTTTACAGGAACAACAGGATGTAAAAAAACAACAGGATATTCAAGAACAACAAGAAGAAAAGAAAGACAACAAAGAAACTATCGTAGATTATTATTCTAAAATGTATCTCCATAAAGTATATCCCTGTCACATTTACGTTTCCAGAGACAAAATTTTTTCCATGCCTGAAAAAAATAAAAAACAACAAACAGAACAATCCATTTCTAAAAACGATTCCTATATTACAGTTCATCCCCATTTCCCTGGTTGCATTACGGTTCCCCAACAACTGAGGATTGAAATTCGTCCTACATATACAAAAGGCACGTTTTGGATTACACCTGTTGCACTTGAAAAAATCAAAGATGCACATATTGAAATTTGCTATGGAAACAATACTATCCAAACAATAGAAACGCCCATTACTATCACAAAACAAACAAAAGCATTTGTTTCCATTCTCTTAGGTGTTTTGATTCCTATTTGTTCGTTCCTCTATCATCTTTATTCAAAAACTCCAGAAGAAAGAGAAAACATCCTTGCACCTCTTTTTTCTATGGTAGACAATATATTAGAATTTACTGGCGGAATCGTTCCCCTAGGATTGTACATAGGCATTGTATTTTTTCTCATAGGCATTGTTTTATTTTTTCTCAAACGACCAAAAATCAAACAAATCATGGATTAAATATGATATCAACCATTGGATGCAACATGTCGATATAGTTCTATACAAAAGAAAACGAAATTTTTATTTCTGCCCATAAAGTGTCTATATTGTTTCCTATTACTCATTCAAAATATTGAAATATACATTGTAATATAAATACAATATTTTTCATTCATTGAAACATGTAATAAATATAATGTTGTTCATCCATTGAAATATACATTGTAATATAAATACAAAGATGTTACTAAATGTAACAAATATAAGACTACAAATAATTCATTAAATTTTCATAACCCTTTTAAATACATGTACTAATTTATAATATATATATTGGCATAAAATTTGCTCTATTTTATAGGCAAAAACTACAAAAACTATGAAGTTTTTTAATTATATTAGGAGAGTTACCTATGAAAAAATTATTTCTATTAAGCTTAGTTCTATGTGTAGCAGTATGCGCACAAGATCTTCGAAGTCTGCAAACACTTCTAGAAGAAACAAATGCAACTTGGACAGCAGGCGAAACCATGTTCACCAACATGGATCCTATTGAATGTGAAAAATATTTCGGCGTACTTCCTGGAATATTTGACATATCTGCACTTCCAGAAGAAAACATGGAAGAAGCACTTCCACTTAGAGGAAGCTTCACAGCCAAACATACATCTATCAAAAATCAAGGCAGTTGTGGAAGTTGCTATGCTTTTGCAGCATGTGCCACATATGAAAGCTTCAAACTCATCAAAACTGGTGCAACATATGATTTATCAGAACAAGATTTCATGATGAAAGCCAAAGCAATTGGTCCTTATGGTGGTTGCGATGGTTGGTACCTAGATACATCTTTAAATCTTCTCAAAAATAAAGGCGTTACTAGCGAATCTAAATGTGCATATAAAGGCTACGAAGCTGCTTGCTCCTCTTCTGGCTCTGATTACAAAATCACAAGTTGGAGTTACAAACGTACTCCTAGCGTAGATGATATCAAATCTTATCTCTCCAAATATGGCTTAGTCTATTGTGCATTCGTCGTATATAGAGACTTCATGAATTACACAGGTGGTGTATACAGATATACATCTGGTTCTCAAGCTGGTGGACACGCAGTAGCTATCGTTGGTTATGATGATGCCAAACAAGCTTTTAAAGTAAAAAATAGCTGGGGTACAGGTTGGGGCGAAAGAGGATATTTCTGGATTGGTTATGATCAAATGAATAACTGCGTACAATTCGGAAAATATTGCGGCGGTTCTTTCTTTATTACCCAATAAGTAGCAAAGTGATAATAGATTTTGTCTGCATTAAAAATAAATAATTGTTTTTAATCTACAAATTTTAAAATTGTTATGAATGATACATTCATAACAATTTTTTTTTATCTAATTATATAATTATACAATGATTGTCCTTTCATTTGACGATCATTGTTATTTTTTACTAAATGATCGTCCTTTGAATTGACTTTCATAGATTGCTAATACAAGAAAAAATAAAAACCAAAGAACAAAAAATATAGGATTGTGTGGCTGATTTGCTTTTGGTGGAAACATAGGATATGTTCGTTGTTGTAAATAAAGTTGCGATTCTTCTGCTGTATACGTAGTAGTATATGGATGTGTTTCTTGTTTATTTTTAAAATCAATCGTTGTGATAGTGTGTTCCCCTACAGGTGGAAAAGGAATCCATACTTGATGATTCAAAAAAGAATGCATGGAATTTGTCCAAGTTGTTTTCATTGTTTTCATAGGTGTAGTACTTATGCAAAGGAGTTGTTGGTTTTGTGGTATACAATAAATCTGGGTTGTTTTCAATTGTGGTTGTAGCCAAGATACAATTTCATCTTGCAATCGTTCAAAAGGCAAATCTGTCCAAGTAGGATGCACTGTAAGAACAGCTGTTTTTCCTAAAATATATTGTCCTAAAAGCAAAATAGGTGTTTGGTATGTAGTCTGTATAGGTATTTTGCTCCTATACTTAGGTGTAATCTGTGTATATTGAAAAATACTTTTATTTTGTAAATAAGGAAACTCTGGAGCTACAATTTGTTCTGTAGATTTTTTAATTTTGCCTTGAAAAATATGGTAGACTTGTTGTGTCAGTTCAGAAAAATCTGTATTTTCAAATATTTTTCCATTTGTTTCTTTTGCAATTGTTTTTAAAAGATCCCATGAATCTGTACCTGTGAGAAAAACAGAAATAGAAATATGATTTTCTTGAAAAAATTGTATATATTGAAACAGTTCTTGCGAGCGACTTGCTACTGGATCCATTCCATCAGATAAAATAATCACATGTTTTTGTGTAGTCTGTATGTCAATATTTGTAAATATTTCTTGGATTTGCTGCAAACAATTTAAAAAAGACGTAGAACCATGTGCTACGATATTTTTTAAAATCGGTGCAAAATCTATATTCTGGATAGATTGAAACTTTGTTTTTTGTTGTGCTATTTGAGAAAAAATAAGAAAACTCAGAACTATATTCTGTATTTGTGGATTCTGTTTTAAATTTGTTTCTACTTGTAAAATAGCTGTTTTTGCTTGTTGTAAATAATCAGTAGTTTCTTGCATACTTCCTGATGTATCTAATGCCAAGAGCAAAAGGATTGGTTCGTTTTGTTCTGCATTGCAATAACTAGGAAGTGCTTTTTCTAAAATCGTTTGTGCATAATTTCCAGGGCCAAGAGTTGTAGGCGAAGCCATCACAAATAAACTTCCACCTTGTGCTACATAATCATGAAGAAGTTGCATACCATTTCCCAGTTGTTCTGCAGTTCCATTTTTAAGAATCACTGTACTCGCATGTTTCCACTTGTCATATTGTTTTGCACAGTCCATAGGAGAAATAGCATTATAATCAATGATTTGAATATTGGGTGATCCACAAACTTGAATATGATGACAAAATGTATTATTTCCTAGATAAATTTCTTCCCGTGTTCCTTGTACAGAAAAATGTATCCAATAATTGCCTGTATTTTGGCTTGGCAAATGAAAATAGATTCTACTTTTCTGATTTGCTAATATATGCGTAGGTAGACTCGTGTATGTTTTTTCATGAATCTTTATAGAAAGTTGTACAATTTCATCTTCTAAAGAAGAAACAACTGCATATCCTTGTATTGTTTGATCTTGTAAAAATTGCGAAGCAAGGTGAATAGATTGCAAAACAATGTCTTGAAAATGACTATGACTAAAACTAGATACAAATTGTATAGAAACTTTATATTTTTGACTCATTTGTACAAGATTTTCATGACGCACATCAGAATATTGTCCATCTGAAATAAGATATACTAGATCAAGTTTTTGATGTTGTTGTAAAATTTTATACAATGCTTTGTCTGGACATGTTTCTTGACAAGGTTGAATATGAAATTGCCAAGAATGTAGGAAATTTTCTGTAATATGTTCAAAATATGTTTGTACATCATCTGAAAATGTATAGAGAAAAATATCTGCGGAAGAATGTTCTTGTAAAATTTTTTCCACACTTTTTGTATATTGTTGATACATTCTGTCATAATTGCCTTCATAAGCATAGCCAATGCTAGAAGACGTATCTAATAAAATGACAATGTTTTGATTGTTCATGAAAAATATATGACATATATAACCTAACCATAATAATACTACAATGATCCGTCCTATTTTATACAACATAAACAACCCTTAGTGCACACTCTCTTTGTCCTTGTATATTTTTTTATCATTCCATCATAATATAATACAATTATCCATCTATACCATTACAATGATCCTTCTATATGCATACAACATGGACAACCGTTAATGCATACTCTCTTTGTTCTCACGCATTTTTTTTATTCTTCTAAAAAATGTTGCACTACTCTTGATGCTAACAGCAAACCAGCAGACGCAGGAACAAATATTAAAGTAGGCAAGGGAGCACGAGGACGACCTTTTTGAAAAAATTCTTGTTCTTGAAAATCCTTCATTTCTGGATCACTATTTTGTAATGTTTGTTGAAAAGGTTCTGTGGACCACACTGCTTGAAACCCTGTACGAATCCCTTGTTTATGAAGTTTTTTTCGAACATGGCGTGAAAGTGTACAACCTCGCACTTCTGTAATATCTGTGCATTGTAATTGTGTAGGATCCATTCTTCCAGCTGTTCCCATAGAAGAAATCAAGGGTACATTATGTTTCATAGCAGCAGCAATGAGTGCCACTTTAGGATTCACACTATCAATGGCATCAATCACATAATCATAATGTGTTTCAAATAAGGGATCTGCAGTTTCTTTATCACAGAATAAAGATTGTGTATACACTTGTATACATGGATTGATCTGTGCAATGCGTTCTTTGGCAACATCAATTTTTTGTAGCCCTATCGTTGTTTGCAATGCATATAATTGTCGGTTGATATTGCTTGATTTAATATGATCAAAATCAACTAAATGAAGATGACCTATGCCAGTTCGTGCCAATGCTTCAATAGCAAAAGAACCAACAGCACCCAAACCTACAATTAAAACGTGAAGTTGTTGCAATCTTTTTGTTTTTTCTTCACCCAATAAAAGTAGGATGCGACTACAAGTTGTATCTAGTATCATACAGTATAACTCTCCATGGCAACTTTCCATGCCATCAAAAATACTTCGTAATGTAATTTACTCTGAGGAACAAATTCTTTTAATTCTTTAATTTACTCTGGGAAATATATCCGTCTTACTCTGGAGAACATGTCCGTTAGTTTGCTCGGAGAAGCAATCAATTAAAAGCATAATATTTGTGAGGTATATTTCTTCTATTATTAGAAAATAAATTTTTTCTCATTGTAGCGTTTTATTATATTTTTTCAAATATTTCTTGACCATGAAATAGAAATGTTTTTTTACATGAAATTTGATATAATTTAAAACAAAGACCCAAAAAAACATCTTGGATACATATTATCTGTGATATAGATTTCCAAAATTGCTTTTACTATTTATTCAATAGTATATCTATAATTTTAGAATATATTTACGCTTATTATGAAGATAATATTCGTCTTTCAAAATCCCTCAAATATATTGACTTTCACTCATAATTATTATAAACTATTTGAATAAAATATTTCTATAATCAGTCAAAAATATATATATATATATAAAGGATATTGTATGAATAAATGGATCATTTGTATAATATTACTATGTTGTACTAGTTGTTCTCAAAAAGAATGGATCAGTTCAAGTCCTTTACCATATAAGTATGATGATATTTGGAACACTTCTTATCAAATTATTTCTAAACATTACGATATCATATCAGCTTCTAAAGAAAAGCGTACTTTAGAAACAGAATGGAAACAAAAAATGTCCTTACATTATATGGACAGTTTTCAAAATAAAGTATATTTAAAAATCGAAGATTATCAAGAAGAGGAAGATTCAAAAAATCTGCCAAAACCAGTTGAACTTCAAAAAGGCATTTCTGAACAATCTAGGTATATTCTTAAAATTTGTGTTCTACAGGAACAAAATAGAAATATCGATAACCCAAGTGTAGTTTCCCAAGCAAGTTGGTATTCTGTAGGCTCTAATATAGAAGAATCTCATGTATTGATAAATTTTATTGTTTCAAAATTACGTGTAGGTGAAATTGGCATTGAAACAAATGAGGAATCTAAGTAATTGAGTTATAAAAATTTTATATGAAAAGGAATTATTATGATAAAAGATCCGCAATTAATACCTAAAATACCTATTTCTTTAATGGTACCTATTTTGCAAGTTCGTCGATTTGTTGGCAATTTACCTTTCAAGGAAATAGAAGAATGTGTCGAAGAGTGGAAACAAGCAAAAGAAATATTCCCTTTAGATAAAGATGTTCAAATAAAATCTATAGATATCGATGGCTTAGAGGCAGCATGGGTTCGCATCCAAGGCATAGAACCTCGTGGCACTATTTTTTATTGCCATGGTGGTGGATATGCATTTGGTTCTATTGAAATGCATAAAGAATTTGTATCCCGTTTAGCACGTACCTGTAATATGGAAGGCTTTATCTTTAATTATCGCTTAACTCCAGAGCATCCTTTCCCTGCTGGTTTAGAAGATTCTATCAAAGCATATACATACATTTTAGATCAAGGAAAAGATCCTGATACAATCGTAATAGCAGGAGATTCTGCAGGTGGTGGATTAACAATGTCTACCTTATTAAAGCTTCGTGAATTGCAACTTCCCTTACCAAAATGTACCGTATGCATTTCCCCTTGGGTAGATTTAACACATACAAGTGAAAGTAATCGTTTAAATGTTAAAATAGACCCTATGTTACGACCCAACGTATTAAAAAAAATTGCCAAATTTTATTCGCCTACTGAAGATTTTACAAATCCTTTGATTTCTCCTGTATTCGCTGACTTAACAGGTCTTCCGCCTATGCTCATTTTAGTAGGTACATTAGAAGTATTATTAGATGATGCTCGCCTTTTAGCAAAAAATGCAGAACGAGATGGAGTAGCTACAGAATTGGAAATTTGGGAAGGTATGCCCCATGTTTTCCCTTATATGGCAGCAGTACTTCCTGAAGCAGAAAAATCTATTGAAAATATAGGCACTTTTGTGCGTCAATATATTGTTTAATGTAAAGGACATAACAATGGAATTTCAAGAGACTCCTTTAGATAAAATTGGTTTTGAGCCAGGAATGAGAATCAAAAATTATGTGATTATAAAAGAAATCAACCGTGGTGGTATGGGGATTATCTATTTAGCTCAACATATGGAGTCCCGAGAGTACGTTGCTATAAAAATTGTTTTAAAGCTAGGGACAGATAATAACGAACGATTATTAAAACGTTTTTTACAAGAATCTGAAATATGTAGTAAATTAAAACACCCCAATATCATAAAAATATATGAGGCAGGAGTACATAACAACATACCATATATGATTATGGAATATATCGAAGGAATTCCTATTATAAAATATACGAATCAAATCACAGGAAAACCTTGGAAAATCATTGCAACGTTAGTATATCAATTGGCAGATGCTTTAGCATACATTCATAGTTGCGGTTATTTACATCGTGATATAAAATCATCTAATATTCTAGTTCGTCCCAATGGGGAACCTATACTGCTTGATTTTGGTCTTGCTAAGGTGAAAAACGATCCTACACGTAACTTGACTATGGTCAATGAAATTTTAGGATCTGTAAACATGTCACCAGAACAAGCAGAAGGAAAAAATGACCTAGTGGATGAACGTTCCGACATTTATAGTTTAGGAACAATATTTTATGAAATGTTGACAAAACAGTTTGTTTTCCCATCTGCCAACACAACACTCGATGTTTTACGACATATCATCAAAACAGAACCTATTTTACCAAGAGACATCAATCCTAGAATTCCAGAAATGTTAGAAGAAATTGTTGTCAAATGTTTACAAAAAAAACAGCAAAAGCGATATAAAAATGCAAAAGTATTATGTTCTAAATTAAAACAATTCTTAGATGGGACAGGCAAAGTTTCAAAAAAATATAAACAAATGATTTGGTATAAAAAGAACGAAAAAATAGTACAACACGGTATTATAATTAGTATTATTTTTATACTTATATTGAGTATTTTATTTTTATTTTCAAGACCCACAAGTTATGATAATACTACTATCCACGAAAGCAAAGTCGACCCTATACAAGAAAAAATTCCAGAAAATATTTTAGAAACAGTATATGACAATGAAAAAGAAATGGCATTTTTTCGTTCTGAAATCTACCAAGCTGGCTTTGTTTTGAAAAGCAAATACATATATTATTGCAATGGAATACAAAATGAAATGGAAGAATATATACATAATGCCACTGGTATGGAGTTTGTTCTTCTTCCTGGTGGTGAATATGTAATGGGTGGAGAACCATTTTGGCTGGATGGCAATAAATATGAAAAATCCTCACCTCCTGTAAAAATCCATATTTTACCTTTTTTAATGGGAAAATATGAATGTTCTCAAAAAATTTGGCAAAAAGTTATGGGGAGACAACATCAAGAGAGTCACCCAGATCATCCTATAGTTAATATAACTTGGAAAGAATGCCAAGAATTTTGTAAAAAAACAGATTTTTGTCTTCCTTCAGAAGCTCAGTGGGAATATGCTTGTCGAGCTAAGAGCAGTGCACCATATTATTTCGGGGACAATGATTCTTTATTAAAAGATTATGCTTGGTATAATGACAATTCACAAAATCTCAATATCGTAGGGAAGAAAAAACCCAATGCTTTTGGATTACATGACATGATAGGAAATGTAATGGAGTGGTGCGAAGATGATTATTTTGAAAATCATCAACAACATCCAAAAACAGAAATTCCAAGAATTACCACCTATAATAATGCAAAAAAAAGCATTCGTGGCAGTCATTATAAGTCTTCATATCAATTATCTAGAATAGAAATACGAGAAAGTGGGGAAGAAAATTATTCAAATTTCAATGTAGGTGTTCGATTTATTTATTTACCTAAAAAAAATCAAGACAATTGGAAATATCTTCAAAATAAACGAAAGCAATATCCTGCATCTCCGCAAACATTATCTTCCACACAAAAAACAAATACAGAGAATCAAACAACTGAAACTGTGTATGAAAAAAAAGACCCTCATTATGCCTCTGTGTATTTGCCTGGTTTAACATACTTAGGACAAAAAACATATACTTGTGGAGATCTACAAAATACAGTAGAAGAATATTGTCATAATGAATCCAATATGATTTTTGTATTAATCCCAGATGGAAAATTTCATATAGGGAATCACGATACTAGAACGAAAGTCCATGAAAGATACTTATCTGCTACTCCCATTCGTCTATTGAACATTGAATCATTTTTAATGGCTAAATATGAATGTTCTCAAGAAAATTGGGTTAGAATTATGAAAACAGTACCTTGGGCTGCATTATATGGTAATCAAAAGTTCACTGCTCAACAAATAGAAAGACTACATAGTACTATACCAGCTACATGCTTAAGTTGGGAAGATTGTCAAACTTTTTGTAAAAAAACAGGATTTTCTTTGCCTTCTGAGGCACTATGGGAATATGCTTGTCGTGCTGGTAGTACTACGGACTTTTGTTTTGGTAATTCTATAGAACACTTGAGTAAATATGCAATATGTAAAGAAGATGCAACAGTAGAAAAAAGATTAACAAATAGTAATACTATGCCTAACATTGGTCAGAAACTACCCAATGCTTTTGGATTATATGACATGCACGGTGGTATTTGGGAATGGTGTGAAGACGACTACTATCTTGATTATTCTAGGATCTCTTCCAATGGAGATGCTTTTATTACTCCAGAAAATACAGGTTTTAAAATTATTCGTAGTGGCAGTAAGTTTGATGCTTTAGAATACTGTTCCTCAGCCCATCGTTTTTTAGAAAAATATGAAAAAACAGATATAACGCAAGGTGTTCGTTTCTGTATTTTACTAGGAGAAGCGAAAAAACGAAGAGAGCAACAAAAAAATAAATTTTCTACTAAAACAGAAAAAACCACGGATTCCATAAAATCAGACAACACAAAATCATCAAGAAAAATTTAAAACTATCAAAAATTAATAAATCATTCATTGTTTATAAAATTTTGTATTATAAAGGTATTGTAAATGCCATTGCATCTTTGTTATTTTTATTATAGAATTATTTTCTAGAATCATCGATTATTTATAAAATTTTGTATTATAAAGGTATTTTAAATGCCATCGTATCTTTGTCATTTTTGTCATAGAATTATTTCTGGGAAGTATTATACATTTGAGCTACCTCATATACAAGCTAAGGTTTGTTTAAAATGTTTTCAAACATTACCACGTTGCAAAGTTTGTAATTTCCCTTTAAAAAAAGATATAGAACAATGGGACGGCTTGTGT
>JAGOMP010000044.1 GCA_017993505.1 Planctomycetota bacterium
GGCAAATGTTGCTCTGGGGAGAAATTTGCTGTGGGGAGAAATCTGCTCTGGAGATAATGCGCTCTGGGAAGAATCTGCTCTGGGGAGAATTTGCTCTGGGGAGAATCTGCTCTGGGGAGAATCTGCTCTGGGGAGAATCTGCTCTGGGGAGAATCTGCTCTGGGGAGAATCTGCTCTGGGGAGAAATCTGCTCTGGGGAGAAATCTGCTCTGGGGAGGCAAATGTTGCTCTGGGGAGGAAAGGTTGCTTTGGGGAGGAAAGGTTGCTTTGGGGAGGAAAGGTTGCTCGGGGGAGGAAAGGTTGCTCTGGGGAGGGAATGTTGCTCTGGGGAGGGAATGTTGCTCTGGGGAGGGAATGTTGCTTTGGGGAGGCAAATGTTGCTCTGGGGAGGAAAGGTTGCTCGGGGGAGGCAAATTTTCTCTGGAGAAGTTAAAAGAAAATATTTCTCTAAAAAAAGTAGATTATAAAGCATTTATCTAGGTAAAATAGATTTAAAATGTATAATTATATTATAGAAGTATGAAACTATTTGAAAAAATATGTAATTTTTTGTAAAATATAAATAAGATATAAGACAAGATATAGGAAATATCTGAAAAGGATAAAATATGGGAAGTGAACAACAAAATGAATCATTAGATTTTACGAAAATCTATATTTGGATTTTACTTGCCTTTTCTACTGCTGTAATAGTTGTATGTGTATATTATTATTTTTTATGGGATAAATATAATAAAAGCATTGCTCTAGGAAAAGTAGATTTAGAATATATCTTAGAAAATGAAAAAGAAATTCCCGTAATAAGCGATAATGATATACCAAGAGCAATTGATAATGTCCATAGCTTTTTCAAGCGGACTGTACGAGGGATTCCAGAACCAGAATTGGAAGAAGGAGCTTGGGAAGTTAAAAGTATAGGTGATGTAGAATTTTCAGAAAAAAATTATATGATTCACTTTGAACAAGGAATTTCTCGATCGGATTTAGGACGGTACATTTTTCAAATTTGTAAAGCAAAGCCATTTTTAAGATTAAAAGCAGCAGAGTTAGAAAAATTTCCCAATAGTGCACCTTTTGAGGATAAATGGAAAGCAAGCATTATTTTGGCATTTCGAAGACCCATGGAAGAATAGAGAAAAATATGGAATTACGCATTCAAACATCGAACCATAGTGAAATGATAGACATCACGCATCTTATCCAATCTAGTATTCCTAAAGATATACAAGATGGTTTA
This sequence comes from Planctomycetota bacterium, assembly GCA_017993505.1. Classification (GTDB taxonomy): domain Bacteria; phylum Planctomycetota; class Uabimicrobiia; order Uabimicrobiales; family JABWCH01; genus JAGOMP01. The sequence continues at coordinate 1,238 of JAGOMP010000044.1, forward strand.
TGCACTATTTATTGTCCCCATACTACAGCTGGCATTACCATTAATGAAAATGCTGATCCAGATGTTCGGCATGATTTGTTAGCAAAACTTAATGAACTGATACCTTGGCATGAATCGTTTTATCAACATGCAGAAGGAAATAGTGCAGCTCATCTTAAAGCATCTTTATTGGGATTTTCACAAACAGTTCCTATTAAAATGGGACGGTTGGAACTTGGAACTTGGCAAGGTATTTATTTTTGTGAATTTGATGGCCCAAGAACAAGAAAAGTACGCCTTTATTTTCAATCTTTATAATGGAGAAAATATTATGGAATTATGGTATACGGAAAAACATACAGACAATGTTCTTTTTACAGTGAAAGTGAAAGAATTTTTACATTCTGCAAAGAGTCCTTATCAAAAGCTTGATTTTTTTGACACATATGAATTTGGCAGAATTTTTACATTAGATGGTTTTGTCATGGTAACTGAGAAAGATGAATTTATTTACCATGATATGATCGTCCATGTTCCTATGGCAGTCAAACCCAATGCTAAAAAAGTGCTATGTGTTGGTGGTGGAGATGGCGGTACTGTTCGAGAACTTTGTCGATATAAGACACTAGAACAAATTGACATGGTAGAAATTGATGAAATGGTTGTAGAGGCCTGTAAAAAATATTTTCCCAAAACATCGTGCAGTTTTGATGATCCAAGAGTTCATCTTTATTTTCAAGATGGAGTTGCATTTGTAAAAAATACAAAAGAGAAATATGATATAATTCTTGTAGATTCTACAGATCCTATTGGTCCAGGTGAAGGACTTTTTAGCATGGATTTTTATAAAGATTGCTTTAATTGCCTTACAGATGATGGAATTTTAGTTAACCAACATGAAAGTCCTTATTATCCTGCGTGTACACTAAGTATGCAAAAAGCACATACAAAAATAAAAAGGATATTCCCTGTTCACAAAGTTTATCAATTCCATATGCCTACATATCCATCAGGACATTGGCTTTTTGGTTTTGCTTCTAAAGGTTTGGATCCCATTAAAGATGTGAAATTTGAGGAATGGAAAAAACACGAGCTAGAAACAAAATACTATAATCCAGAATTACACATTGGATGTTTTGCTCTTCCTACATATGTACAAGAGTTGTTACAACATGACATCCCAATGTAATGAATGTTGGCAACCTACTTGTCTACAACAGACTATTCAGCCATGCCCAAATAGTTGCATACTAGGTTTTGATAAGCCGTATGAACAAGCCAAGCTTGTTGTTTTTGGTGCTCCCTTTGATGGTACAACTTCATACCGTCCAGGGGCTCGATTTGGACCGAGTTCCATTCGGGCTGAATCGTTTGGAATGGAAACGTATAGTCCGTATTGCAAAGCAGACTTACAGGATATACAGGCACATGATGCAGGAGATATAGAACTTCCTTTTGGTGACACACAAACTGTTCTTTCCTATATCTATGCCTACACAAAACAAATTCTCGCAGACAATAAAATTCCGTGCATGCTAGGTGGTGAGCATTTAGTTACACTCCCAGCAGTCACTGCAGTTTGGGAAAAATATAGTGATCTGCACCTTATTCATTTAGATGCACATGCAGATTTACGAGAAGATTACCTAGGTATGCCTCTTTCCCATGCTTCTGTAATTCGAAGAATTTGGGAAAAATTGGGAGATTATAAAATTTGGCAATTTGGAATTCGTTCAGGAGAACGAATAGAATTTGAATGGGCGTCTCAACATACTCATTTCCATCCTTTGACATTAGATGTCCAAGCTGTTCAAAAAATGGTTGTTGCACTCCAAGAAAAACCTATTTATCTTACCATTGATTTAGATATACTAGACCCTTCTATTTTTCCAGGAACAGGCACGCCAGAACATGGTGGAATCACATATCGAGAACTTATTCAATTTTTCCAGATTATCCAACCCCTTTGCATTGTGGGAGCTGATCTTGTAGAACTTTCTCCGCATTATGATCCTAGTGGACGTTCTACAGCTGCTGCTTGTACTCTCCTTCGAGAATTAAGTTTACATTTTAGATAATGATGTTTTTGTTGTATAGAATTAAGTCTATATTAAAAAAAAAGATGTTTTTATTTCTCTGTATTTCTCTGAGACAATAAAAACATCTTTTTTTTGATAATGTGTGATAAATTTCGCAAGGATTTAAAAAAAACAGAATATAATTTTATTATTTATCATGTACCGATAAATTTTGCAAGGATTTAAAAAAAACAGAACATAATTTTATTATTATAGTGTGCGATATACTTCACAAGGTTTTTTAATTTTTTTCTTAGTTACTCCTGTTTTTAGACCAGTAAATTTATTTATAAATTGATAAGTACGTTCTCGTAATCTTTGCTCAATGATAAATTCTTGCGTAAATGTTCTGGGAATATATTTAAAATCTACAGCAAGATCTGTACTAAATTTAGAAGGAATATCTGTTTCACCAATAAATTCTGTATCTATGTCTAAGATGGCAGTATCTTGTTCTGTTTTAAAAATAAGCTTCACATTGCCTCTAGGCATACTGTCGGTCCAAGTGTCCGATACTTTTTGATTCACAGGAAATACCCATTGTTCACCTGTTGTATTTCCTTCAAATTGAAAGACGACTTCCATATTAATGTCCCAAATGGGAACGAGAAATCCATTTCTGTGTATCAATTTTTTTTTGGCATATCCTTTTTGACTAATTCTTCCTCGACATTCTATGTAGCCTTGTGCACGAATCTCAAATCCTGTTTTTTCTCGTTGGTTGTTTCTAATTTTATATTCAATGAAGCTTCGGCATGGGATTGGGGCTTGGTTGATTCTTTTATATAAAAATTCACTGTCTAATGTTCTTAAAAAACTATGAGTAGCATCTTCATCTACTTGGGCTTGTATCATAGGTGTTACCATAAGAATTAGGTAAATGAATATAATCCATGGTTTCATTTTTGCCTCCTGTTGAAATTGTTTTTTTGATTTCAATATAATTTTTTTACTTTTCTTCGTTTTCTAGATCTTGTGTTTTATTTTCTAGATTTTGTTTTTGATGTTCTTGTTCTTCTTGTGTTTTATTTTCTAGATTTTGTTTTTGATGTTCATTATATGTTTGAATGCCTTCTTGTGTAATTTGTTCTGGTGTTTTTGGGAGTAAGGAGTCTTTTGACCAACGGGAAGCTGGAGCTATTCCATTCCAAACGTTTTCTTCTATTCCTGTTAAGAATTTACGAAGTTTTTGGTACACTAAAATTTTCATGTATGCTTTACAAACAATAAACCAACAAAAAACAAAAAATATAGTTAATAAAAGAACATAATTGATTTCTTCTGTTATACAGAATAATAAGCATTCCTCATAAATGTTCCAAGTAAAAAATATAGTTCCTACAATGCAAATGCAGGCAAAAAATAAACTAGGCAAAACATGGAAAAAGACAAGAATGCTTTGCCAAATCCATTGTCTAGTGCAATGGAATAAAAACATCAAGGAACGGGAAACTGCGTCATATGAGTCTAAGTCATCAATTGTAATGCAACAACATAGAAAACCAGGACAAGTAAAGCATGCAAATAGAATTAAAATAAGAAGAAAGTTGACAGGAAGTAATAACAGTCTACCAATGGCATCTACGCATGTTTCGAAAAATATCCATTGAATACCAAGACGAACAAAATAAAGTATTAAAAGGAAAAATAGAACTACAAAGAAAGAGAAAAAAAAACGTTGATAATGTTTTAGGGCGTATTTTAAGGTTTTAAAGACACTGATTCTTTCTTCTGTGTAGATTTCTACTGCTAAAGCATAATATAGAGCACCACCAGATAAAAACCAACAAAGTAATACCCAAAGTATAAAAATATTTTGATGTTCTTTTATTTTTTGTAGAGTGTCGTTTATTATATTATTTTGTTCGTATAGTCCCCATAGAAAAAAGGGGAGTATGCTAAATACGAACCATAAAGAAGCGAGTAATATTTTTCTATAATCTATAGTTGGTGCTAAACAACTGGGCTTAGGTGCCCATATTTTTTTTTCTGTCATATTCGATCCTTATTTTATTCAAAGGGAAATGATTGTCGTAACATATATACTTCATTTTTAATTTTTTGAAGAATACTTTCTTGATCGATGTTTTGAGAAACTTTAAAAATCCATTGTGCAATGGTCTTCATTTCTTGTTGTTTCATCCCTAATGTTGTAATGGCTGGTGTTCCTAATCGAAGACCACTAGGATTTCTTGGTGACCCTGTTTCTTTAGGAACTGTATTAGCATTTGTGATGATTCCAGCTTTTGCTAAAGATTGTGCAAAAGTTTTTCCTGAAATTTGAAAATTTCGTAAATCTATGAGTAGGAGGTGTGTATCTGTTCCGCCTGTTACTAGATGGAAACCATATTTCATTAATTCTTCAGCTAAAGATTGTGCATTTTCAATCACTTGTTTTGTATATTCTTTGTAGGAATCTTGAGATGCTTCCCATAAAGCTGAGGCAATACCAGCAATAGTATGGTTGTGCGGTCCACCTTGCAATCCTGGGAAAACAGCTCGATCAATATCTTTTGCATATATGTTTTTGCAAAGAATTAAACCACCGCGCGGTCCACGCAAGACTTTATGTGTTGTTGTGGTTACAATGTCTGCGTAAGGAATGGGAGAGGGATATACACCTCCAGCAACTAGGCCACTAAAATGTGACATATCAACTAATAATTTGGCACCCACTTCTTGGGCAATTTCTTGAAATGCAACAAAATCAATGTGCCTTGGATATGCTGAACCACCGCAAACAATGAGTTTAGGCATGATTTTTTTTGCTATTTTTCGAACAGAATCCATATTTAATAATCCTGTTTCTGAGTCTACATGGTACGAAACAGCATGATAAAAACAACCAGAATAATTAACAGAAGCACCATGCGTTAAATGACCACCATCTTCTAGACCCATGCCTAAAATTGTGTCTCCTAATGAAAGCATACTAAAATATACTGCCATATTTGCAGGTGATCCTGAATATGGTTGGACATTGGCATGTTCGGCTTGAAATAAATTTTTGGCACGAGTTCGTGCTAAATTTTCTATTTTATCAATGATTTCTGTTCCTTCGTAATAACGATGGTGAGGATATCCCTCGGAATATTTGTTGATTAAAACAGAAGATAAAGCATTTCGTACATTTTTTGATACATAATTTTCAGAAGGAATGAGTCGCAAGACTTCAGATTGTCTTTTTTGTTCTAAATATATTAAATTTTCTAATTCTTTATCCATAAATATATATGTTTACCTTTTATATGTATATGTTAAATTATTATTATATATATTGACTATTATTATATATTATATATTCACTTATTATTATATATATTGACTTTTTATTTTGAGAAAATGGTTTATTTTAGTCTATTTATATTTCTTCCCACTCTACAATGATCACATCGCTATCTTCATTCACAATTTCATATGTTTGTGTAGATTTTTGAACCTTGTTTTCAAGACGTTGGATGAGTGAATCTCGAACTATTGTTCGTATGCTAGGAATAACAAGGAGAAATCCTGCAACATCTGATAAAATTCCTGGTAGTAAAAGAAGAATTCCTGCTATAAGAAGGAGTACGCCATCTGCTATTTGTTTTTTGGGAATGATTCCATGTGTCAAATTTTCTTGGATTTCATGCAAAGTACGCAGTCCTTCGTTTTTTGCTAATGTGGCACCTATAATACCAGTGGATATAATAACTATAATGGTTTCCCAAAGGCCAACGTATTTACTGATTTCCATCAATAAATATATTTCTATAATAGGGATAGTGAGAAATAATAAGATGATGTGACACATATTTTATTGCTCTTTCTGGAAAATTTTATTGTTTTTTTGAAAAAGCTCGTGAAATCACTTGCCTTTTTTCATAAAATTAAGTACAATAGCATATATATATTATATTGTTTTTTAAACAAATAAGTTAGGAGCATAATCTGTGCCTGCAGACTTAAAAGAAAAAGTTATAATTTTGGAAGGTGATGTTTTAGAAGCATTGCCTAATACAAAATTTAGAGTTAAACTTGACTCTGGTCATATCATTCTTTCTCATATGTCTGGTAAAATGCGCCAAGCATATATTCGTATTGTACCAGGAGATAGAGTGAAAGTAGAAATGACCCCTTATGATCTAACGAAAGGAAGAATTACCTTTCGTTTGCCACAAAAATCTTAAGAAACATGTTCGCCCCTTTGGACGAACATGTCCTTTTTTTATGAATATATCATTTTCTTCTTTGCATGGTGAATATATTTTACCATACGTTTATGATCATGATAATGAAGTAATATGAGCTAAAATAGCATAGGCTAGTTCATATTTATTTGCACCATATGATATTTTGTAATTCTTATTTTCCCATTGGTATTTTGCTGTACAATTCTTATATTTTGGGATAGGTAGTTTTTGTGATTGAAATGTATTATGTAGTGTGTTTAAAATTTTGCTTTTTGCAATCTCTTTTTGTTTTTTTACAATTTCTTTCTGTAAGGAAGCAACACTTACTATAATTTCATTTTTTAAATCTTCTGTACTTTTAGTTGCAGTCAGATTTGCACTTTTAGTTGCAATTTGATTTGCACTTTTAGTTGCAGTCAGATTTGTACTTTTAGTTGCAATCTGATTTGTACTTTTAGTTGCAGTCAGATTTGCACTTTTAGTTGCAGTCAGATTTGCACTTTTAGTTGCAGTTTGATCTGCACTTGCAGTTTGATCTGCACTTGCAGTTTGATCTGCACTTGCAGTTTGATCTGCACTTTTAGTTGCAATTTGATTTGCACTTTTAGTTGCAATTTGATTTGCACTTTTAGTTGCAATTTGATTTGCACTTTTAGTTGCAGTTTGATTTACACTTTTAGTTGCAGTTTGATTTACACTTTTAGTTGCAGTCTGATTTGCACTTTTAGTTGCAGTCTGATTTGTGCTTTTAGTTACAGTCTGATTTGCACTTTTAGTTACAGTCTGATTTGCACTTTTGTTAGACGATTCTAAATTACAATTCAGTTGCATATTGGGTAGATTTTGTTTTGTTTGTTTTAAAGCCTGCCATTCTTTAAATTCTTTTTTACTTCTTTCATTTCTTTTTTGTAAATCTTCTTGACCAGTAAAAGAATCTATCTGTAATATATGAGAAACTGTTGATAAAGCTGTGTCAAATCCTAAATCTTCCAATATAGCATAAAACAAAGCTTCCATAACATTACCCCAGTCTTTTACTGTCAATTCATAAATGCTTTTAGAAGTTTGTATCCAAGAATCTAATTGAATGTTAATGGCACATTTCCATAAATGAACATTTTCTACAAAAAAATGTGTTTTTTGCATACTCCAATCTTCAGATTGTTCAGAAAATTTATGAGATAATATGGAAAAAACAGCAAAATAAATGAATTTATCGCCTACACCGGCATATCGTTGATTTTTAGAAATTGTAAGAGCTTTTTCATAATATGAAAGATTTTTTGGAGAAATTTTCCAATACTCTTGCAACCAAGCTTCCATAGTTTTTACAAGAATATTATATTTTTTTTGATTAAATTATAAAATTCTTGGATATGGGAAAATTGCCAATTCGTTTTTGTGGAAGACCAAAATTCTTTTAAATCAATTTTTTTTTGATATATTTCTTGGTATTCTAAAGCTTGCAATAACATTTCTATTTTGTCAACTTCTTTAACAAGAATAGATTCTGGTGTTTTTTCTTCGCATAATTCTTTCCATAATAGGAAAAGTTGTTCTTGTTGAATTTCCTGTGCAAATTTTTTAAATACTGATGTTTCTTGTTGAAGTTTATCTTGTTCTAAAATACCATCGTGCGGAGTAATGTCGCCTATGATAGATTCTGCAATGTCATGGAATAAACCCAGTTGTAAACATTGTTCCATGTTGAGATTCTCTTTTTTAGCAAAATACCATGCCATAATTGCTACTCTGAAGGAATGTTCAGCCACAGATTCTGGATTAAATACATTACGTAAAACCCAACCTTTTCGATGGATTGTTTTTAATTTGCCAATATTTTTGAAAAAAGATAATACTTGTTCCATAAGAGCCTCATGTTACTACAATGGACGCTATACACTCTGATAGAATGAACATGTAAAGATAGAATAAATATGTAAAAATAATAGATTTTATTAGAAACTAAAAAACCACCCTTGCAGGTGGCTTTTTTAAGACAACTAGTTGGAACCCATGGCTCTTTTTTTGCGCTTCCTTTGTACGCCCATTTTCATCATGGTCAACATTTTGGCGTGTCTTCGTTTTCTTTTTAAATACTCTCTTCTTCTCTTTTGACAGGGTTTTTCATAATATTGTTTTTTCTTGATTTCTTTGATCAGACCTTCTTTTTCACACATTTTTTTAAAGCGACGTAATACTTTGTCAATATTATCCGATCTTTCGACGGCAATTTTAATACTCATTTAAATATAAACCTTTCTTTTGTATGTAGTAAAAAATAAAAATACACAGTTCCCAGATGAGAACGCACCACCACCTTCCTGTCAAAGAAATATGTTGTTGTCTATGCATATATTTCTGATGTCATAGACAAAGATTATTGAATATAATTACTATTTTAAGGCTATCTTGTTGGTATTTGGATAAAATATTTATTGATTCTATACCATTTGTTTTTTAAGATAAAAAAAGCTCCTAAATATTTTTTTTGCAATAAATAAAATAGGGTACTTTTTATCTAAAAATTTATTTATATAGATAAAAAATATCTATATAACATTGTACTTTCTTTCTTATTTTGAAAATTCTATTATATTTTTTTTCTAAGAAAAGTCAATAAAATTTTTTAAGTAGGAGCTTTTTAAAAGATCATTGAAATTTACTTTATGATATTTTATCGGCAATAGCTTGTGCCATTTGAAGAGTGCTAGCAGAACCCTTCATATCATATGTTCTGACTGTGCCTTCTTGGATGACTTCTGCTACAGCTTTTTCAATTTTTTCTGCTTTTTCTTTTTCACCAAGCCATGCTAGCATCATTTTGGCTGCTAAAATAGTGGCAATAGGATTGACTTTATACATTCCTGTATATTTAGGTGCAGAACCATGAGTAGGTTCAAAGACGCCTAATTTATCGCCAATATTGCCAGAGCATCCAAAACCAAGACCACCAACCATTTGAGCACAAAGATCAGAGATAATGTCGCCATATAGATTGGGTGCAACGAGAACATCATAATTAAATGGATTTTTCAATAACCACATACATAGAGCATCAATGTTTGCAGCATCCATTTCAATTTCAGGATATTCTTTAGCAATTGTTTTTGCTATTTCTAAGAAAAGTCCATCAGTAGCACGAACTACATTTGCTTTATGAACAACTGTAACTTTTTTACGTTGATTTTGTTTAGCAAATTCAAAAGCAGCACGAATAATGCGTTCTGAACCTTTTTTTGTATTGATTTTACAAGAAACTGCATATTCATTGAGAGGGAGATTGTTAAATGCTTCAAATGGTTTAGAAATTTTGTTTAATGTTGTTGCTAGCTCTTCTGGTACTGGATTAAATTCTACACCAGAATATAAATCTTCTGTATTTTCTCGGAACACTACAATATCAATATCTTCTTTAAAATTGATAGGATTTCCAGGATAAGCTTTGCAAGGACGTAAACAAGTATATAGATCAAAAAGTTGACGCATACGAACAATAGGAGAACGATACATTAAACCTTTGTCTTTCAATTCATCCACTAGCTCTTCTTGAGCTGTTTTTGCAGGTTTTGAAGTAATAGCACCAAACATGGCTGCATCTACATTTTTTAGCAATTCAATGGTACGTTGAGGAAATGCATCTCCTTCTTTGCACCAATATTCCCAACCAATCTCACCATGGATATATTCTGCTTTAAATTGGACTTTGTCTAACACAATACGAGTTGCTTCCAAAACTTCAACTCCAATACCGTCACCTGGAAGCCATGCGATTTTGTATTTTTTTTCAGCTGTATTCATATAACAATCCTACCTAAAAACATAAATGACTTTCTATCATATACATAATAAGCGTATTTCAAGAATACATGCTTTTATCGTATCATTCAAATTATAAACTGTCAAGAAAAAAGAATTTATTATAAATTTTTCTTGACAATTTAACGCAGTGCGTTATAATATACACAATGCGTTATAAAAAAATAATGTTGTCAGTACAAAAGGAGAATACCCATGAATAAAGAGCAAGAAACATGGAGTAATCAACTCAAAAAAATGGTTTGGGCAGGCATGGGAGTCGTCGCCATAGCACAAGACGAATTTGAATCCTTTGTAAATAAACTCGTAGAACGAGGTGAACTTGCTGAACAAGACGGCAAAAAATGGATCAATGAATTTATAGAGCGAGGGAAAAAACAAAAAAATGATATCTTAGAATCGAATACATTAGAAAAAATGTTTATGAAATTCAATATACCAACAAAAAAAGATATCGAAGAACTCAATGCAAAAATTGATCAACTTACTGAACAAATTGAAACTTTAATAACGCAAAAAGAAAGCCAAGAAGAAAAAAATAAAAATATAATTATAGAACCGTAAAATAGGAAATCATTTTTCTATAAAACGATATAAAAAATCCTTATATATTACATCTCCTAGTAATATACAAGAGTATTGCTGCATTTTATCCCCCTGTCAAAAACAGGGGATTTTTTTTATTATTTTCATAAAACAATTTTTTTATCATTTCTATATAATTTCAGATAGAAAACTTTCGCCTTTAACGTTTTAATTTTAAATATAAAAACGCATTCCAAGTGTTTGGAATGCGTTGGTAGCAAATGTACAGTATTAGTGAAACATTATGTGCATTTATATTTGTTAAGTATTCTGTAAAAAATTTAGACAATCGTTTTTCATTTAAAACGATTGTCTAAATTTTTACTGTGTGACAAAAGTCACAGTAAATACTGCAGAGTCACTGATGATGAGTTTATCGCCGTCTTGAATTTCATGTTTTGCTTCATTCGTATCAGAATGTATTAGGCGATGGTCTTCATCTTTTTGATTGACCCATGTAGATCCTTTTCCAGATAGATCTTGGAAATAAAATTTGTTATCTTCGTAAACAATACGGGCATGGCGTCGAGCAATATATTCATCGCCATCATTGAAATAAAATTTCCAAAGGTCAATATCTGGATAAATTTCATCCTCTGTGCTACGTCTTCCAATTTGTAATGCCGGGAATCCATCAATGTCGTTAGCCCATTCTGTTGGATTGAGTTCAATCATATAGGAGAAGGAGTTTTTTGGTTTAAAAAATAATGGAATTTGCCCATTGACTTCTAAGTATACTAGGGCTTTTTCATCATTATCTAGTTCATTGTCTTCTGTTGGCTCTAGGTTATCATCAGGAAGCATTTCTTTGCTTTCTATGACATCTTGTTCTACATCACCTTCTTCTAAGCGTAAAACAATGGATTCGCTAATGAAAACTTTTGTTCCCACTTGGATTTCTTTTTTTTCACCATTGATGATGTCAATTTTATTGTTAATGGATGTAGAATTATTGCGACAGAAATCTTCAATGAAAATTTTGCCATCTTCCATGAAAAAGCGTGCGTGTTTTCTGGAAATGTAAGGATCTCCGCCATCTAGACGGTATGCTCGTAAATTGATGTCAGGAAAAATATTATTTTCAGGATCCATAACGCCGATAGTAATCTCATCGCCTTCTACTGGGAATGGAATTTCTTTCATCCAAACACCTTTAAATAATACTTTGAGATTTCCTTCGACAATGAGTTTATATTGTACTTCCTGAGACATATTTTTGCTCCTAAGAAGTGAAACGAGACGAGCTCGCATTATTGTTTAAAATGGTTTTCTATAATCATGCGGAATTGATTAGACAATTTATATAATACACGAAGTTCGTGTTCTTCTAAATCTTTTTTTGTAAATAAGCGTCGTAATATTCCTATAAACAATTCTGGTCTATCATTTTTATATTGAAAACCAGATTGTAATAAGAGTTCATGAAGTGACCATAAATATTTATCTAAGTCTTGAAATGTAACTAGTTTACAATTATTTTCTTTGATAGTATGAGAATAGGTAGACATGTATAATTCATAACATATAACCATCACAGCTTGGGCGAGATTTAATGTAGGATATGCACATGGTGAAGGAATATTGATTAACCATGTACATAGTTCGATTTCCTCATTGGAAAGGCCATGATCTTCTCTTCCAAAAAGAATGGCAACTGTATTTTCTTGACAATATGGCAAAATTTTTGGACCGATTTCTCGCGCTGTGTAGCTAGGGCGTTTATATCGCATTGGTTTATGGGAGGTGCCAAGAACAAAGGCACAATTTCCTACACTTTCCTGTATAGTTGCATAGATTTTTGCTTTTTGCAGTAATTCTAAGGAACCATGTGCTAACTTTTGAGCATCTTCTCCAAAAGGATCGACTCTTGGCTGTACGATTCGTAAATCTGATAGACTCATATTGGTCATGGCTCGTGCTACTGATCCAATATTCCCTCCTGTTTGAGGACTTACTAATACAATGGCTATATTTTGTAATGGATTTTTTTGCATATGTTTACTTTGATTATTTTTCTAAAGATTGAAGTATTTTTTGTACAAAAGATGATTTGGAATTCAGGGGTGATTTTTCTAAAAATTTTTGAAAATACTCTATTGTTTGAACTCTGTTATCTTGTCTATAGGATAGCAATCCTAAATGGAAATATGCTTCTTCCCATTCTGGTCGTAACTCTAATGCGTTTGCTAAATGTGTTTCTGCCATGTCCAATTGATTGTTTTGTGTATAACAAATCCCTATATTTAAATGTGATTCTGGGATATCAGATTTGATTTCAATCACTTTTTGGAATATTTCTATGGCGTTCTGCCATTTTTCTTGTTTCATGAAATTACTAGCTTCTTGGAATAGTAGAGGAAGTTTTTTATAATTTTCATCTTCCCATTTTCTTCTTGTTTTTCGCAAATTTTCAATCCATTTTTGGATACTATCTTTTTCATCACCTTCTGGTGCTTTTTCTAAAAATTTGCTGAATTTTTCTAAGGCTTCGTCATATTCTCCTTGCAATTGCAAGGAAAGACCTTTACCTAATTCTACTAATGATAAACCTTGAGCACCCCTAGAATCTAATGGAAATAGCTCCTTTAAATATTGAAAACATTCTAAGGCTTTTTGCCAATTTTTTTGTTTTAATGAAATCGTTCCTAAATAAAATCTTGGTTCAAAAGCATGAGGCATGAGAGAGATGCTTTTTTCAATATATTGCAAACCTTGTTTTACATTTTCATTCTGTATTTGAACTCGTCCTTCATCATAATATAGTTGACATAATAAGGAAGTCCAACCATGTTCCATTTCTTTTGTTTTGTGAGATTCATATTGAATCATGATTTGAATGGCTTCTTCTCTTCGTTCTCGACGAATCAAGATTTGAGACAATTTATAGATAGATTCGAAGGAAAAATTTGTTGTCAATTCTTGCTTTAAGCTTTTTTCAGCAATATGATCTAACTCCCACAGTGCCTCTCGCACTGCGTAATTATCTGGAAATGTCTGGAGCAAAGGCTGTAACATTTTTTCGCCTGTTCTCCAATTTCCTAATTTGGCTAAAGCAATGACACTTTTTGTTTTTGCCAATAAATAATTGGGCTCATGTTGCAATATATATTGAAAATATTTCAAAGATTCTCTTGGTCTTCGCATTTGCAAATATAATTCACCTAAAGATTGGTATGCATCATAAAATTTTGTATCTTGTTGAATGATATTTTTCAATAATTGAATGGCTTCATTGAGTTTTCCTTGCTGTATCAGCAAACGACTTTGACTTAATCTATCTTCTTTTTCTTCTATTTGAATTTCTTTGTTTAATGTATGTAAATATTGACGAGCATTTTCAAAATAAGGCCATTTTTGTAAAGATTGCACAATGATTTGTTTTGCTACTTTTTTATTGCCAGTTACGTGCATGCTCTGGGAACGATAAAACTCTAACAATGCAGTAGAATTAGGGAGATCTTTTGTCTTTTCGCACCATTCTTTAGCTTGTTGTAATGAAAATTCAGTTCCTTGTCGTAAGTATAGTTTTAAAATATATTGATAAATTTTTGGATGGTTTGCTTGTTGTTGAAGTTGTAAAAAATTCGACAATGCTTGTTCTGTTTCTCCTTGTTCTGCAAGGTATAAAGATTCAATATATTTTTGTTCCCATTCATATGGCTCAGTACAAAGTTGCTGTGCTTTCTCTATATCATGCTTGGCTTCAGAATATTTTTGCAATAATATATAGCCTTTAGCCCGAGCTTGAAAGTCTTTGCAATGTTTCATATTATTATGGGAGATTTTCAAGGTGGAATTATCTTCTTGATAATCAGCTAAGAAGAAAATAGCTTTTTCTTGTTCAGCAAAATCATAGCCGTCGCTTCGTAAAAAAACAAACATATTGGCATCTGCATAGACAAGATGAAAATTTCGTTGTTGCGACATCCAAGATAACAATAATTCATTGTCTTGGTGTATATGAGAAATGCAAATAATATTACAATGATATGTGCGTAAAATTTCTGCCACAATATTTGTATTCCATTTTGCTTGTTCTATATTTTGCAAAAAGGATGGTGTATATCTTTCTTTTCTAGAATCTACAAGAACAGGGCGTTTTGCATAAAATAAAATCCAAGGAGCAAGTTCTTCACTGTGAAAAATATTGCCTTGGGGCAATGTCTGGCAAAAAGTTGCCACTTCTTTATAATTTGTATAAGCTTGGATCTGTTGTCTTTGAACGAACACAATACCAATACTCAAAATATGTAAGGCAACAATTACATAAATTTTTCTTTTTTCAAACCATGTTGAAGAATAAAAACAAGAAATAACGCCAAGAATATAAGCAACACTCCATATAGGAAAAGAATAGATAAAAAAACGTTGATAAAAAATGCCATACGAGATAGATAAAGCAAGGCAAAGTAACCAAAATGAAATTTTTTTCTTTTCTTTTCTAAAAAACATACCAAGAGCAAAAATTCCTAGCCAACTGCTAGAATCGCTATTAGTCCAACATATTGCAAGAAAAAATAAAAGAAAAATCAACGTAGTTTTTCGAGTTTGCATATACTTTTGCAAAGCACATATAAAAAACAAGGAAAACAATACGCCCCACCAATTTCCTAAATAAAAAGGACATAAAAGTGCGGATAAAGAAAATAATAGAGCAGTATGCAATAAAAATGTACGTTGTAAAAAATAATATGTAATTGTAAATAAAATTGTGAAAAGAATCCATATTTTCTCTGGAGAAACAAAAATTGAAAAAATATAGGAAAAAGAATCGCCCAACCATTGCACATTATACCAAGGACTTCCGCCCGTAAAACTTATGTTTTTTTGCCACCAAGGACTAAGATGAAAAAGCATGTTGGGTTGAAAACTACAATAAAAGCAACAGATAAGAATTCCTATAACAAATACATGAATTCCAATAAATTTTAAACAACAAAGTTTTTTCATAATGTTCCTAGCTAAAATATTCCACGCCTTTTATAATGAGTGGCGTGGAATAGGATTTGTTTACAAAGCAGGGTCTGGTAAAATAGAAGATTTTTCTTTTTCTTCAGAATCTTTTAACGTTCCTAACACTTCATCTACAATCCCATAAATTTTTGCTTCTTCTGCAGACATGAAATAATCACGGTCACAATCTTTAGTAATTGTTTCAATATCTTTTCCAGTGTGGTAAGCTAAAATTTTATACAAGGAAGTTTTCAAACGAAGAATTTCTTCAGCTCTGATTAAAATATCTTTTGCAGTCCCGCGTGCTCCGCCTAAAGGTTGATGGATCATAATCCTTGAATGAGGCAATGTATAACGCTTTCCTTTAGTTCCACCAGCCAAGAGAATAGCACCCATGCTAGATGCTTGGCCAATACAATATGTTGCCACATCACATTGAACAAATTGCATAGTATCATAAATTGCTAATCCAGCTGTGATATCACCACCTGGCGAATTAATATATAGATTGATGGCTTGTTTTTTATTTTCCATTTGCAAAAATAGCATCTGAGCCACTACTAAATTCGCAACATAATCATTAATAGCAGTTCCAATAAAAATTATGCGGTCTTTTAACAAACGAGAATATAGATCATAGGAGTGTTCTCCTCTTCCTGTCTGTTCTAAGACTGTAGGGACGTAATAACTCATAATATCCCCTTAAGGCTAGTTAAAATAAAAAATATCTACTCTAATTTTTTTAAAGCATTTTCTGTAATGAATTAGAGTATGCAAGAAAATTATTCTTCGGTGGAAGCAGTTTCTTCTTTTTTAGAAGTAGTTGCTTCTTTTTCGACCAATTTTACATGTTTCCCAATACGTTGGCAAATTTTTCTTTTTGTAATTTGCATAATGATATGGTCTAAACGACCACTTTCTTCCAAAGCTTTGCGGATTTGGGCAACAGGACGTTGTTCAAAATAAGCATATTTTTGAAGAAAGTCATTAATTTCACGATCAGAAATTTTGACATTCAGTTCATTAGACAATTTTTGCAAAAACAATTGATTTTTTATTTGTTCTTCAACCACAGCTTGAACATCTTCTTTTTTCCAAGCTTCTTCAACTTCTGCATCAATGTCAATGTTATCAAGATTTCCTTCTTTTTCAGCTTTTGCTAGAATTTCACGTCGTTTAGATTCGCAAAAATCCAGTTTTATTTCTTCTACTCTGTCTTTGATAAAAGAGACAGGAGCTTCATATGAAGAATTTTTCAATACAGCATCCCAAATCTCACCTTCTATGGCTTGTTCAGCATAATTGTTTTTGCTATAAAGAAGAGCATCATGAATACGTTTTCGCAAATCCTCTAAATCTTTGACTTGAAGATTATCAAAAAATTCTTGGTTCATTTCTGGTAATTCAGGTCGCTTGATGTCTAAAATTTTAAATGTAATATGAAAATTTGGTTGATCTTCCTCACCGTCTACAATTTTAGTTACTTCTGTTACAATTTCTTCGCCAGTCTTCTTTCCAAAAAAATCTTTCGAGGATACGTATAAGTCTTTGATCCAAAATGCGTCGCTTTCTAAATTAATTTCATAGTTTTCTTCATCTAGGAAAGGCTCATTGTCCTTAAGAACAACAATGTTACCAATCACTCTATCACCTTTTTGGGTAACACTATTTTCATCTTCTACAACAGCCCATTCACCGAAACGTTTTCTTTGTTCTTGAACTTCAGCGTCAATTTCTTCTTCTGTAACTTCTACTTTTTCTTTTGTGATTTCTAAAGTAGCAAAATCAGGCAATTCCATTGTTGGGTGCAAATCAACTACAACTGAGACTGTAAAATCTTTTTTAGGATCAATGCGTTTTTCTTGACGAATAATAGGTTCGCCCATAACATCCCAATTGTTTTCTTCTAAAGTTTTTTCCATACCTTCAGCAAGAAAACGTTTTTCAACATTCTCTAAAACATCATCACCATATCGTTTTTCCAAAATAGAGACAGGAACATGACCCTTTCGGAAACCACGAATATCAACGTTTTGTTGTAATTCCTTGTATTGTTCTTTGATTTTTGCTTCTACTTTTTCAGCAGGAACATGAATTGTAATTTCTTTGCGCAAAGAATCAATAGAATTGATTTTAATTTCCATGAATAAAACCTTTATTGCAAATTGCAAATTTTGTTACAAATTTTTTTTATAATTGATAAAATGAGTCAATCTACCCATTTTATAAGAAATAAATATATCCGAGTTCTACTCGATAACTATAAAAATTATAAACTATTTTTTTTTAATTGTCAATTATTAGATTTTTTATTCCTTTTTATAAAACATGTCAATATAAAAAATATGTTAGATTATGTTCATATATATATAAATCAACTATATTACTACGATAAAAAATATTCTACTCTGAGGAAGAAAACTTACTCTAAGCAAAAGTTGCTCTGGGGAGTGGAAGTTGCTCTGGGGAGGCAATGTTGCTCTGGGGAGACAATTTGCTTTGGGGAGGTAATGTTGCCTCTGGGTGATTTCAACAATCTGTGATTTCAACAATCTGAAAACTGCCCAGAGCAAGTTTAATATTTAAGGAAAGATAGAGTAGATAAATCGAACTCCTAAGTGGGGTGGACATGCATCAGAACAGTAATATTCGCTATGAAATTGCAAGGCTGAGGCATGACCATAGATTCTAAGGTCTTCTGAATATTTACCATTAACAAAATAACCACCAAAACTTCCGCCTCTGTAGATATAGCGACGTTCTACGTCGGGAATTATGGGTGTTTTTGTGGGAGTGTCGTTTGGCGAAAAGATTCTTTGATTTATGACGTTATATTCATCTGCACATTGTTCACATACATTTCCATGGATGTCATATAGTCCAAAGGCATTGGGAAGAAGTTGACCGACTTTATGTGTAGAGTTGTTAGAATTTTGAAAATACCAAGCATATTTGTGAAGTAGATGCTCGTCGTTTCCATAATAGTATAGATCTTGGCTTCCTGCTCGTGCTGCATATTCCCATTGATTGGTGGAAGGTAAGGAAAGTCCTGTTCGTTTACAAAATTCATAGGAATCGGAATACGTTTGCCCAGCAATGGGATATTCGTCTCCAATTTTAAGTTGTGGAAATTTTGTGATATATTGTTTTGGAAGATCTGGTACAATGAGATTCCATATTTTTTGAGTGCATTCGTATTTTGCAATGAGGAAACTGCGGATGGATACATTTTGTTTGATTAAGCTGGAGAAGTAGATGCCACTAGGAAGGAGTACAAATTCCATTCCTGTTTGTATATGTTTATATTCATGCATTGTATTTGTGCGTCCACCACAAGTATATGTTTGTGTACCTAAATATTGAAATTGATCATTGTTTTCTAGGTGTTGGAAGAGTTCTTTCATGCATGAATCCATAGGTGTTTGATTTGTTTTTGGTTGTTTTGTAGTTGTTTTTTTTGTTAGTAGGTTGTTAGAAGGTATTTGTTCGGTTTGTGTTTTTGTTTCTGGGGTATTTACAGAGGTTTTATCAGTTTGTATTGTTGTTATTTCTGGGGTGTTTGTGGATATATTGCCAATAGATTGGTTATTATTTTCTGCGATTATGTTATTTTCTGTATTGTATGTTTTGTTAGAATTAAATATAAAGTATAATACAAAGAGAAGCAAGGCAAGTAGTGTATAGGTAAATATTCTTTGTGTTAGAATTCTGTTTTGATTTGATTTATTTTTTTTCAGATATCTTTTTGTTTTTCTTCTTTTTTTGTTTGTGGCTTTTTTGGGTTCTATGTTGTTTGTGGCTTGTTCTGATTTTTGTTTGGAGAGATCATGTATTTGTAAGTATTTTTTTAAGTCTTGTGCCATTTCTTGTGCTGTTTTGTATCGTTTGGCTGTGTCGTGTTCTATGGCTTTTAGAACGATGTTTTCTAGCTCTATAGGTATATTAGGATTAAAGGCTTGCGGTGGTATTGCTTTTCCTTGGCTAAGTTTTGTTAAAATTTCATATGTTGTTTGTCCATAATAAGGAGGAGTATTTGTGAGTGCATGGTAAAATACAGCACCTAGTTGATAAATATCAGATTGGCTTGTTGCTTTTTCCCCTTTTGCTTGTTCTGGAGACATGTATAAAGGGGTACCCAATATTGCATTTGTATCGGTAAGATTGGAGTTTTCAAGTGGATTTCTGGCAATTCCAAAATCCATTAAAATCGGATTGTCTTGTTGGTTGATGAGTATGTTTTCTGGTTTAATATCTCTATGAACTATGTTATTTGTATGAATATAGTAGAGTGCATCTGCTAATTGGTAAAAAATGTTGCCGTATATAGTCCATTTTTCTACGATGTGCGGTTGTTGTATGTATTGTAATAATGTGATTCCTTCAATATAGTTCATAACTATATAAGGGGTATTATTATAGAAGCCTAATTTATGGACATGAACTATGTTAGGATGGTGAAGACGTTGTCCTATTTTTGCTTCTTTTACAAATCGTTGTAAACGGACTTTTGTTGCTTTTTTTTTGCATGCATTGTCATCGTGCAATAAGAATTTAATAGCTACTATTCCTTCTGTTTGTTTTTCTTTTGCTTTGTAGACAATTCCCATGCCTCCTTGGCCAATTTCTTCTAAAATAAGATAGTTGTCTATTACTATTTTTTTTACAGCCATGTTTTTTAAAGAACTATGTGTAGATTGAATGATTTTATTTCTAAATATATCGACATTGTTTTTCATACGATTCCTTTTCAAAAATGCACTATCAGATTATTGAAAAGATAGATTTAAAAACGAATTCTTGATTGTTGAAAAGATAAATTCAATACTATAGATTATGATGTTATAAATTATTGTATTGTATTATATCATAGCAAAAAAAAAGTGGGGGAAATTTTGATTTAGAAAATTTTTGCTTGTTTTTCTAAATAGAGTCAAATTAAGATGATTATTGTGATTTTGTCTAGCAACTGTTCATGTAAAAAATTTGCTTTGGAGAGTGAATATTACTAAATTTCATAGAAGTACATAATAAATATCATATTTTTTTAATGAGAAAAAAATGTGATATTTTTGATATAAATCAACCTATATATTTTTTTGCTAAAACTACTCAGGGAAAAACTTGTTCTGGGAAAATTTCAACAATTTGAAACTTGAAAATGTGATATTTTTGATATAAATCAACTATATATTTTTTTGCTAAAACTACTCAGGGAAAAACTTGTTCTGGGAAAATTTCAACAATAAAAAACTTGCTCTAGAGCAAGTTTTTTATTTTTTAATGAAAGATAAAGTAGATAAAACGAATTCCTAAGTGGAATGAGGATTCAGCAAGACAGAAACATTCACTAGGGAATTGCAAGGCTGAGGCATAACCATAGCTTCTTAGGTCTTCTGAATATTTACTACTAACAAAATAACCACCAAAACTACCTCCTCTGTAGATATGGCGATGTTCTATATTGGAAATTATGGGTGCTTTTATGGGAGTGTCGTTATAGGAAAAGATTCTTGGTTCTATGGCATTATATTCATCAGCACATTGTTCAGATACATTTCCGTGGATATCGTATAGGCCAAAGGCATTGGGAAGAAGTTGTCCAACTGGATGTGTAGAGTTGTTAGAATTTTGAAGATACCAAGCATATTTGTGAAGTTGATGTTTGTCATTTCCATAACAGTATAGATCTTGGCTTCCAGCTCGTGCTGCATATTCCCATTGGTTTGTGGAAGGTAAGGATAGTCCTGTTCGTTTACAAAATTCATAGGAATCGGAATACGTTTGCCCAGCAATGGGATATTCGTCTCCAATTTTAAGTTGTGGAAATTTTGTGATATATTGTTTTGGAAGATCTGGTACAATGAGATTCCATATTTTTTGAGTGCATTCGTATTTTGCAATGAGAAAACTGCGGATGAATATATTTTGTTTGTTTAAGCTGGAGAAGTAAAAACCACTAGGAAGGAGTACAAATTCCATTCCTGTTTGTATATGTTTATATTCATGCATTGTATTTGTGCGTTCACCACAAGTATATGTTTGTGTACCTAAATATTGAAATTGATCATTGTTTTCTAGGTGTTGGAAGAGTTTTTCCATGTGTGAATCCATAGGAGTTTGATTTGTTTTGGGCTGTTTTATAGTCGTTTTTTTTATTAGTAGGTTGTTAGAAGGTGCTTGTTCAGTTTGTGTTTGTATTTTTGTGGTATTTGTGGATTCGTTGTATATGGATTTATTAGTATTTTCTGCGATTATGTTGTTTTCTGCATTATGTGTAGGTTCGTTGTATATGGATTTGTTAGTATTTTCTGCTGTTCTGTTGTGTATTTTGTTAGAATCAAAGATAAAGTATAATAAAAAGATAAGCAAGGCAAGTAGTGTATAGATAAATATTTTTTGTGTTAGGATGATGTTTTGATTTGATCTGTTTTTTTTCAGATATTTTTTTGTTGTTCTTCTTTTTTTGATGAATTTTTTGGGTTCTATGTTGTTTTTGGATTGAGATGGTTCTGATTTTTGTTTGAAGAGATCATATATTTGTAAGTATTTTTTTAAGTCTTGTGCCATTTCTTGTGCTGTTTTGTATCGTCTAGATGTATTTTTTTCTATAGCTTTAAGGACGATGTTTTCTAGTTCTATAGGAATATTAGGATTAAAGGCTTGCGGTGGTTTTGCTTTTTCTTGGTTAAGTTTTGTTAAAATTTCATATGTTGTTTGTCCGTAATAAGGAGGTGTGTTTGTGAGTACATGGTAGAATACAGTACCTAGTTGGTAAATATCAGATTGACTTGTTGCTTTTTCCCCTTTTATTTGTTCTGGAGAAATATATAAGGGAGTGCCTAATATGATATTTGTATTGGTAAGGTTAGATTGTTCGAGTGGATTTCGGGCAATTCCAAAATCCATTAAAATTGGGTTGCCTTGTTGGTTGATAATTATGTTTTCTGGTTTAATATCTCTGTGGACTATGTTGTTTGTATGAATATAATGAAGTGCATCTGATAATTGATAAAAGATGTTGCCGTATATAGTCCATTGTTCTATGATATGGGGTTGTTGTATGTATTTTAATAATGTGATTCCTTCTATATAGTCCATAACTATATAAGGAGAGTTATTATAATATCCTAATTTATGAATATGGACTATATTGGGATGGTGAAGACGTTGTCCTATTTTTGCTTCTTTTACAAATCGTTGTAAACGGACTTTTGTTGCTTTGTTTTGGCATGCATTGTCATAGTGCAATAAGAATTTAATAGCTACTATTTCTTCTGTTTGTTTTTCTTTTGCTTTGTAGACAATGCCCATGCCTCCTTGCCCAATTTCTTCTAAAAGAAGATAGTTATCTATCACTATTTTTTTTACAGCCATGTTTTCTAAAAAGTTATGTGTAGATTGCATGATTTCGGTTTTAAATATGTCTATATTGTTTTTCATACGATTCCTTTTCAAAAATTCATTATTTGATTGTTGAAAGGATATATATTCTTATATTTATAGAACATGATGTTTATATATTATTATGTTATAAATTATTGTATTGTATTATATTCTATCATAGCAAAAAAAAAAATTGAAAATGAATTTTGATTTTGTTTTTTGTTGAAAAATCATAGAAATTTTTTTCATGTTT
>JAGOMP010000045.1 GCA_017993505.1 Planctomycetota bacterium
ACATTTGCTCCCTCGAGCAACTTCCAGAGCAACATTTGCCTCCCCAGAGCATATTCCCCCGAGCAAAATAACTCCCCAGAGCAAATCCCCCGAGCAAGTTTTCTCCCCAGAGCAACATTGCCTCCCCCGAGCAAGTTTTCTCCCCCGAGCAACTGACACTCCCCAGAGCAACTTTCCGAAGCAACATTTGCCTCCCCAGAGCAATTTCCCGCTCCCGTGCAAGTTCGCTTCCCTAGGGAGCCTTTTTTCCCCAGAGTATATTTTCTAGGAAAGTTTTTATATAAAAATATTCTCTTTTTTTTAGATTGTATTTTTGATACAATGACATTCACCTATTTTTTATGCTTTTTTTTTACTCTAGGGTAATTTTTTTGCTCTGGGGTGAAGTGTGTTCTATGTGTGCCGTGGTTTTAATTTTTGTGGTTTACTCAGGGGCGTAATAAAGGTAAGCAATTGAAATCATAAAAGATGAGGATAAGAAAGAATAAAGAGTATGGGAAATTATATATCAACAATAGTCGCAGACTCCAATTATAAACTATATCAATTCAATCAAGAAGAAATTGATAAAGTCGAACAGTTGATTTTTTCAAAGCCTAATAAAAAGGGCGAAGATGTCTATTATGTAAAATGCCAAATAAGAGATAAAGACATAAAACTAACTGATGAGGAGCTGATTCGTCAGCTGTATATAAATAAACTCATAAACACATACAGTTACCCGAAAGATAAGATGGAGCTTGAGTATAGCGTATCTTTCGGAAGAGAAAAGAAAAGAGCGGACATTGTTGTCTTTGACAAGATTGCAACTACAAGTCCGTACATCATTGTGGAGTTGAAAAAGCCGAAATTAAAAGACGGTAAAGAACAGCTAAAGAGTTATTGCAATGCAACAGGAGCACCCATTGGCATATGGACAAACGGCGGTCAAATCTCTTTTTATCATAGAAAAGACCCTAATTTTTTTGAAGATTTACCAAATATTCCGACATTTTATGAAAAACTGTCGGATATTTTAAGTGAGCGTTGGACAATAGATGACCTTGTGGCTAAAGACAAGCTAATCACAGAGAAAAAGAGCTTAAAAGACCTTATCTTAGAAATGGAAGATGAAGTTTTAGCCAATGCAGGTGTTGATGTATTTGAAGAAGTGTTCAAGCTGATTTTTACAAAGCTGTATGATGAAATGGAAAGCGGAAGAAATACATCAAGACACCTTGAATTTAGAAATTATGGCGATACAGAAAGCGAATTAAAAGATAAAATACAAGACCTATTTGATAAGGCAAAGAGTAAATGGGGCGGAGTTTTTTCAGAAGATGCTAAAATTTCACTTAGTCCATCTCATTTATCTATTTGTATATCTTCGCTTCAAGATGTAAAATTATTTAATTCAAACCTTGATGTAGTTGATGACGCTTTTGAATATTTAATGAGCAAATCATCTAAAGGCGAAAAAGGACAGTATTTTACACCGAGATATGTCATAGATATGTGCGTGAAAATGCTGAATCCCAAGGCTGATGAAACGATGATAGATACAGCGAGCGGCTCTTGCGGTTTTCCTGTTCATACAATTTTTTATGTGTGGAAACAGATATTACAGGAAAGAAATATCGATCAAAGCCATCTTTTCACAAGCCAAGAAAAGCCTGCAGAATGTACTGATTATGTCAATAACAATGTATTTGCCATAGATTTTGATGAAAAGGCAGTAAGGGTAGCAAGGACACTCAATTTAATTGCTGGCGATGGTCAGACTAATATACTCCACCTAAATACTTTAGATTATGAGAGGTGGGAAGATACAACAAAGACAGAAGATTGGATAGACACCTATAATGAGGGATGGAAAAAACTTAAAAGATTAAGGAAAAGGAAAAACAGCGATTATTCCTTTAATTTTGATATTCTTATGGCTAATCCTCCGTTTGCAGGAGATATAAAAGAATCAAGGGTTATTGCTAAATACGAACTTGGAAAAAATCCTAGAGGAAAATATCAATCTAAAGTAGGTAGAGATATTTTATTCATAGAGAGAAACCTTAATTTTCTAAAACCGGGCGGAAGAATGGCAATCGTGCTTCCACAAGGAAGATTTAACAACTCATCAGATAAATACATTAGAGATTTTATAACAGAGCATTGCAGAATACTTGCCGTGGTAGGTTTACACGGAAATGTATTTAAACCGCATACAGGGACAAAAACAAGCGTTTTATTTGTACAAAAATGGGACGATGATCTTTGCCCTAAAAAAGAGGATTATCCTATATTTTTTGCAACTATGCAAGAGCCAAGCAAGGATAATTCAGGAGATAAGATTTATGTAAAAGATGATGAAGGTTTACCTGTTCTTGACACACACGGTCATTTAATAGTAAAGCACGATTTATTTAATCACGATGACGTAACAGAGGATGGAATAGCAGAGGCATTTATAGAATTTGCCAAAAAGGAGAACTTAAGTTTTTTTTAAATAGCCCGTTTAATAGAGATCAATACGAAAAACTATTAAACGGGCTGGAAATAAGTGTCTTAACTTTAAAAGAGATCAAAAAAGAGGAAACAAATTTCAGATTTGATGCTGAATATTTTAAGAAAAAGTATCTTCAATTAGATAAGATTCTTGTAGATTTAGAATCTGTAAATTTAATGAAAGTATCAGATTCCATAATAAATTTTGGTGCTTATTCTCTTTGTAATTATATAGAATATAAAACAGAAGGAGTGCCGTTCTTAAATGTTGGGAATATTAAAGAAAATATTATAGATTTAGAAAATGTTAAATTAATCGATTCAAATTTAAGTCATACTTTATTGTGGAAGTCATTGGTAAAAGAAAATCAAGTTTTATTAACGATTGCAGGAACAATTGGAAATGCAGTTGTGGCAAATAATTTACCTGCTAATACTAATTCGAATCAAGCAATAGCAAATATTAATTTAAAATTGGAAATTGTATCTCCATATTACATATCCACTTTTCTTAATTGTAAATATGGTAAAATGCAAACAACTCGATTAATAATTAGCAATGTTCAACCAAATTTATTATTAAATCAAGTTAAAAAAATACAAGTACCAATTTTTTCTCGAAATTTTCAATCAAGCGTTGAAGAGATAGTAAAAAATGCCCATTGTAAATTAAATAATTCAAAAAAACTTTATACACAAGCAGAAAATTTACTTATTGCAGAGCTTGGACTTGAAAACTTCAATCCGTCAAACGAAAAAGTCTCCATAAAAAGCCTAAAAGAAAGTTTTCTAAAGACAGGCAGACTTGACAGCGAATACTATCAAGTTAAGTATGATGAAATTATGAATAGGCTTATTAATTATGGTTGTGTAGAACTTGAAAATTTTGTAGATAGCTATACAACAGGATATCCATATTCAAGTGATAGCTTTATTGATGCAGATGGTATTCCGTTGATAAAAATATCAAATATAAATAATTTTAATCTTGATATTTCCAATGCGAGTTTCATACCAAAGAAAGACCTAAATTTAAGTATTGAGAATATTGTTAAAAAAAATGATATTTTAGTATCTATGTCGGGGACAATAGGTAATAGCTGTATGATACAAGACAATCTGGTAGCTGTTGTAAATCAAAGGATTATGAAGATAAAATCTAAAAACATATTGCCTATTGTTTTATCGTTGATAATTGATAGTCTAATTGGTAAAAATCAATTAGAACGGATACAGACAGGTGGTGTGCAAGCAAATATTTCCGCTAAGGATATTTTAAAAATTCAAATTCCTATCTTGAGAGATGGTGTTCAAGATGAAATCGCAAGCTATATCAAACAAAGTATAGAATATTCAAAAAAGGCAAAAGAGCTATTAAAAATTTCTACAAAAGCAGTTGAAATAGCTATTGAAAAAGATGAAGAAATGGCACGAAATTTGCTAGAAAGACAGACAGACAGACAGACAGACAGACAGATATACAGACCCTAGTTACATATTATAAAGAACAAGCAATCTATTATAACAGACTTTCGATATTTAGGCTGTACGAAGAAATCGGCTTGTTTGATGAGCTGAAATCTGTTAATTATACCGTTAAAAACTTAAAAGATACTTTTGCAATTAGTGGTAGACTTGATAGCGAATACTACCAAGAAAAATACGATCGATTGTTTTATGAATTATCTAAAAACAAAACAGATAAGCTGTCAAACCTTGTTAGAATTAAAAAGTCCATCGAACCTGGGAGTGATCATTATCAAACAGAGGGAATACCTTTTGTAAGGGTACAAGATTTATCGAAATTTGGTTTATCTGAGCCGAGCATATTTTTGTCTGAAAGGGAATTTAAGGATACGATTACTCCTAAAAAGGATACTATACTTTTATCTAAAGACGGCTCTGTCGGGATAGCATACAAGATGAGCGAAGCAAAAAATATTATTACATCATCCGCAATTCTACATCTTAATATTAAGGACAAAAATATATTACCAGACTATTTAACATTGGTGTTAAATTCCATCGCTGTAAAAATGCAAGCTGAAAAAGACGCTGGAGGTTCTATAATCAATCATTGGAAGATAAGCGAAATAGAAAATGTTATAATTCCAATTATAGAAAAAGAAAAACAGGAAAAAATAAGCAGATTGCTTATAGAAAGTGAAAGTCTAAGAAACGAAAGCAAATTTATTTTAGACAAGGCAGTTAGAGCAGTAGAAATCGCCATAGAAGATGGAGAAGATAAAGCAACTTTTTTCCTCCAGAGCAACTTTAACTCCCCCGAGTAATTTTACTTACCCCGAGCAAACTAACTCCCCAAAGTAAACATTTAAAAATTGCCTTAGGATAAAAAAATGTGTCTGATATATTTTTATATATCAGACACATTTTTTTTTTGTTGATATGTTTATGGTTTGTTTAGTAGGTTTGTTGAAGAATGTTAATTTCGTTTTTGTTTAAGAAGTTCGATTTCGTTTTTATATCCTTCTAAGGTGTCGTTAGGAGTTTCTAGATAAAAAGGAAGGTGTTTACATTTAGGATGGTTGATGACATTAATAATGGTAGAAAGTCCTAGTTTGCCTTGCCCTATGAGTGCATGTCGATCTTTTTTACTTCCCATTTCGTTGAGAGAATCGTTGAGATGAATGGCTTTTAGGCGAGAGAGGTTTAGAATTTTGTCAAATTCTTCTAAAACATTGTCGAAGTTATTAATAATGTCATACCCTGCATCAGAAATGTGGCATGTGTCTAGGCATATGCCAAGTTTTTCTTGTAAGTCTACTTTTTCAATGATTTGTGCTAGTTCTTCAAAGGAACGTCCAATTTCACTTCCTTTTCCTGCCATGGTTTCTAAAAGGACTGTAGTTGTTTGCTCTTCTTTTAATACAGCGTTTAGCATATCTGCAATGAGTTGAATTCCTATTTCTGCTCCTTGTCCTACGTGACTACCAGGATGAAAGTTGTAGTATTGGTGCGGAATATATTCTAATCTTTCTAGATCATCTGCCATGATTTCTCTAGCGAATGTTCTGTTTCTTGTTGTATTGGAACAAGGGTTTAATGTATAGGGGGCATGTACTAGAATTTTTCCAAAATTTTGTTCTTTCATCAGTGTTTTTAATTTTTCTATGTCTTCTAGGTTGATTTGTTTTGCTTTGCCTCCTCTAGGGTTTCGAGAGAAGTATTGAAAGACGTTAGCTCCAATTTTTAAGGCATCTAAACCCATCGCGTAGTAACCATTGCTAAAAGAAAGATGGCAGCCTATATAAAACATTTTTTTTCCTTTAATAAAATTAATTTATATTGTTAAAAATTTTCAATGAATGCCATTTGTTTTTTTAATTCTTTGACGTCGTGAAAGTAGTGGCGGATGAATCGTTCTTGACCTCGAATGAATGGACTTTGTGTTCTATTGAGTATTTCCATAGCTTTTAGTTCATCAGATACAGAGGCACTCTCTTGGAGTTCATGTGATAGCCATAGTAAGGAGTTTAAAAGGTCTTCTGCATCACCGAGAACTACGGGGCGTAAACCATATCCTGGTTTTTTTTGTAAAGCAATATAGGATTTGTATATGTCGACTGTTTGTTGGCTTTTTAAAAGACGTTGTGCACCCATGCCTATGTATCCTATTTTTTCTTTGGCATTATTTAAAATTTCTTGACATGGTAAACGATCTAGGCGTTTGAGTTCATGTCCAATTTGATGTAGGTCTACGACTCGAAAAATAACGTCTGCATGGTCTATTAAAGTTTGAAAGTGGTTTAGACCTTCTTCGTTTTCTAAGTAGTTATCATGAACGAATAGGAGATCCATTTTTTCTAAAAACCATTTTGTTTTCTCACGTTCTGGAATTTCTTCTGCATCTAGCCAATCATATTTTTGTAGAGAAAATAGAACGGGGCGAGTGGTGAATGTTTCTTCTGGGATTTCAGGTAAATCGCATAAAATGATCATGTAGTCACTGATTTCTTGTGTAAAAGGTGTAGATATTAAGACAATAGGATGAGGGTTGTCTGTTATTTTTTGGACTACATTTATGAAACGATGTGTTTTTTTCATAAAGTTTAAGGAACGTGATGCTTGCAGTAATGGTAAAAATAGTTCTAGCATGTTTTTTGTATTTTGAGTGAATTGTACCATCGCTGTTTTTTTTCTGGCTGTTACTTGGATGTTTAGGTCGTTGGAACAAGTTTTTTTATCCATTTCGTCAAACCATTCTTTAATGGCTCGTACTTTGGAAAGAAAGAGGCGATATTTTTCAGGATCTGCTTCAGCTGGTATGGAAACTAAGTCATCTTTTTTTTGTGCGATTGTATTTAAAATCATAGCTACACTGTTGATCCAGTAGAGACGCCAACTTTTAATGTAGTTGTTTAATCGTAAAGAGTAGATCGCATGGTAATCTGATAGGTCTTCTTTTAATGCTTCTCTATCTGTAAATGTGCGGCTGATGTTTTTTTCTCGATATCCCCAATTTTCTTTGTTGAGAATTTTTCCAAACATTCTTTTGGCAGTGCCTACCATGCCAACTTGCTCGATTAATTCTACTTCGACCATTTTTTCGTATCTTTGTAGTTGTGGTAATGTGGGGTGCTCTTGTATTTCAATTTTTACATCTTCTAAGTCTATAGATAGTTTTTCTGCGATTTTTTGCAAGTGAGCTTCTAATAAGTCAGATTGTTCAAAGAATTTATTTTCTAGGGCACGAATTTTGTCGCGGACTTCTAAGTTTAATGTTTCTAATTCGTTTTCTGCACGATTTTCGCATTCTATAGTAAAGTATGCTTTGATTTTTCTGACGTTATCATGGAGTTGTTGTGCATCGGGAAAGTTTTCTGATTCTTCTGTAGGGATAGAATTTTGAAGTTCATCTAATTCAGCAATTTGACGAGCTTTGTAATTTTCAGATTCTTCGACAATGCCACGAGCCATGTTATAGTCTGCACGCACTTTTTCCATAAGCTTTTGGACTTCTCGTTGTAGTAGTTTCATTCTTCGAGCAGAGATTTGTTCTGCTAAATTGTCTTGTAGTTGCCCTAAAGCTTCTTCGATTTGCATAAAGCCACTTTCTTCCCATTCTGGTAGTTGGTATACACTGACATCAGGGTTATTTTGTCGTGCGTTGAGTGCTTCAATGGAAGAGACTTGGATAATAGGAGCTTTTTGTAAAGTTGTGGTTTGTTCTAGTAATTGAGCTACTCTTTGTTTGTGTTTTTCTAGAACTTGTTCCACTGTTTCTATGATTTTTCCTCCCTGACTATATCTTGGCTCTATGGAATCTTTATGGGTTTGCACTACAATAGCAGGTTTTGCTTCTTTACAGATTTTTCCTAAGGCTCGCAGGTTTTCTCTATCACTAGTTGATTTTGTAGTAGTTAAAAATAAGACGATATCTACTAAAGGAATTAATGTACGCAATGTAAGTTCTTCGTGACCTTCTAATCCAAAAGCGTCTAGCCCTGGAGAATCAATGAGGTCATATCGATCTGGGATCATGAGGTTTGGTAATTCTAGTTGTATTTCTTTGACATTTTGTTCATTGTTTGGATTTTCTTTTTCATCTGCGTATCTTGCTAACCATGTGGCGTTGCAGTCTTCACCTGAAAAATCGTATTTTGTGTTGTTTTTGAAGAGAATGCTTAAGTTTCTTTCTTGACTCCGGCGACAAATTACTAATACACCAGAAGTTGGTTGGGCTCCTCGTGGTAGAATATCTTCGCCTGCCATAGCATTGATGAATGTAGATTTACCTGCTGAAGTGATTCCAACAAGTCCAATTCTTATGGCAGTTTTCCCCCAATCTGTTAATCGATCTTCAAACCATTTTTGAAAACCAGATAAGTAGTCATCAGCTGGTAAGTAATGAAATAAATTTTTAATTTTATGTTGGGCAATTGCTATAGTTAATTCTGAAACGTTTTCTACTGGTTCCATGAAAACTCCTTCCTAAAAATTTCTCTCTATTATAAACCATGAGTCTAAAAAAAACAATAAAAATACACATTTTCTACCTGTCTTAGACAGTTGTAGAATATAAATAAGGTTTGACTTTGTTTAAATTTTACCTGTCTGAGTTAGCGATATACTCAAAGTATGTATTATTTTTGTTTAAATTTTACCTGTCTGAGTTAGCGATATACTCAAAGTATGTATTATTTTTGTTTAAATTTTACCTGTCCAAAGCAGTTGTAGAATATAAATAAGGTTTGACTTTGTTTAAATTTTACCTGTCTGAGTTAGCGATATACTCAAAGTATGTATTATTTTTGTTTAAATTTTACCTGTCCAAAGCAGTTGTAGAATAGAGTTAAAGTATGTTTTGTTCTTTGAATTCTACCTGTCCAAAGTAGTTGTAAAATACAAATAGAGTCTATTTCGTTTGATTCTACCTGTCCAAAGCAGTTGTAGAATAGAGTTAAAGTATGTTTTGTTCTTTGAATTCTACCTGTCTAAAGCAGTTGTAGAATACAAATAGAGTAGAAAGTGTAGAAATGTGTATTTTATTGTTTTTATATATGTTAGGAGGTGTGTTATGTTAGACCTTTCTTTTTGTGGATTTTATTCTCATGCACCTACAGGAAAGCAGATTCGTGTTTTTCGTCAATGTAATACAGGTGAAGCACTTGTATTGGAAAAAGATTTTAAAATGCTTTGTGGATATCGTTTTTCTTGTCCTTTATTTCAAGACAACATGGCTTTTCCTTTTATTCATTATGTAACGTATCGAAACGAATTATTAGTTGAGTTGAAAATGTATTTGCAGGAGCAAAATATTTCTGGTTATAAATATTGCAGAAGCATTACGTTTTTAACAGAAACTGGTCTTGCGTATTTATTGAGTAAGTTTTGTTCTGAGTCTATTTTAAAGATGGGAACTTGGTTGATTTCTGAGGTTTTTATAGAATTTCATCAATTCCCAGTGAATACTGTGTATTTTAAACAAGTAGACAGTTTGTTTTTGAATACATCGTTGATTATTTTTTTATATAAAGGTCGACCTAGTATTTTATCTACTGACCTTGCTAATTTATTGCATGTAGAGTCTATAGAAGACATTTTTTTTCAAAGATATGGATATATTCCTGAATTGCATCTGATTCCTTATGGTTCTAGGTTTCATCAAAGTATAGTACAGCAATTCCCAAGCATGATTCCATTGGAAAGATGCCATGATCTGTACTTGTTTTATGAAAGTGGTATTTATCGTTTATTGCGTCAAAAAAAGACAGAATGGGCTGAAAGGTTGAAAAATGCTTTAGAGCGTGAGGTTTTCCCTTTATTGCGTCGTCCTGATGTGGATTGGCAGGTGTTTATGTCGCCAGAACATGAATACATTCAAAATGCATCAGTGGCAGAATGCAATCCAACTTGGCAAGTTCAAGAAGATTCTACTCTTGCACCTATTACAAATCGTTTAGATATGTTGGAAAATGCAATGGATCGTTTGGAAAGTTTTTTGTATGAACAAAGTGATTTGTTGCAAGAAATGAAATCTTGGAAACAGGAATTGCAAGATCAAAAGAGTTTTTTTTCTATGCAAGTGGAAAACTCTGAGAAAATTATCCATTTGCTTTCCACGAACCAAACGTTGCAACCTATTTGGAGCGATGAAGAAAACGAAGAAGAAGAAATTTACCAACCGCCTGAAGAAGAAGTTTTGTCACCATCGCTTTTGATGTTAAAGGAAATTGCTTTTCATATTGGTTTGTATTATTTAGATAGATGCACGCCCCACATTCGATTTGTACGTATGTTGATACAAATTGTTCATAATATGGAACCGCGTGTTTTATTAGAGTATTTGCATAAAAATTTTCATATTCAAGAAGGTGTGAATCGTATCTGTTTACAAGATACTACGTATCATGTTTGGAAACAAACCCCTGTTAGTAGAAATGAGTTTTAAAAAAAAAAGGGAGTAGGTATATATCTACTCCCTTTTGCCTTTTATGAGCAATTTTCATCTTTTGTTATGAATTGCACTTAGGCTTTTGCTTCTGTTTGTTTGATAGATGGTTTTGTTATAAGGTCGAGTCTCATGCATTGGGTACAAATTTTTACTCGACGTACACCATATTCGTCTTGAATACGAATTTTTTGAATATTAGGTTTAAAAGTTCTTTTTGTGATGCCTGTAACTTTTTTACCTACACCACCTTTTCTTTTTGCTAAACCGCGTCGGGAAATGCTTCTACCAGCACTTGTTCTTTTCCCGCAAAATTCACATACTCTTGCCATAAAATCTTTTACCTTATTTTTATAGATCACTCTAATACCTTTATTAGAGCTTTATAAATAAAAATTAGAGCTTTTGCTCCCAACTATATCTAAAACTTGCAGTAATTTGCTAGTTATCTTTAAAAAAATATTTGTTCAATGATTTTTTTGCTTGTATATATATAGAAAATAACATTTTATTTTCTAAAATGCAAGTTTTTTCTTATTTTTTTATAGGATATCAAAAAACAGATACATTAAATATTTGATCCAATGCGTCTGTTTTTTGATAGATAATTCTTTATTTTTGATAGATAACTCTTTATAAAGAGAGTTTTAAACCTAAGAGCCAGTAAAAATCATTACGTTCTATGCCAGGAGCTGGTTCACTGTTGTATTCGTCTTTGATGCTAGCTGTAAATGAAAGAATATCTGTAATAGGAATTTCTAACATAACTTCTGCTTTGAGACGATAACCATCGTACCATTCAGCGTTTTTAACGTGTTCTGGTTCTTCGAAGTCTTGGATATATGCACCTGCAGCATATAATTTCCAGCCGTTAGGGAATATGTGGTTGTAAAGTAAACGTGTGACCATTCCTACAGAGTTGCTATCATCAGCATGACGATAATCTGTGGCTGTATAGGTAACACCTAAGTCCCAGTCTAAGGTTATTTTATCACCTTCAAACATATGAAAATCGTTTTCGCAAATGATATGAACTCCTAGACCAAGTTCACCAACAAATTGAATATTAATTTCTTTGACTTTATCATATTTGGCTTCTAGGCGACCATAAATGTAGAGTCTTTCTGTGATATTAACATTTTCTCTTAGAAAACCAGAAATTTCTTGGTGAGATATTTCACCATCTGTTTTTCCATATCTGCCTTCGAGTTGAGCTGTGAATTTGTCGTGTTTGCCAGCTCTTTCTACATGACCAATACCATTGAGGATAGCTTCATCAGTATTGCCTGTAGAACCGCTAAAATTGGCTTGTATATAGCCAGACCATACTCTACCAATTTCTGTGGCATTAGCGAGTGCTTCTTCTTTTTCTTTTAGTTCTTTTTGGACTTGAATAAAGTCTGGATTGACAGATTCTTCCGTAAGGCCAACCATAAGAACTTGATTTCTATTTACAACAAAGTTTCCGGCTATAGGTGATTGGATTCCAAATTGTCCATCGCCGCTACCAGTAGTTTGACTAGCTGCAACGATGTTGCCGTTTTCTAAACGATAATAGAGGTTGCGTGAGCTTTGGATACTTACAATATTCTCCCAAGGAATTTTGACTTCACCGAGATACTTTGTTTCTACAATAACATGATCTTCTTCAAAATTTTGAAAAGTTCCACTAATTCTATCGCCATCTTTGAGTAAAAAAACTTCATTTGCACTTGCACAAATCAAGGCGATAAATACTAAAAATAAAAATGCACGTTTCATAAAAAATAATCCTTAAAAGAGCAAATATAGAAATACTATATTTTTAACAATATAAATTATACTATAAAAAAAAAGATATAACAAGAAAAATTACAAATTTTTCAATATCTACTCACTTGACTTTTTTGTTAAAATACAATAATATAGTTACAAAGTAGAAAAAATGAATTTTATTCTGGATGTTATGAAAAATTCATATGGATCAGATAAACATACAACTTGACACAGTACAGGATATAAAAGATGCAATCAGAAGAAGAACTTTTTTTCCAATCCATTGCTGCTGAAGGAAAACTCCTTTCAAAAGCTCAAGTCGAAGAATGTTTGGAAATTCAAAAGCAAAGCCCCAATCCTAGTAATCTATGGGGACTCATGGTTGAAAAAGGTTACATCAATGCAAGTAATTTAGATGCAATTAGTGCAAAGGCTCCCTCCACTTTGCAGAAAAAAGTCGAGTCAAAAACAGATAAAAGGTTTGGTGAATTATGTATTGAAAGAGGATTTGCAACAGAACTTCAAATTAGAGAATGCCTAGATATTCAAGCTCGTTTTAAACGAGAAGGAAAGCATATGAGGATTGGGCAAATTCTTATTGAAAAAAAATATGTAGCACTTCGCCAAGCTCAAGTTGTTTTAGAATTACAAGGTAAAAAAATTCTCCGTTGCTCTCAATGTGAAACAAAATATAATATTAAACGATACCAACGTGATAAAACGTATAAGTGTCCTAAATGTGATTCTGAATTAGTATCATCTCAACATATTGCAAGTTCTATTAATGTTGAAAGAAGTTTTGTATCTAGGGATAGTGTAGATGTTGATGATGAAGCTTTATCATTACTGCATAAAAAAATTGGTAATTATGAAATTGTAGAACATTTAGGCGAAGGTGGTATGGCTGATGTCTACAAAGTAGAGAGCAAGAAAAAACGACCACGTGCGTTGAAGATTATGAAACAACAAGCGGGCTTTGAACGTTTTAATAGAGAGTTTGAAAGTGCCCATGCATTGCGTCATCCCAATATTATTCGTGTTTTTGAAACTGGAAAGTTTGAAGGACGACCTTATTTTTTTATGGAATTGTTAGAGGGAGGAACTCTTTCGAAACGAATAGAAAAAATGGGAATTATTCCCGTTCCTGAAGCGTTGAGTATTTTGAAGCAAGTGACATTAGGTTTGAAATATGCACATGAAAATAATATTGTTCATAGAGATATAAAACCTAGTAATATTTTATTGTCTCGTGATTCAAATAAAGAAATTATTGCTAAAATTGCTGATTTTGGAATTGCTCGTGTTCCTACAGATCATCAAATTACGATGACAGGGCAACTTTTAGGAACATTTAAATATATGTCCCCAGAACAGATCAAAACGCAAAATATTGATGGGAAAGCTGATATTTTTAGTTTGGGGATTGTTGCTTTTGAAATGCTCACAGGGCATGAACCTTTTAATGTGGAAACAACGGTAGGCTATTTATTTGTCAATATTAAAGAAACGCCTCCTCTAGTTTCCCAAATTAATCCAGATTTGCCTAAAGCGTTGGGGGATTTGGTCAATAAGATGTTAGCAAAGGATCCTAAAAATCGCTATGATGCTACTTCTTTACTTCGCGATATTGATCGTCTTATAAATCATTTGAATGAAGGTACTAAACTGTATGAAGTAGAAGATAAAACATCTGTATTTTATTCTAAAGGACCTTTAAATACTATTAAAGGTATGTTTGGTAAATTATTTTCTCGTAATGATAAAGTGGATAGTGGCACTTCTGAAATAGATATGGAGCATGAAGAAAAACAGGAACCTGTTAATTTTTTTGCCACAGAAATTGTAGATAGAGAATCTTCAGCAGAAAAGCAGTATGAATTTGCTATGGAACTGTTGATGCAAGGTAAAGTGGAAAATGCAAAAAAACAGTTGCAAGCCTTGATAGAAGTATTTCCAGGAAGTTCTTGGGCAATTCGTGCTAGGAATAAACTTAGAGGAAAGACAGATATTCTCCCAGAAGTAAAAACAAATGCTTCTTCTGACGCAGACAAAGAGAATGTACAAAAAAAAAAACAATCACCGTCATACGAAAAATGGCAGAGGGAGTAGTGGAAACAGAAGTCCATACTATTAATGAATTAGTAACTCCTTCTGATACACAACGTACTATAAAGATAGGGAAGCATGATGCAAAAGAAAGGAAGATCCCAATTGCAGAGAAAATTGGAGATATTCCTAGTATAGAAACTGTTTTTAAAATAGATAAGGAGAAAGATGTTTCTCCAGAAGAAATCAAGGATAATATAGAGCAACAAAATGATTGTCTTCAACAAATAAAAGAAAATTTTGAAACGCAAAATAATCAAAATGTAGAAATAAATGCTACTTCTACTTCTGAAATTCAATCTTTTGCAGAGGAAATTATCCCTCCTCTGCCTCCTGCCTCTTCTTCTAGTTCTCGCCGTAAAAAAGCTGTCAGAGATGCACAAGATTTGTTAGCTGGTCTGAAAGTGGAAATTGACACAATACAAAATATTCAGGATTATGAAAAGAAAGAAGCTTGGTTTGAAACCGTTTTTAAAGAGCTTTGTGCAGCAGAATGGGATTCTGCTAGTGAAGAAGTATCAGAAATACTTTATAAATGGGGACGGTTTCTTTTAGACAATGACAAAATTGAGGAAGGTAAAGCTCGATTTTGGAAAATATATGAACTTTTCCCAGAAACAAGATGGTATAAACTTGTTTTTGATGAACTTGTAGAACTAGAACGACCTAATCATATGGTTTTTATTCCTAAAAGTACAAAATATCATGATGCTTCTAGTAAAGAATATGTTTTAAAACCTTATTTTATTGATAAATATCCCGTGACAAATGCTCAATACTTAGAATTTGTGCAAGCTACTAATTCACCAGCACCACAACATTGGTTAGGAGATATGTATCCTGTGGGAAAAGCAAATCATCCTGTTGTTTGGGTTACTATGATAGAGGCACAAGCTTATGCTAAATGGCGTGGAAAACGTATTCCTACAGAGATGGAATGGGAGAATGCAGCACAAAGTTCGAATGATTCATTATGGCCTTGGGGCAATCAGTATGAAGCAAAACATTGTAATTGTAGGGAAGAAGGAAATGGCGATACAACTCCTGTGGGACATTATTATGCGGGGCGTACAGAATATGATTGTTATGATTTTTCTGGCAATGTTTGGGAGTGGACAAGAAGTTGGTATGACAATAAAAAAATGTATCGTGTACTCAAAGGCGGCTCTTGGTTTACATTTGAAGAATTTACAAACACTGTTTATAGAAATTTTGATTATCCTGATACAAAAAAAGGTATATATGGATTTCGTTGTTGCAAAAGCTTTAAACCATCTTCACGTACAAAATAATAGTCATTTCTTTTGATTAAAGGTTTATTATAGTGTTTTATAACATATTACAACGATATACTTTTAAAGAATTATTAAAATCATTTTTGATGACCGTGATTATTCTTACAGGCATATTTTTTCTTGTTGGTTCTTTGCAAATGATTCGTAAGTATAGTACTTATATCACTTTTTTAGATATTATTGTTCTTTCGCCTTTGATGATGGGAAATGCACTTGCATTTACAATTCCTATGTCTATGTTAGCAACAACTACTTTATTTTACGGAAGAATGGCACAAGAACGAGAATTTTTGATCCTTCGAGTAGCAGGAATTCATTCAAAAAAAATTTTTCAATCTGCATTTTGTATTGGTGGTTTTTTATGTATTATTTGCTTTTATTTG
Source organism: Planctomycetota bacterium (assembly GCA_017993505.1). Lineage (GTDB taxonomy): Bacteria > Planctomycetota > Uabimicrobiia > Uabimicrobiales > JABWCH01 > JAGOMP01. The sequence goes on from JAGOMP010000045.1 coordinate 15,930, forward strand.
AATGCCGAACTTATGCCTTTGGCATCCAGAAAACAATCAGAATTAAAATATAAAGCCATTGAAGTTTTACTAAATGCTACTTTTTCTAGTCAAGAAACAAGCATTACGTATATTCCTAATTTATTGATACGATATAAAAGTTTGGAAAATGGTTTTTTTCAAAATCTCATCATTCATCATTTAGATAATAAGAAAATTCAAAATGAAATACTGGCAACTTCTGGAAGATTAACGTATGATAAAAGACGCTCTTTGCTCACATTCCATTTAAAAGATGGTATCATCACTCACTTTTCGAATTCTATCAGGGATGAAAATAAGGAAAATCGTTTCACATTTCAAGAGTTTACATTACCTATCCCTTTAGATAGTAAACAAAAAAAGGATGTGATGAAAGTCAAATATAAAAGTTTTCATGATTTAATGGTATGGATGGATACATGGAAGGAATTTATCCCTAAATTACGTGTTCTATTACAAGAAATTGAGCAAGAAGAAGATGGTCATTGGGAAGATTTTTTGGAAAGAAATAATGATGTATTGAAAAAGTATTTTAAAATGTATTATGCTGACAAATCATCACCCAAAAAGAAGTTTGAAAAATTTATTGAGAAAGAATCTTTGATAGATAACATAAAGTATTCTTGTACTGTATGGAATGACCATCAATGGAGATGGCATAATCGAATTGCTATGGGATTGGCACCCTTACTCGTAGTATTTTTAGGTTCGTCTTTAGGATTGTTGATTCATCATAGCAATCGACTTTTTGCTTTTGGAGTTAGTGCTTTACCTGTGATGCTTATATATTATCCTCTTCAAATGTTAGGAGAAAGTTTGACAGACAATTATATTTTAAGTCCTTGGCTTGGAGCATGGCTAGGAACAATAGTTACAGGAATATTAGGAATTGTTTTACTAGGAATTGTATATAGAAAATAATTTTTTTTCAATAAATCATATAGATATATTGTATAATACATTATATTATTAAAGAATATGATGCATTATACAATATATCTATATGATTTATTATTAAAGAATATGATATATTATACAATATATTATTAGAGAGTATGATGTATTGTATAATATAATTATTAAAGAGTATAATGTATTATACAATATATTATTAGAGAGTATGATTTATTTTACAATATAATTATTAAGGAGAATCCTTATGAAAAAAACACTCCTATTTTTTTTATTTTTTAGTTTACTTTCTTTGCAATCACAAGGGAATAACTCTATGTTTTGGAAAGATACAGTAGAAAATATTGCACCGCAAGAAGTTCAAACTATTTTATGGGTGGAAGGGGATATATATAAAGAGCTTCCAAAAGAAGAAGGTAAAAAATTATGGGTACTTCTGTCTAGCATGACAGCACTTTCTCATCCTGAATGTCGTTGTCTACCTGAAATTCAAGGGAGACTTTTCTTCTTTTTCGTAGACAATCGAGCTTTTATGTTAGAAATAGCAGTCGACCATTGGGTTCAAGGAATTTATATGAACCAAGGGAAAAGTATGTCTTTCTACTTAAAAGACCAGACAAATCAAGTTGTGGCAGCACTTAGGAATATTTTAGTGAATAAATCGGAAATTCAACCAGAAATAGAGCCAGAACTAAAACCAACTCCTGAAGAAATAGCACCAATATCAGAGACAGAACCAATACAAGATGTAGAAAAGACTCCCCAAGAACCAGAAACAGTACCACAAAAACCTATCGAGGAACAACCAACTATGTGTAATGAATGTCAAAATCAAATGTTTGCTATGATGATGGGGGAATGTCAAAAATGTCAAAATCCTACAGCAAGCATCTCCTTTAAATATTGTGATCAATGTGCTAGAGAAAAAAATATTTGCAAAGTTTGCGGTAAACAATTACGACAATAAAAGTTTATCTCTCTATGTGATATATTTTTATTTTATATCACATAGAGAATATGTCACATAGAGAGAAAACTAGGGAGAATCTACTATGCCATATAAAATAAGTGCCACAATTCATGTATTTCACCTAGAAAACGCTCTTTTTTGTGCAGAACAATGTGTTGTTGGTGAAGTTGATTTTTTAGAAATTAGCAATCTACTATTGAAAAATGTGGGATTACACTGCATCAAGTTTTTCCGTGAACGATTTCCTGATATGTCGTTCATCGTTGATGCTAAATCTCTTCAACCAGAAGAACAAGAATGGGAAGCCATAGCAAAAGCTGGTGCTCATTCGATTACTATTTCTGCAGCAATTTCTCCAGAACATTTACAAACTAGCCTGCAATTAGCAAAACAGTATAACTTGGAGACAATTTTAGACTTTCGAGGTTGTAATCATGACCTTTTGGTGCAACAAATACACTTGGCAAATCAAACAGATAAAATTATATTAGAAGGTGATTCCTCACAATCCAACATAGAAATTTTGCTTCAGCAAATCACATCACATACTAATACTCCTATTATTATGCACCATCTTGCCGACGAACAAGAAATGTCGCAAATTTTTACATTAGGTGCACAACAAATTAACCTTCTTTTTCATGAGAGTAATTTTCGAACAGCAAAAGAAACAGTTCAAAATATAAAAACATTGTTAAAACCTTTAGAAAAGGAAGCAGATTTTATTCGAGATTGGAAAACATTTCACGAACAAACATTACAGAACAAATTAAATCAAATCACGCCCACACAAATTAGTGAAGTGTATGAAAAACCAATATATTTAGAAAAGGTATATCCACTTCTTAGATTTACCAGAATTGCTGGTAAAGCATATACTATTAAAGTATGGCCAGGTGACCATAAAACAGTGGAACAAGCATTGCTTCATATACCAGAAAAATCGATTGTATTGATTGATGCTGGTGGTTCAGGACCAGCTGTGTGGGGTGCAATTGCTACAGAAATTGCAATTAAACAAAATATTACAGCTGCTATTATTTATGGTTCTATGACTGAAGTGAACCACAGTCGCTCAAAAAATTTCCCTTGCTATATGACCTCTATTCATGCTATGACAACAAATAAAGAAGGCATGGCACAAATCAATATACCCATTCAAATAGGCAACGTCACTATACATCCTGGAGATTGGATATTTGGAGATGATAACGGAGTTATTTGTCTTCCTAGTTGGGACGCATTCCACGTAGTGGAAAAATGTTTACAACAAAATGAAAAAAAACAAAATATTCTACAAAAAATTATGAAACAGGACAATACAGAACAATTGTTATCTGACTATTATGAAGGATGTGACAAGTGTATACTCAAAAAGGATTTAGTTTAATTGAAATTATGATTGTTCTTGCCATTATGGGGGCTCTTTTAGGCATGATTACCACAAACATGGATTTCTTAGTTCCATCTTCTAGAATCAATGCTTGTGCAAGAGAGATTGCCTCTACTATCATGCTGGCTCATAATCGAGCCACTATTAATGGTGAAGATGCTATTTTATCATATCATCTTGATAACAATACGTACCAATTGATGTTGATGAAAAATGGGAAAGTCGAACATTTTAAACCTTGGAAACTTGCTGAAGGTGTAACGTTTCAAGATATTCTTGCAGAAGGCGAGCGTAAGAAAACAGGAGGAATTTTTGAAGTTTATTTTGCACCTAATGGAATTGTGCGAGGTCATGTAGTTCATTTACAAAATAAGGATCAAAAAATACTTTCTATTGAAGTTAATCCTTTAAGTGGGGATGTGCAAGTGATGGAAGGTTATCAGAAATTAAATTTTCAGTTAAAAAACTAAAGTTCAGTTAAAATAACAGACAAGAGCTTTTGAGATTGAATAAGAGAAAATCTCAAAAGCTCTTGTTTGTTATAGATTTTATATTTTTTGCATTGGAGTGAATTTTACATATAACGTCCTGAAGGAGGGCGTGGTTTTTGTGTTGTGCTAGCTCTTGGTGGCATTTGAACCATCATGCGTGTTTTTTCAATTCCATCAGTTCTTTCTGTTTCTGAATTAGAAGCCATACCTCCTAATCCAGGAATGGTTGTTTGATTGCTTTGGCTAATGCCACGAAAGACCATTTTGAGTTGATCAGGGTTATCTGAATATTTTAGAGCATCCTCCATAGTCACAAAATTTTGTTTGACTAAGTTTGCTAGGGATTGATTAAAAGTTTGGCATCCAAAATGACCGCCTTCAGCAACTGCTTTGTCTAGCAAACGAGTTTTCCCTTCCTCTAAGAGTTCTTTGACAGTGGGCGTACCCAGCATGATTTCCACAGCAGGTACTCTTCCGCGTCCATCAGAACGTTTGATAAGGCGCTGGGATATTACGCCTTCTAAAACAAGTGCCATCTGTAAACGAATAAGAGCATGTTGATGGGGTGGGAAAAAAGCTAAGATTCGTTCTACTGTTTGAATGGCATTTAATGTATGCAAGGTACTTAATACTAAGTGACCTGTTTCTGCTGCTTGAAGTGCTGCTTCTACTGTTTCTGAATCTCGCATTTCTCCGATAAGAATAACATCAGGGCTTTGACGAACTGCTGCCCGTAATGCTTGTGCAAAGTTATTGGAGTCACGTCCGATTTCTCTTTGATTGATTAAGGAATATTGGCGTTCGTAAACAAATTCCACAGGGTCTTCAATAGTGACAATATGACGTTTCATTGTTTGATTAATATATTGAATGACTGCGGCTAGCGTAGTAGATTTTCCACTTCCAGTAATACCTGTAACTAATACAAGGCCTCTATGAAGAGAACCTAATTTTTGCAAAATATGGGTAGGAAGGCAAAGTTGTTCTAATGATGGGATATGTGAGGGGATATGTCGGAATACAAAACCAAGAACTCCATGTTGTCTGAATATGTTGACACGAAATCTTCCTAATGTACTAGCATAAGCTATATCCATATCTGAAGTTGTGCTAAATAATTCTTGATAATCCATACCAGTGAGTTCTTCAAAAATTCTACACGTTGTTTGCGAAGTTAAATTTTCTTCACCAAAAAAATGAATTTCACCATCGACTCGAACTGCAGGTAAATTGTTAGTGGATAGGAATAAATCTGATGCTTTTGCTTGCACCATTTGAGCTAGAACTTGGTCTACGATTCGTTCCATGTTGTTTATGTCCTCTTTATTTCATCAGTGCTGATGCAAACTAAAAGTTTGCTAACATGAAAAGTATAATTAATTACTCTTGGTAATTTTTAGTGGTAACTATATTTATATGTTTTTGTTGAAGTATTTGAGCTAATTCTTCTGTTGTTTCAACAGGCGGTGTATATAGAATTTGAACGATTTTATGCGACTTTTGATGCATGATTTGTGTTTGAATTTTATTGATTTCTTCTTCATTAAAAGGCAATGCAATAATGTATTGTTGTTTACACTGCAATTGGTGTTGTTTTGTCAGTTCTTGTGAAAGTTGAATATCTATATTTTTATTTGTTTTGTTCCAATTTTCTATATCTTGTTGAATGTCTGTTTTTTTTTCTTGCACTTCCACAAACATTAATGCATAAGGTGCATATTGTATTAACATGGGCATAAGCTCTGTAAAAAATTTAAGTGGCCATGAAAGTATGCTACAGCCAGTAAATAATATGGAACAGGCTAATATGAGTAGAAAGCCTTTTTTCATGCAATTCCTCCTTTAAGAGAAATTTTTGTTCTATAATTCTATTTTGTATAATTCATTAGATTTTAGTTGATCTATTATATTGTATTTTATGTAGTACGTCAATGAAAATATCTAGATGATAGTTTTTTGTAGCCTCTATTTTTGAAAAAAGAATAGATAAAAAAATAGATGATACACATTCATCTATTCTTTTTTTTATGAAATATTTGATTGTTATTAAGATTGTTTTGCAATACGCAAATCTTCGGCAACCATTTCTTGTACAAGTTGTTTAAATGTACATTTACGTTCCCATTTAAGTTTTGTTTTTGCTTTGGTAGGATCACCTAATAGAAAAGCTACTTCAGTAGGACGGAAAAATTGTGGGCTTACTTCCACTATGATTTTACCTGTGGTCTTGTCGATTCCTTTTTCATCTATTCCACTGCCTTGCCATTGTAGGTCAATTCCCACTTCTTTAAATGCTTCGTCTGTAAATTCTCGTACTGTACGAGTTTCACCAGTAGCAATCACATAATCATCTGGTGTATCTTGTTGTAAAATGAGCCACATAGCTTCTACATAATCTTTAGCATGCCCCCAATCTCGTTTAGAATCTAAGTTGCCAAGTATAAGTTTTTCTTGTTTACCTAAAGAAATATTGGCTACAGCTTTTGTAATTTTTCGAGTGACAAAGGCTTCTTTTCGACGAGGAGATTCATGGTTAAATAGAATTCCGTTTGTAGCAAACATATTATATGCTTCTCGATAGTTCACTGTAATCCAATAGGCATATAATTTTGCAATAGCATATGGACTTTGTGGTGCAAAAGGTGTTGTTTCTTTTTGAGGAATTTCTTGGACTTTTCCAAAAAGTTCGCTGGTAGAGGCTTGATAGAATTTTGTTTTTTCTGTAAGTCCTAAAATACGAATCCCTTCCAATAAACGAAGTGTTCCAAGTGCATTGATGTCAGTAGTTGATTCTGGTGTATCAAAACTAATTTTAACATGACTTTGTGCAGCAAGGTTATAAATTTCATCAGGTTGAATTTTTTGTAAAATTTGAAAAAGAGTCATAGAATCTGTTAGGTCACCGTATAAAATATGAAAATTGTTATTTTCAATAGAGGCATCATCCCAAATATGTTGGATTCGACCAGTATTTAAAAAAGAACTACGACGTTTCAACCCATAGACTTCATAATTTTTTTCTAAAAGAAATTCTGCTAAATACGATCCATCTTGACCAGTAATTCCTGTAATTAAAGCTTTTTTCATTTTCTGTCTTTCATGTTTAAAAAAAACATACTTAATTTAAAAAAAACATACTTAATTTTATAACTAGGTATAAATATATTTTTATATTATAAAAAATATATAAAAAATTAAAAATTTTATCTTTATTTTATCTTAATGTTGAATAGTATAGCGAGTTTTATAAATTTTTCAAGTCATATTTTAATGTGGTATAAAAAAGAAATGTTGTGCTTGATCTTCATGGCGTGTAGGATCTAGCATAGCATGCACGCCTTGTTCTATACAATACGTTTGAATGTTGTCTTGTAGTGTGTGGATTTTTTGTTGTGTAGTAAGTTGAATTTTTAAAGAACCACCGCCACCTATTGTTTTTGTGAATTGATAGATTCTATTTTTAGATTGCATAGCTTCTAATGCTTTGATGATTTTTTGTTTTTCTAGGGCCGTAAATTCTGCAAAATAAATAATGTATTGGTTGCTAGGCACAGGACGATGGTCGCGGATATAGTCTGCAGAAGCTTGGGATGCGTATTGAGAAACTTTCGCAATAAGAGATTCTAGTACGTAGTTTTTATCTGAATTATTGTGATACATTTTTGTACCATAATTGGCATGTGGTGGTGGAAAGAGACCTGTAAAAATTTTTTGGTTTGTGCGGTGTGTGTATATTTCAATAGAAATTTGTGTGTTCCAATAATGGTATGTGTATCTTTTCCATGTTCGTTCTTGTTCTTGAGCTCGAATTCCTAAATGTATGCGATAATTGGCTCTTGTTTTCTCAATGTATGCAATTTCTTCAGGGCTAGCAATAGTTCCACTTTCTTTGATTTCTTGTTGTATTTCGTCTTCAATGGCTTGTTGTGTTGTAAATTTAATTCCATATCGTTGGAATGTCTGTTCTAAGTTACTTTGAACAATATTTTTTAATATTTCTTGGTTTTGCCCTAAGGATGAAATGTCATTCCATTGGACAATAGCAACTTTGTTCTGAATGTCGGGAATGTTGATTTTGCATTCAATTTCTGACAATAATAATTCTTTTTTTAAAAAGACTTGGACTTTCATTTCCCAACCATCCCACGCTAAAAGCAAAGGAGGATTTCGAAAATATCGTTTGTAATGCAAAACAAGGTATTTTTCAATGTCTTTTTGAAAACGATTGTATTGTTGTTTAGGAATATTTTCTTGTACATAAACATTCAAAGCATCAAATGAAGCAAGTCGCAGAGCTGTTTCTCTATCCATGCTTTTCCCTGTTCCTATTGCATATGTTTCTTCTTCTTCAGAAAAAAATTGAGCAGATAAGGGAATACAAAGAATACATAAAAATAGAATGAATATGTTTTTTTTCATTTTTTTTGCCTTTTTTAATTTGTTTCTTTGTGGTTAAAACAGTTCTTTCTTTATTATTTTGCACTATCTAAAGTGCAAAAGCAATTTTATTCAATATTTTTATTTTTTATATAAAATCGTGAATATATAAATATAAATTATAAATATAAATTATTATATAGATTATAATAGAAAAGTGATAAATCATAAATATAAGTTATAATAAAAAAATTATTTCAAAAGTTGAATTAAAAAAAAGAAGCAAACGTTAAACGTTGGCTTCTATAAATTTAATTTGATGATTACAATCAGATCTTAGTATACTTG